>DASTHD010000229.1:0-3310 GCA_035605555.1 Gaiellaceae bacterium
CGCAGACGTCGAGATCGAGGAGGCCGCCGGCGAGGAGTCGGCCCAGCCTGAGCTCGACCTGACGCCGTCCACGCCGACCACAACCGACAGCCTGCAGCTGTTCCTGAACGGGATCGGCCGCTACAAGCTGCTGACCGCCGACGAGGAGGTGGCGCTCGCCAAGCGCATCGAGCGCGGCGACCGGGCGGCGAAGGAGCACATGGTCAACGCGAACCTGCGGCTCGTGGTCTCGCTCGCCAAGCGCTACCAGGGTCACGGCGTCCCGCTGCTGGACCTGATCCAGGACGGCGTCATCGGCCTGAACCGCGCGGTCGAGAAGTTCGACTGGCGCAAGGGCTTCAAGTTCTCCACGTACGCAACGTGGTGGATTCGCCAGGCTTGCCAGCGGGCGATTGCCAACCAGTCCGCGACGATTCGCGTGCCCGTGCACGTGCAGGAGCGGCGCCAGAAGCTGCGCCGCGCGCGCCAGCGGCTGGAGGCGGCCGAGGGCCGCACGCCGACGACCGAGGAGCTCGCCGAGGCGGCGCAGCTGAAGCTGTCGCACGCCGAGGAGGCGCTCGACGCCGTCGAGGCTTCGGTCTCGCTCAACCAGACGATCGGCGACGGCGACGCCGAGTTCGGCGATCTGTTCGCGGACACCGATGCGGACGACCCGCTCGAGCTGGCAGACACCTCGTTCGAGCACGACCGGCTTCGCGACGCGATGTCCGAGCTCGACGAGCGTGAGCGGCGAGTGCTCGAGCTTCGCTTCGGCATCGGCGCCGGCGGTGGCGAGCAGCGGAGCTTGGAGCAGATCGGCCGTGAGCTCGGTCTGACCCGCGAGCGCATCCGGCAGCTCGAGGCCAGCGCCTTGGCGCGCCTCGAGGTGCTGATGGGCGAGCGGGAACCGCTCCTCGGGTAAGTCACACGACGCCTGGCTTCGGCCAGGCGTCGTTCTCTAGACGTCGAGTCGCGTGTCCTCGAGGTCGAGGTCGCGCTCGATCGCGTGCATCACGTCGTCGCCGATCCGTCCGTCGCGGCGTAGGCCAACAATCGCCGCGCGCTCTGCTTCCAGCAGCTCGCGGCGCAGCCGCTGGTAGTCGGTCGACCGGCGCTCGATCTCGCCGTCGTCGTCCGTGGCCTTCCGGGACTGGAACCGAGTGCGCCGGAAGTTGTAGAGGCCGCGCAGCCGCTCGGCGGTCTCCGGCCGAACCCAGTCCTCGTCCAGCAGCTCCTCCAGCCGCTCGAGTGCGGCTTCCGCAGCGACGATGCGCGCCCCAGCGTCCTCCTTCGCTGGGAGGCGGTCCTCCTCGAGGTCGAGGTGACGGATCAAGAGGGGCAGCGTCAAGCCTTGAACCACGAGCGTGCCGAGAAGGACCGAAAACGCGAGGAAGATGATCAGTTCACGGCCCGGGAAGGCGGCGCCGGCGTCCGTCGTCAGCGGGATCGCGAGCGCGGCGGCCAGCGAGACCGCTCCGCGCATGCCCGTCCACGCTATGACGGCCGAGTTTTGGCGTGGCCCGACCGTGAAGACCCAGACGATCCGGGCGACGATCACCACCGCGGTGACGACGACGGCCTCGGCGAGAAGGCTTCCCGCCGAGCGATTCCCGAGCGTGTCGAGGATCGGGCGCAGCTGCATCCCGACGAGCGTGAAGAGCAGCGCGTTGACAAGGAAGACGAGGGTCTCCCAGACCGGGAGGCCCTGCATTCGCATCGCCGGCGTCGAGAGCTCCGGGCTGCGCCAGCCGAGGTAGACGCCGACGGTGACCGCCGCGAGAACGCCGGAGACGTGAAGCGCCTGCGCCGGGATGTACGCGAGGTAGCCGCTAAGCAGCGAAACCGCGATCTCCGCCGGGATGTTGTCGAGCCGGATGCGCACGAGCGCGACGATCCAGGCGACGCCCAGACCGACGGCGACTCCGCCGATGACGCTCGCAACGAACTCGAGCCCCGCATCCCAGATGGAGAAGGTGCCGGCGACGACTGCCGTGACGGCGCTGCCATAGAGGACGAGGGCCGTGGCGTCATTCACGAGGCTCTCGCCCTCGACGATGGAGACGATGGGCCGAGGAACTCCCAGGCGGCGTGCGATCGCCGTCGCCGCGATGGGATCCGTAGGTGAGACGACGGCTCCAAGCACGAACGACGACGCCCAGCTCAGATCCGTCACGGCGTGCGCGACGAGGGCAACGGCCACCATCGTCATGACGACGAGCCCGACGGCGAGGAGACTGATCTGGCGGATGTTGGCGCGCAGCTCGCGGAGCCCCGTGAAGAAGCCCGCCGAGTACAGGAGCGGCGGCAGCACGCCGACGAGCACGAGCTCCGGCGGAAGGGTCAACGTCGGGACGCCGGGAATGAATCCGAGTGCGAGCCCGCCGAGAACGAGCAGGATCGGATAGGGGACGCGGAGGATCGGCGCGAGCGCGACGAGCGCCGTCATCGCGGCCAGCAGGCCGAGAAGGATCAGCTCGTCTTGGGTGCTGAGCTCCATCGGTACTTTCGGATCTCTGAGCGCGTCCCGATCACGATCAGCGGAGCGTGGGACGAGCGCAACCAGCGCAGCGTCTGGACCAGTGGTGACACCGGCAGGCTGACGCAGCCGAGTGTCGGCCGCCCCGTGCTGGCGTGCAGGAAGATCCCCGATCCCTTACCGGGCACGACCGGATTCATGTTGTAGGCGATGACCGCGAAATGGCGGTACGCCGTCGGCGAGCGCGAGAGGTCTTCGCTCGTGATGCGGAACGGTGGCTGGGTGCCGCATGGGACATGGTGGAACTGGTTGTAGTACGGAGAGCGCGAGTCCTCGACCCACCAGTCTCCGCAGACCACGCGGCGATAGCGATAGCGCACGCCCGGGTTGGGGCGGACTCCGTACATCACGCGCCCGAAGCCGAATGCTCCGGCGGGCGTCGTCCGGTCTCCTTCGCGCTTCGTTGGAGAGACGCCGCGGCCTCCGACCCACGCCGACCAGGGCCCGGCGACCGGCCGCCAGCAGGCGCCAGCCTTCCGCCAGAGCCGCAGGCGGCCGCTGGTGGAAGAGCGCTGCGCGGTCACCGCCGTGACGAGCTGGCGCGCGGGGCCGGTCGATGCCAGCTGGTTGGCGAGGTTCGGAGGACAGCCCGGTGTGCCTTCGCGTACGCCGGTCGCCGGCGCCGCGAAGAGCAAGGCGAGGATGGCGATCGTTCCGGCCGCCACGCGTCCGCTCGGCTCCATGCCGAGAGGATACGAACGCCGAGCGGGGGCCGAGCGAAATCCCGGCCCCCGACCAGTGAACCGTCAGCGACCGTTCTCGACGCTGACGACCTCGAACTGCTTGTTGACGTAA
>DASTHD010000230.1:0-9399 GCA_035605555.1 Gaiellaceae bacterium
TCGTCGACCATCCACTCGACCTGGTGGCCTTCGAACACGAACACGACCTCGCCCGCAGAGAGATAGACGCTGTGGTGGACGATGCCGGTCTCGGCGAGGTCGAACGGCGGGCCGGCTGCGATCAGCTCAGCGGCGCGGGGCCCAGTTCCTTCCTTCAAGCGTGCGACGATCGCCACGCGTTCCATCGCTTCCTCCTTTCGGCTGCGGTCACCGTCGACGCGCCGAAGCTGCTAGCTGCCGTCACGGTGCCCGCCGAGGCTGAAGCGGACGATGCCGCCGGGGAAGTTGCGGACACCTGGGTCGTGGCCGGCCTGAGCCTGCTTCCTGTTCGAGTCGTGGCGCAGGCGCGCGATGGCGTCGACAAAGCCGATGTCGCCGTGGCCGTCGGCGCCCGGGGGCACGACCACCACTGGGCACGGCGCACGTCGCGATACCTCGGCCGAGAGACCGGGCGATGACGAAGACTGTCCGCTCGAGCCGACGACGATCAGCCTGGCTTCCTCGTCGGCGGCTGCTGCGACCAGCCGGTCGGCTGGATGGCCAACGTCAACGAGCCAACCGGCGCCGCAGTCGACTTCGGTCGTGCACCCAGTTAGGCGCTCGAGCCGCTCTGCAGGCGTGCTGATCTGCTCGTCGGCAGAACCGGGGTCGACGACGCGCACGAACACCAGCCGCAGCCCGAGCTTGCTGCTCAGGGCGCGGGCGACACGCGCCGCGCTCTTGGCCGACTGGGAGCCGTCGACGCCACAAATGATCGAGCCGCTCATCAATTCCTCCTTTTCGCTTTCTTTCAGGCTCGCGCGGCGTCGTCGCGACCGCCATCGGCTGACCCACCCATCTCGAGGCGGTCGGGACCCCATGACTGGCAAAGAGCACGCGACGACCGCCCGATGGTCTCGAGATGGGCTTGAGCCCGCGCACCAAATGGGCTCGCGGCCCGATACCCGCCGCAGGCGACACGCGGCAGCCTGGAGGCAGGTCGAACAGAAACAGAAAGCGAGGAAGTCGAATGAGGGCGATCATCTGCGGCGTCGATGGCTCGCACCCGGTCGTCGCCGCCGTCGATGGCTCTGCGGCGAGCACGGCCGCCCTCGACACGGCTGTCCGGCTCGCTGCTGAGATCAACACCCCCGCTGGTCTTCGTCTACGTCCGACGCGGGCCCGCCGGCTTCTTCGGCACGCCCGTCTACCAGCGGCGCCTGAGGCCGCGATGGCGAAGGCGCGACGGGTGCTCGACCGCGCGCTCTGGGCTGCCGCGCGCGCCGGCGTCACCGCCGAGAGCGAGATTCTCGAAGGCGCGCCGGGCAAGGCATCCTCGAGTTCGCCCGCGACCGCGGCGCGCGCCTGGTGGTCGCCGGCGCCGACGGAGAGTCGGGCGCAGCGTCTCCTCCGCCGTCATCCGCACCGCGGAAGGCCCGTCGTCGTCGCCCAGGGGTCGGATCGTGGAGGCGGCGACGTCCGCCAGCCATCGGGTCGCGGCCCCATCTCGCGTTGCGATCGGCCTTGTCAGCCACACAGATGAGGTCCAGGCCCAATAGCGCCGCAGGTAGGCGCCAGCGATCCTCCAAGACAAGGAGGTGCAAGATGGGAAGCTCTCGAGACCTATACGTCCACTCTCGCCGTACTCAGCCCGGCGCTGTTGCTAGTCGCCGCCGGACTCACTAAGAAGCAGCTTGTCTGGAAGCGAGCCAAGCCTGCCCCGGCGAGACATCGCCGGCGCAGTTCCTAAAGGCTCATGTCGTTGCTGCCCTTTGAGCGGAACCTCGTCGGCGGGAGGTCGCAATGAGCTCCCGCTTGCATCAGCTGTCGGCGCTCGGCCAGAGCGTCTGGATCGACTACCTGTCGCGCGATCTGATCGAATCCGGCGCTCTCGCGAGGGCCGTTGATGAGGACGCCGTCGTCGGCGTCACCTCGAATCCGAGCATCTTCCAGAAGGCGCTCGCGCACGGGCAGGCTTACGACGAGCAGATCGCGGCATCAAGCGGCCACGCCAAGAGCGTCTTCCTCGAGTTGGCGATGCGCGACGTCACCACCGCCTGCGATCTTCTCCGACCGGTCTGGGAGCGAACGGAAGCCGGCGACGGCTACGTCTCGATCGAGGTCGACCCCAACCTTGCCGCCGATACCCAGGCCACGATCGCGCAAGCAACGCATTTCCACAAGGCAATCGCGCGCCCGAACCTGCTGGTCAAGATCCCGGCCACCGACGCGGGCGTACCGGCGATCGAGGAGATGACCGCGCGCGGCTACGCGATCAACGTGACCCTGATCTTCTCGCTCACCCGCCACCGCCAGGTGGCCGAGGCATACCTGCGCGGGCTCGCGCGGCTCGTTGCCTCGGGCGGCGACCCGAGTCGTCTCCACTCCGTCGCCAGCTTCTTCGTCTCGCGCGTCGACACCGAGACCGATCGCCGCCTCGCCGAAACCGGTCGTGACGACCTCAAGGGGCGCCTCGGCATCGCCAACGCGAAGCTCGCCTACCAGCAGTACAAGCCGCTGTTCCACGGCGAGCGTTGGGACGCTCTCGCCGCGCGCGGCGCGACCGCGCAGCGCTGCCTCTGGGCGTCGACGTCGGTGAAGGACTCAAGCCTGCGCGACACGCTCTACGTCGAGGAGCTGATCGGGCCGGAGACGATCTCCACCATGCCCGAGGAGACGATGCGCGCCTTCCAAGACCACGGCCGGGTCGAGCTGCGGCTCGAGTCTGATCTCGACGAGGTGCAGTACTTGTTCAACAAGCTCTACGCCGTCGGCGTCGACTACGACGACGTCATCGCCACGCTCGAGCTCGAGGGCATTGAGAAGTTCGTCGCCTCGGTCAATGAGATTCTCGACGGCATCGCCACGAAGCGCCGTTCCCACCGCGCGGTCGCGTAGGCGCCACGGCCAGCGTCGGGGGACTCGCCGCCGCCACCCGCATACGCTGCCAAGGAGGTGGAAGATGGAGGTCGAGACCAACACGCCCGTTGTTGCCGGCGCCGGGTTGGCGAGCGGCGCCGTCCTTTGGTCTGCTCGGCCCCGGATCGCGCGCTGCGGCCCGAGACGTAGTCAGGTGCGCGAGGTTCGAGCGAGGGAGGTCAGCGAAGCTTGATCTGGTTCTTGCTCGCCGCGGCTCCGTTCGCGCCCGTCGACCAGGAGTACGTCTTCGAGGCGCGGCAGATGCAGGCGCTCTCGTTCGCGGTGCACATCCCGCTCGTCTGCTTCGGGATCGCCTTCCCAGCGTTCGTCCTCTTCATGGAGGCACTCTGGCTGCGGACTGGCGATCCCGTCTACCGCACGATCGCCAAGCGCTGGTCCAAGGTGATGCTTGCCCTCTTCGCAGTCGGCGTCGTCACCGGCACGATCTTGAGCTTCGAACTCGGGCTGCTGTGGCCGAGCTTCATGGCGACCTTCGGCGAGGTGTTCGGGCTCGGCTTCACGCTCGAGGCCTTCTCGTTCTTCGTCGAGGCCATCTTCATCGCCGTCTACGTGTACGGCTGGGACCGCCTGTCGCCGCGAGTGCACTTCCTCAGCGGCATCCCCGTCGCCATTGCCGGCTTCACCGGCTCGCTGACGGTCATCTCAGTAAACGCCTGGATGAACCACCCGAGCGGCTTCACTCTCGAGGAGGGACGGGTCACCGACGTCCGCCCGCTCGAGGCGCTTTTTGGCAACCAGTTCCTCTGGCACGAGGTCGTGCACATGTACGTCGCCGCCTACATCGTCGCGGGCTTCTTGACCGCCGCCGTCTACGCCTGGGGCTGGCTCCGCGGCCGCCGCGGCCGGTATGAGCGGGTGGCGCTTGTGGTGCCGCTGACGATCGCCGCGCTGGCAGCGCCGGTCCAGATTGTCGTCGGCGACTGGGCGGCCCGCGAGGTCGCGCGCGAGCAGCCGACCAAGCTGGCCGCCTTCGAGGGCCTGCACGAAACGGAGAAGGGAGCACCGGTGCACCTGCTCGGCTGGTACGACGACGACGAGGTTCGCTATGGCATCCCGCTCCCACGCCTGCTCTCGCTACTCGCCTTCCACGACCCGAACGCGCGCGTCGCCGGGCTCGAAGAGGTTCCGGCCGACGAGCGCCCACCGGTGAACGTCGTCCGGGTCGCCTTCCAGACGATGGTCGGGATCGGGTTCCTGCTCGCCGGAATCTCGGCCGTCTATCTGCTTGTCTGGCTGCGACGGCGGCGCCTGCCGCGCTCGCCGTGGTTCTACCGGGCGGTCGTCGTCGCGGGGCCGCTGTCGGTCGTCGCCCTGATCGCCGGCTGGGTCACGACCGAGGTCGGCCGCCAGCCGTGGGTCGTCTACGGGCACATGCGCACCGAGGAGGCGGTGACCGGAGCGAGCGGCATCCCGGTCGGGTACGCGACGCTCGTGCTGGTCTACGGCGGGCTGCTGGTCGCCGTCGCCTGGATCCTGGGCCGTCTGGCGCGGGCGCCGCTCGACGTCCAGCCAGGGCCGGGCGGCGCTGCGCCTCTGATCGCCGGCGCGGCCCGGAAGGACGCAGAGCGGGAGGAGCGGTGACGCTCGCCGAGGTGCCCCTGGTCCTGATGCTTATCGGCCTCACGGCCTACGCAGTCCTCGGCGGAGCCGATTTCGGCGCCGCCTTCTGGCAGTTCGGAGCGTTCGGCGAGCACGGGGGAGCGCTCCGGGAGCACGCCTACCGGGCGATGGGGCCCGTCTGGGAGGCCAATCACGTCTGGCTCGTCTTCGTGCTGGTCATCTGCTGGACCGCCTATCCGCAAGCGTTCGCCTCGATCTTCTCGACGCTGACCGTGCCATTGTTCATCGCAGCGATCGGCATCATCCTCCGCGGCACGGCCTATGCCGTCCACGCAGGAACGGCGCGCGAGATCGAGCGGCGGACGATCGACGGGCTCTTCTCGATCTCGTCGCTTCTGACCCCGTTCGCCCTCGGCACCGCCGTCGGCGCAATCGCCTCCGGGCGCGTCCCGGTCGGCAACGCCGCAGGTGATGAACTGACGAGCTGGCTGAACCCGACGTCGCTGCTCGTCGGCACGCTCGCCGTCGCTAGCGGTGCCTACGTCGCGGCCGTCTATCTCGCCGGCGATGCCGCCCGCGCCGGGCTTGGTGAGCTCGCTGCCGCCTTCCGCACGCGTGCGCTCGGCGCCGGTGTCGTCGCCGGTGCGATCGCGCTCGTCGGACTGGCGGTGGTCGCGTATGACGCCGAGCGACTCAGTGACAACCTCTTCGCCTGGCCTGCGCTCGCGGCCGTCGCCGCCTCGGCTGCGGCCGGACTCGCGACGCTCGAGTTCGTTCGACGCTGGCGATTCGAGGCTGCCCGCTACGGCGCCTCAGCCGCGGTCGCCTCGGTCGTCGTCGGCTGGGCACTCGCGCAGCGGCCGGAGCTGCTTCCTGGCCTCACGGTGGAGGAGGCCGCCGCCGGGCGGCCGGTGCTCATCGCGACGATCGTCGGCGTCGCCGTCGGCGCCGTCATCCTTATCCCGTCGCTGGCGCTGCTCTTCGGACTCGTCCTCGGCGGCCGCTTCGACGAGCAGGCCGCTGAGCGAACTTCTGACCGCGCCACGCTCGCGCCCCGCCGATCTCGGCGGTCGCTAACGGCGATGGCCGCGGTGGCCGGCGCTCTCGGCCTTCTCCTGACGCTCGCGTTCGACGGCGGCCCGTTCCTTGCGCTCGGCGTCCTCGGCCTGCTCACGTTCGTCGCGCTCGCGTCGGTCGCGCTCGGCGCTGCGGCGGCGGAAGACGATGGCCGTAAAGAGCGGCTCTGAAGCCAAGCATGGTCGAGCCGGATAGGGCACATCGCCGAAAACATGGGCGTCGGGCCCGATGGGCGCTCGCCGCGTGAGTCGCGATGCTGGGAGCCACGCGACTGGGCGGTGAATTGGTTTGTGGTCGACGCGTGTGACTCCGTGGACGACAGCTCGCCCGAATGGAGGCGTTCTCTTGTGATGCACGGTGCGCCCCGTGACGAGGCCGGTGCCCGCACGCCTCCCTTTCGCTTTCTTGCCGAGTTGCGGCGACCGGACGCCGCCGGATGCCGACCGTGGAGCGATCTCGCGCCAGAGCGCGGCCCCAGCCACCGCTTGCGGCGGGGCAAGTTATCCCGAAGTTCTACGCTGCTCAACGACGATGCGCATCCTCGTGGCAGGAGCAAGTGGCGTCGTCGGCCGCGCGACGCTCCCACACCTCACTCGACACGACGTCGCCGGGCTGACGCGATCGCCCGAGAAGCTGGGATCCCTCCGCGACCTCGGAGCGGAACCAATCCTCTGCGACGTCTACGACCACGAAAGGCTCCTGCGCGTTACGCAGCGGTTCCGACCCCGGATCGTCGTGAATTTCCTGACCGAGCTGTCGGCCGGATCAGTCCAGGCAAACGCCCGTATCCGCCGGGAAGGGGGAGCGAATCTGCTCAACGCCGCGAAGGCCACAGCTGCGCGCCGGCTCGTCGTGGAGAGCGTTGCATTTGCGCTCGACGGCGAGGCGGCGCAGGCTGTAGAGCAACTCGAGCAGACAACGCGCGAGTTCGCGGGTGAGTCGGTCATCTTGCGCTTCGGCCGCTTCTGGGGACCGCGGACGGACTACCGAACGCCGCCGCAACCACCCACCATCCACATCGACACAGCCGGCGCCAAAGCCGCGCGACTCCTCACGCACGCACCCCCGGGGACATACCTCGTGACCGAGACCAACGACCCCGGCTGATTCCGGCGCCCCGCAGGAGCCGGGCCTCGTCCGCGCACCTACGCCTTCGCACTCGTAGAGTCGCCGTGCCGGGTTATCGGTGTCGACACGCAAGTCAGGCGCGCGAAGCCTTGCTCGCGAGCGGCGACGGCGAGATCTTGCAACAGGCGGGTGCCGAGGCCCCTCCCGCGCCAGCCGTCGCGGACGGCGACCGCGACCTCGGGCGTCTGGTCGTCGACGTAGCCGTGGCCGTGGTCGGCTTCGGTGAAGAGCCGGCAATAGGCGACGCCGACGACGGCGTCACCGGCGCTCGCCATCACGCCGACGTCGCCGGGACGGCCCAAGTCGCGGTGATAGCGGGCTGCCTCGGGGGTGTTCGAGCGTCGCCTCGGGTGGCGTCAGCTCGCGTTCCGGATTCCAGGCGAGCGCCTCGTACAGCGCCCAGCGGATGTGCTCGGCGTCGTCCGCGCTGGCGCGGCGGAAGCTCGTCTGCGTACTCATCTGCGCTCCAAGATTGGTGTTGCCGAAGCGCTCGCCGCGCCGCGGAAGACGAGATGCGCGGCCACGCCGGCGGCAATGACGATCACCGCCGCAGCGCCGAACACGTTCCGCACGCCGATGGCCGCAGCGGCGGCGCCAGCCAGTGAGATCGAAGCGAGGTTCGCACCGCTGACGAGCGTGTTGAATGCGGCCTGCGTGCGTGCGCGCACCTCGGGCTGCACCGTCGTCTGCAGGAGCGTCGTGACAGACGCCTGCAACGGCGTGACGGAGGCGCCGGCGAGGAACAGCAATGGCAGCAGCTGCCAAACCTGGTGCGTGAAGCCGATGCCGCCGACGCCGACGCCAATGCCGACCGCGCCGGCGCTGATCAGGTGAGTCGGTTGCAGGCTTCGCGCGACCGCGGCGACAAGCACTCCGGAGATGACCATGGCCGCGACCATCGCGCCTTCGAGCGCGCCGAACCACGCCTCGGACGCGCCGAGCACGCCGACGACGAAGGGGACGAGGAGGACGTTGACGGCACCGAGGCCGAGCATCCCCACCGCGCCGGCGGTCACGACGCCCATCAGAGTCCGTGACCGGGCGATGAGCGCGAGCCCCGTGACGAGGTCGGCGAGAACGCGCGCGCGGGGGCCGTCGCGACCTCGTGGGCTTTGAGGCACGAGCGCGACCAAGCCGGCGGAGACGAGGAACGTGATCGAGTCGACAACGAAGACGACGCTCAGGCTGCCGAGGCTGGCCAGGACGCCGGCAGCAGCCACGCCTGCGACCCCGGCGACGACGCGTGACATCTCGGAGAGCGAGTTCGCGGGCAAGAGCCGGTCGGAGGGGAGCACCTCGGCGAGAAACGCCGCCCGCGCCGGGTTGAAGAACGTGCCGACCGCGGACTGCGTGAATGCGATCAGGTAGAGCAGCCACAGCCGCTCGCTCGACGTAACGGCGATGAAGCCGAGCACGAGCCCGGCGCGGACGAGATCGGAGGCGATCATCACCCGCCGCCGGCTCCAGCGATCGACCATGACGCCGGCCAGCAGGCCGACGAGGAGCTGCGGTAGCGCGATCGCGATGGCCGTCCCGGCGACGGCGGCGGTCGAGCCGGTGAGTTGCTGTGTGATCAGCAGCAGCGCGAGTGAGGTCAGGGCATCGCCGAAGCTGGAGGTGGTGTGCGCAGCCCACAGGCGCTGGAACGAGCGGTCGCGGAGTAACCGCCGCGACATCAGCTGATCCTGCGCGATGACGGGTAGAGCGCCCAAACAAGCGCGAAGGGACGCGTGGTCGGTGTCTCCGCATGGGTGGCGTCGAAGCGGGCGACGAGCTCTTCGAGCTCTGCGACGAAACGCTGGGCGTCCTTGTCGGTCAGGAACGCGATCGTTCGGCCAAGGCCGAGCCGCGCCGGCTGATCGCCGTCCGGTGCCGTGAGCAACGAGCGCTTGAGATCCACCTTCGTCGTGTCGAACAGGAGCGTCGTCACCGCGTCGGCGCGCTCGGCGATGTCGCCGCTTCGGAGCAGGCGGGCGCTCACGCGGAACGTCTTCGCCGTCAAGGCGTAGACGCGCTCGGTCAACGCCCCCGCGCGCCGTTCGTCGACCTGCTCGACGAGTCCGTTGTCTCGCAGGAGCTCGATGTGGTGGTAAAGGCGTGTCCGCGGCACCTCAAGCGTCCGCGCAAGCTCGGTCACAGAGCGTCGCTCCGTCAACAGCTCGAGGATCGCGGCCCGCGTCGGCTCGGCTATCAGCTTCAGCGTCTCGACGTCATCGATCACCCGAACCGCGCGCATCGGCTTCAGTTCGTTCAAATAAGATGAACAGTCAAATGACTTGAACAACGCCGCGGCAGCCGGGAGGTGGTCGCTGAGGCTGCATGCGAATCGAACGTTGGCCAGGCTGCCGCCCGCTCGACCTCGCCGGGCTCGAACAAGCGCAGCTCGCCTGGGCTGATCCAACCGAAGGCGGGCCAGTGCGACGCGTTCAGGCGGTCGCTGCCACCCGCCGAAACTCGACGCTGGTGATGTCGATCCCGGGCGCGGCCCAACCGTTGACCGGCGGAGCCGCCTCGCGTGCTTGCTCCTCGGTTTCGAACAGGACCATCGAGAAGCCTCGGCCTTCGGCGGGCTCAAGCCAATAGCCGGCGACGAAGCCAGAGGCCGATCGGACCCTTGGCAGGATGTCGCTCATGAGCGCCTCAGCTGCTGCCGGCGCTTGCTCTGGATCGATCGTCAGTCTCACAAGGGCCGCGTGCACGATCCCTCCTCTCGCG
>DASTHD010000235.1:0-2412 GCA_035605555.1 Gaiellaceae bacterium
CGAGCCGCCGCGGAAGATGACGCCCTCACGGCGGATCCAGTCGAGGATCGACTCCATCGAGTCGTCGATCGAGAGGATGAAGCAGGCCGAGCACTGCGGCTTCTCCTCGAAGCCGACGTTGAACCAGACCGGCGAGTTGAAGGCGGCGAGCTGGTTGACGAGGATCGCCTTGAGCTCGTCCTCGAACGTGATCGCCTCTTCCTCGTCGGCGAAGTAGCCGCCGTCGCGACCCCACTGGCCGATCGTCGTGACGACGCGGCCGATCATCTGCTTCACGCTCTGCTCCCGCTCGGGCGAGCCCAGGCGCCCACGGAAGTACTTCTGCGCGACGATGTTCGTGGCGGTCTGCGACCAGAACTTCGGGAACTCGACGCCCTTCTGCTCGAAGACCGGCTTGTCCTTGCCGGGGATGAACGCGTCGCGGGTCTCCCACTCGATCTCCGCGAATGGGTCGCGGCCGGGGATGGTGAAGAGGCGGCGAACGCCGAGGCTGGCGCCGTCGTCGACGACTGTGTCTGGTGTCTGCAGCTTCTCGGCGGATGACATCTCGAGACCTCCCGGGCCTATTCGTACAGCTTAGATTTGGGCTGCGTCCTCGGAGCGGTCCGCCCGGGACGGACCTAGCAGCCTAGGAGGGGCGTCGGACGGAAGCCCGCCGCGCCTGGAGCTTGCGGTGGACGATGCCGGAGGCACCGGCGGCCATGAGCAGCAGCGCGAGGCCGGCGAGCAGGATCAGGGGCAGCGGGATCGAGTCGGCGTTCGTCGTGTCTTTGTTCAGCGCCTGGACGATCGGGCCGGGATCGCGCGGATCATGGCCCGGAGTCACCTGCGGCACCGGCTCGCCGGTCTGGCTGCGGACCGGCGGCTGAGACGGCGGGTCGGACTCTCCGCTCGTCGGCGGCGACACGTTCTGGACCCGGCGTACGGCCTGCTGGCGCATCGCGTCCATCTTCTCCTCGATGTCGCTGTACGCCCGGATGTCCTCGGGCAGGTGTTCCCGCGCCTGCTGGATGCAGCTCGCCGAGTAGAAGTGATCGAAGCGGCCGTTGTCGACCCAGTCGTCGATCAGCCGCTTCCAGCACGGCTTGGCCTTCGCCGCATGGGCGGTCGATGGAGCCGAAAGGGTGGCGACCGCGGCACATGCCACTGCAAGCACTGCGAGGAGGTACGCCAAGTTCCGGCCAGGGGAAGCCGTCACGCGCGACACAACGACAGTATCCCCCAGACGGTTGAGACCAACCTCAAGCCGGTGTAAGAGGTGTGTTAAGGGGTCGAAACTCCGTCAGCGGTGGTAGCTTCGCGCTCGATGGACGCGGGCCTCCCACGCGGTTCCAGGGAGAGCGCAGGCCCCGTCCTCCTCGGCGTCTCGGCGGTGCTGCTCGCCGTCGCACTCTTCGCGTCCAACGGCTCGGCCTACGGGCCTGTCGTTTTCGTCGGCGGCTTGGCGGTCCTGGCAGCCGGCGCCGTCGTCTCGCTCGCTGGGCTCGGCGTCCTCGCGTGGCCGCGGCTCGACCGCTTCGGGCTCGCGGCTGTGCTGCTCCTGGCGGCCTTCGTCTGCTGGACCGGGCTCTCGGTGCTCTGGTCGATCGTCCCCGACCTGTCCTGGCAGTACCTGAACCGCTCGCTCGTCTACCTCGCCTTCCTCGTGCTCGGCCTCTATGTGGGCGTGTCGCTGCCTCGGGCGGCGCGGTGGACGGCGGCGGTGCTGACGGTGCTGCTGGCCGCCGTGATCCTCTGGGCGCTGGCCGGGAAGGTCGTGCCGGCGCTCTTTCCTGACGGCGCGCGGATTGCGCGGCTCCGCGACCCCATCGGCTACTGGAACGGCCTCGCGCTCCTCTGCGCAATGGCGCTGCCGCTCTCCGTGTGGTCGGCGATCCGGCGGGAGCATCCCCGGCTCGTCCGGACCGCAGGCGTCGTGCTCGCGTTCCTGACGACGGTCGCGCTCCTCCTCACCTACTCGCGCGGCGGCGCGGTCGTCGCGCTCGTCGCGGTCGGCGTCTACGTGGCGTTCTGCGGGCGGCGGCTCGAGGCTCTGGCTGCCTTGGCGATCGCCGTGCCGCCGGCGCTTCTCGTCTCGGCCTGGGCGTTCTCGCGGCCGGGGCTCGTGGACGACGGACAGTCGTACGACGACCGGTTGCACGACGGGCTGATCCTCGGTGCGGCGCTCGTCGTCCTCGGCGCCGGTGTCGCGGCGGCCGCCTGGGTGGCGATCGCGCGCGAGGACCGGTGGCGGGCGCGGTTCCGCTGGCAGCCGTCAAGGACGCGGCTCGCGGTCGGCGCCGTGGCGGCGTTTGCCGTCCTCGTGCTGCTCGTGAGCGGCGGCCATCCGGTCGACTGGCTCCGGGACGGCTTCAACGAGTTCACCAACCCGACCAGCACGGCGGGCTCGAGCCCGGAGCGAATCACCTCGCT
>DASTHD010000236.1:0-8030 GCA_035605555.1 Gaiellaceae bacterium
CCCGTCATCCGGAGGTGAATCAGGAGCGTCCGTCCCGAACGAAACCGAACAACCAGATACTTGCCCCGCCGCTCGACGGCCGCGACGACCTCGCCCTGGAGCTCGGCCGCCACCTCGTCGGGATCGAAGGGGCGCGTCAGCCTCGCGTCGGCGATTTCGACGCGATCGAACCGCCGGCCCACGAGCTCCGGCTCGAGGCTCGCGCGAACCGTCTCGACCTCGGGGAGCTCGGGCACCGGGCTAGCCTAGCCTTGGGACGGCACCTGTCAGGTCAGGGTCTCGAGGATCAGGCGGCTGGGCGGCGGCTCCTCGTCGCCGAGCTCGAAGGCCTCCGCGACCTCCGTCACGACGGCATCGGCGCTCCGCTCGTCCTGCGCGTGGATCTCGGCCAGCGGCCCGCCCGCCTGGACCCGCTCGCCGCGCTTGCGCAGGCAGACGACGCCGACGGCGTGGTCGATCTCATCGGCCTTCGTGGCCCGGCCGGCTCCCAGGCGCATCGCCGCCAGGCCGATCGCGCGGGCGCCCAGGTGAGTGACGTACCCGTCGCGCTCGGCCACCACGGTGCGGACAACGGGTGCTGCCGGCAACGCGTCCTCGGAGGGGTCGCCGCCCTGGGCGCGGATCCAGCGGTCGTAGGCGTCGATCGCCGTACCATCCCGCAGCGCCGTCTCTACGCGCCCGCGGGCCTCGTGCTCGTCGGCACCGTCGACGAGCGTCACGAGGTGGGCGGCCGAGACGACGGCGAGCTCCGTCAGGTCGGGAGGACCTTCGCCCCGAAGCGTCGCCACGGCCTCGCGGATCTCGAGCGCGTTCCCGACCGCGTGCCCGAGGGGCTGGTTCATGTCGGTGAGCTCACAGACGACCTGGCGGTCGGCCCGCCGGCCCAGCTCGAGCATCGCGCCGGCGAGTTCCCGCGCGTCCTGAAGGGTCTTCATGAAGGCGCCGTCGCCGACCTTCACGTCGAGGACGATCGCGTTCGCCCCCGCGGCGATCTTCTTGGACATGATGCTGGCCGCGATCAGCGAGACGTTCTCGATCGTCGCGGTTACGTCACGGAGCCCGTACAGCTGCTTGTCCGCCGGCACGAGGTCGTCGGTCTGCCCGATCACCGCGAGCCCCACCTCGCGCACTTGCTCGACGAACTCGTCGCGTGAGAGCTCCACCCGGTATCCGGGGATCGATTCGAGCTTGTCGAGGGTCCCGCCGGTGTGGCCGAGCCCGCGCCCGCTCATCTTCCCGAAGGGGATGCCGCAGGCGGCCACGAGCGGCCCGACCACGAGCGACGCCTTGTCCCCCACGCCGCCTGTCGAGTGCTTATCCGCGACCGGCCGGCCGATCTCCGCCTGGAAGTCGATCGTCTCGCCGCTGCGGACCATGGCGTCGGTCAGCGCGTACGTCTCCCGCGGCGAGAGCCCTCGGAAGTAGACCGCCATCGCGAAGGCCGCCAGCTGGTAGTCCGGAATCTCGCCCCTTGCGTAGCCGAGGATGAGCGCCTCGATCTCTGCGTCCCCGAGCTCCTCGCCGTCGCGCTTCCGGTGGATCAGCTCGGCGGGCCTGATCACGGCTTCTCCGCCACGAAGATCGAGGGCAGGCGGCGGACGCGGATCTCTCCGTCGACCGACGGCACCCGAGCGTCCTCCAGTGCGACAAGCGACGAGGCGTAGGCCTGCGCAGCGTCCGTGCCGGGAAACACGATCCAGCCGTGCGCGTCCCTCCGCTCCACCCGGCCGAACCGGCGCGGCAGGATCTCCTCGGCATCCTCTGCGGTGAAGCGGGAGGCGATCCGGTCGCGGCCGATCAGGTCGTAGAGCTCCTTCATGTGGTCGCTGCCGTTCGTGACCGCGACCAACCGGCCGCCGGGCCGAAGCACGCGCGAGATCTCTTGGAGCGCCGGGTCGAGCAGTTCGACGTGGTAGAGCATCCAGGCGGCCACGACGCAGTCAAAGCTTTCGGCCTCGAAGTCGAGCTCTTCGGCCCGCCCCACCCGCGCGTCGACGCCGCGTGCTCGCGCGAGCTCCACCATCCTCGGCGACTGGTCGATCGCGATCACCTCGGCCGACGTCTCCCGGCCCAGTCGCTCCGCGAGCTCACCTTCGCCGCAGCCGACCTCGAGGATCCTCTCCGGCCCGCGCTCGACCACCGCCTCGAACAGCACCTCGCGGGCGTCCGGGCCCTCCGCGCCGGCGTGCGCCGCCTTCCGGGCTGCGAGGCGAGTCTCGTCCGCGTACTCGGCGCGGACGACTGCCGGGTCGTGCATCAAGGCTCGATGATCGGGCTGCCGGGCACTCCCCGCGGCGACGCCTTGCCCCCCAGCCACGCGTTGACCGTCGCGCCGACGTCCGAGAACACTCCATCGTGCGTCGCTCCGCCGGCGTTCCGCCCCTCGACGTACGCGATCAGCATCGCGTGCTCGCGGGAGTGGTCGGTCGACGGCGTGGTGGGATCGCAACCGTGGTCGGACGTAATGATCAGCAGATCGCCCTGGCGCAGCTGCG
Organism: Gaiellaceae bacterium; assembly: GCA_035605555.1. Lineage (GTDB taxonomy): Bacteria > Actinomycetota > Thermoleophilia > Gaiellales > Gaiellaceae > JACDAN01. Next base: position 2,496 of record DASTHD010000236.1, read on the forward strand.
CGAGGAGATCCGGGAACCGGCGGTCGAAGTCCTGCAGGCAGCGGTGGAAGTTGACGGGGTCGTTTCTGTGGCCCCAGAGCATGTCCGTCTCGACGAGGTTGACGAACACGAGGCCGTCCTCGAGCTCTCGAAGGAGCTGCTCCGTGACCGTGATCCCCTCCACGTTCGACTTCGTCGGGTGCGACTCGTCGATGTCCACCCCGGCGAAGATGTCGCGGATCTTCCCGACGCCGTGCACCTTGTAGCCGGCTTCGCGGACGAACGTCAGGTAGTTCGGCTGCCGGGGCTTGAGCGACCAGTCGTGCCGGTCGGGCGTGCGGACGTAGTTGCCGGGCCCTCCCTCGAAGGGCCGCGCGATCACGCGGCCGACCGCGTGCTTGCCGGTCAGGATCTCGCGCGCGATCTCGCAGCCCTGGTAGAGCTCCTCCAGCGGAATCGTGTCTACGTGGGCCGCGATCTGGAAGACCGAGTCGGCCGACGTGTAGACGATCCACTTCCCGGTGCGCTGGTGCTCCTCGCCGAGCTCGTCGATGATCTCCGTCCCCGACGCAGCCTTGTTCCCGAGGACACCGCGCGCCGTGCGGTGCATGAACGGGTCGAGGACGTCGTGGGGGAAGCCGTGCGGGTACGTCGGAAAGGGCTGCGCCGTCACCACGCCCATCAGCTCCCAATGGCCAGTCGTCGTGTCCTTCCCTTTCGAGCGCTCGACGAGCCGTCCCGCGATCGCGGGCGCCCCGGGCTGCGGGCGGCAGCCCTCGAGCTCCTTGACGTTGCCGAGCCCGAACGCCTCGAGGTTGGGCAGATCCAGGCCGCCGACAGCCTTGGCGACGTTCCCGAGCGTGTCGGAGCCCTCGTCGCCGTACTCCGCTGCGTCCGGCAGTTCGCCCGCCCCCACGGCGTCGAGCACGATGACGCACGCGCGCGGCATTGCGGGCCTCCTAGTGACCTTGATGGATGCCTGCGGTGCGAGAACCAAGGCAGGCAAGGACGCAGGGAGCGTTCGGGCCAGGAGGCCCGGGCGCGACTGAGGACGCCGCCTGCCGCCGTGTTCTCGCGGTGCAGGCGCCACCTGAGGTTGCTAGGAGGCCCGCCATGCTCGCTATTCTAGGCCGGTCTTGGGCACCGTTCTCGGACTCATCGGCATGGTGATCTTCATCGTGGCCGTCATCTCGCTGGCCGCCGGGGTCACCTACCTGGTCGTGAAGATCACGCCGACGGTGCCGCGCAGGAAGCGAACGGCGCCCGCAGAGGGCTCGAGCTCCTAGACGCGCTCGAGCCGGAGCACGTCCTCGAGCGGCGTGAACTCCAGGCCGTGCGCCTCCGCGACCGCCTCGTAGGTGATCTTTCCGTCCATCACGTTGACGCCGCGCGCCAGCGCCGGATCAAGGGCGATGGCCTCGCGGAGACCGTGGTCGGCGATCTCCTCCACGTACGGCAGGGTCGCGTTCGTCAGCGCCTTCGTGGACGTGATCGGGACCGCGCCCGGCATGTTGGCGACGCAGTAGTGGATCACGCCGTCGACGACGAAGACCGGCTCGGAGTGCGTCGTCGGGTGTGAGGTCTCGACACAGCCGCCCTGGTCGATCGCGACATCCGCGATCACCGAGCCCTCCTTCATCCCGGCCACCATCTCCCCTGTGATCAGCTTGGGCGCCAGCGCGCCGGGGATCAGCACCGCCCCGATCACGACGTCCGCCTGCGCCACGGACTCCTGGATCTGGAGGCTCGACGACATCAGGAGCGTCACCCGCGCCCCGAGCACTTCCTCCAGGTGTCGCATGCGGTCGATCGAACGCTCGAGGATCGTCACCTTGGCGCCCAGCCCGAGCGCGATCACCGCGCTGTTGTAGCCGACCATGCCGCCCCCGATCACGACGACAGAGCCGGGCGAGACTCCCGGCACGCCGCCGAGGAGGAGGCCACGCCCGCCGAGCGGCTTCTCCAGGAACGTGGCGCCCGCCTGAGCGGCGAGACGGCCGGCGATCTCGCTCATCGGCGCCAGCAGCGGAAGCGCGCGGTCGTCGGTCTCGACCGTCTCGTAGGCGACGCACGTCGCGCCGCTCTCCATCAGGGCCCGTGTCAGCTCCTCGCTGGCGGCCAGGTGGAGGTACGTGAAGAGGATCTGACCTTCGCGAAGCCGCGGGAACTCCTCCGGCAGCGGCTCCTTGACCTTCAGCACGAGCTCAGAGTCGGCCCAGACTTCCTCGACCGCGCCGATTCGAGCGCCCACGCGCTCGTATTCCGCGTCCGCGAACGCGCTTCCCTCCCCCGAGCCGCTCTCGACGACCACGGAATGGCCGTGCTGAACGAGCTCGAGCGCGCCCGCGGGCGTGAGAGCCACGCGGTACTCGTCCGGCTTGATCTCCTTGGCGACGCCGATGTGCAAAGCGGCGGAACCTTACCCCGCGAGCCCTTCGACAAAGCGCCGCTCCTCGGGCCCGAACCACGGCGGCTCGCCGGCCCGGGCGTTCTCGGCGGCGTGGAGCGGGTTTCGCGTCGCGGGGATCACCACGTCGACGCGCTCGTCGGACAGCGCCCACTTGAGCAGCGCCTGCGGCCAGGAGTCGACACCGAACTCCGCTAACGGCTCGAGTTCCTCCGGACCGGGTGGGTCCTCGAGCAGCTCGCCCTCGCCGAGGGGGCGCATCACAATCACGGGGATGCCGAGCTCGGCGGCGAGCGGCAGCAGCCGGCGCTCCGCCAGGCGCTCGTGGGGGTTCAACGGCAGCTGCACCGTGTCGAATCGGCGGGTTCTGAGCGCCTCCGCGAGCTCGTCGAACGCGAGCGGGCTGTAGTGCGTCACGCCGATTCGTTCCACCGTTCCGGTCGCCTTGGCCTCCTCGAGCCAGGGCAGGTGCTCGCGCCAGGAGACGAGGTTGTGCACCTGCTCGATCTCGACCTGCCCGAACCACTCGAGCTGGCGGAGGAACTGCTCGCTCGCCTGCTCGACCGTCGGCGCCCAGATCTTCGTCGCGACGATCGCCTCGTCGCGCTTGCCTTCGAGCGCCGTGGCAAGCGAGGGCTCCGCCCGGCCGTACATCGGCGAGCTGTCGAGGACGCGGGTCCGCGACGCGAACGCGGTGCTGACGACGTCGGTCGCAAGCTCGGCGTCGCCGCCGAACGTGTTCCACGTGCCGAGCCCGACCACCGGGCCGAGCCGGCGTTCCTCCATCAGGCGACTCGGTCGCGGGCGACGCGGCCGGCGGCGAATGCGGTCATGAAGAAGCAGGGGTCTTCTTCCAGGCCGCGACCCATGTGGGAGAGAGGGAGACGACCACAGTCCTCGTGCCAACCCTCGACGTCGACCTCCTCGCGCGGCTCCAGCCAGTCCGGTGCCTCGAGGCCGTGCGGCCAGGCGATCGTCACTCCCGGGGCGCAGAGCCCGAGCACCGACCTCGTGTGGTGGGAGACGCCCCGGTGCCGCTCCCGCGAGTCGGCGTCGGAGTACCGCACCGCCAGGATCGGCTCGCCGCCCAGCGCTCGAGTCGTGTTCGCGACCTCGGCGGCGGCCAGCCCTCCGTGGCCGAATGGACTCGCAGTCCCGACGATGCCCGGGCCGACGGACGAGACCACGGCGTCGTACCCCTGGCCCCCGACCCAGGCGAGTGCCGACGCCACCGTCACGGCCTGCGCGTCGCCGTCCAGGCACGGCGCCACGGCGACCGAAACGCCGATCAGGCGTTCCCGCTTGAGCGCCCGCAGCGCGTCGGAGAGCGAGACCGGCAGCGCGCCTCCGGCCACCTGCACGTAGGCGACCCGCAGGCGCTGACGCCGCAGGCCCGCGCACACGGGAGCGACTTGGCTGTGGACCGTGCAGCAGACGACCGGCAGCCCATTCAGCGTCTCGACGAGCGGACCGTCCTCCTCGACATGGCGCGTTGCCGCCTGGAGCGGCGTGTAGGGAAGGCCCATCACGTGCGCCCCGGGCTCGGCCTCGGCGTCGAGGCCGCGGGTGAGGTTGACGTACAGCACGTCGAAGCCGCCGGAGCCGAGCCCGAGCTCGCGCGCCTGGACGTTCACGATCACCTCGTCGCCCACCTCCACGGGCCCGGTCAGCCGCGGGTAGGCGATCGCAGGCCTGCCGTCGACGTGAAGGTGGAGCAGCTCGTCGCCCGGCCGGACGGCCGTGACGGTTCCGCGCCTGAGGCTAAGCGGCATCGGCTTCGCGAGCGACGTCCACGAGCGCCAATGTCACGTCGACCATCCGCTCGAGATCGGCGACCGCGATGTGCTCCTCCGGCGTGTGGATGGCGGTCATCCCGTTCGCGAGGTTGACGCAGGGAATGCCGCGCTCGTTGAAGACGTTCGCGTCCGCCCCGCCGCCCCCGAGCCCGTACACCGGCTCGATTCCTGCGCGCGTGAGCGCGTCGGCCGCGAGCCGAACCGGCAGATCGCCCCGCGAGAAGCGGTAGCCGCGATAGCTCTCGTCCACGGTCGTCTCCGCCTCGCACTGTTCCAGCGAGGCGGCGAAGGTGATCGTCTCGAGCATCTCCTGCACGAGGTCGGAGAGCTTCCGCTCGTCGTGCGAGCGCACGTCGATCGAGAACGTGCAGCGGTCGGGGACGATGTTCTTGGCGGTGCCGCCCTGGATCAGCCCGACGCTGGCCGTCGTCTCGTCGTCGAGCCGGCCGAGACGGAAGTCCGCGATGGCGCGCGCAGCGGCCGCGATCGCCGAGCGTCCTTCCTCCGGTGCCATCCCGGCGTGCGCGGCCCGGCCCCGCATCGTCACGTCGAGCGCACGTGCGTGCGGTGCACCGAGCATCACCTCGCCGACCGGGGCGGCGTGGTCGTAGACGAAGCCGACCGTCGCGACGAGGCGCTCCGGGTCGAAGGCCTTGGCGCCCTTCAGGCCGACCTCCTCCTTCGGCGTGAACAGGAGCTCGATCCCGGCGTGCGGACGATTCTCGGACAGGATCAGCCTGGCCGCCTCGAGCATCGCCGCGACCGCAGCCTTGTTGTCGGCGCCGAGGATCGTCCCGCCTGCGTTTCGGATCACGCCGTCGTCCACGACGGGCTCGAGCGGCCCGGTGGGCTGCACGGTGTCGAGATGCGCGCAAAGGAAGATCGGCGTGCCGCCGTTCGGCGCGGTCGGCGGCAGCCTGGCGAGGAGGTTTCCGGCGTTCGAGTCGATTCGCGAGCCGGCGTCGTCCTCGGCCACCTCGAGGCCGAGGCCCTCCAGGTAAGAGCTGACGCGGTCTGCGACCTCCCGCTCCGAGCCGGGCGGACTCGGGATCGCCGCCAGCTCCGTGAAGAGCGCGACCACGTCGGGCGCCCAGCTCGACATGCGCCGAATCGTAGTAACGAGTGCGTGCCGACTCGGTGACCTCTGTCGCGCCTGAGGCGGAATCGGCGTCAGTGGGCTCTATCGTTGTCTCATTCGACAACAGAGGAGCTCACCATGAAACGATTGATCCTGCTTGCGATCCTGATCGTCGCCGCCCCCGCCGCCCTGGCGGGCGCCGGGCCCGCGGCCGCCGCGGATGACATGTGCGCGTGTTATGACCCGCCCCCGCCGCCTCCGCCGCCGCTCCCACC
>DASTHD010000239.1:0-3111 GCA_035605555.1 Gaiellaceae bacterium
TTAGGATTTTCGGTAAGCTCGCCGTAATCTTCGCGGAAAAGGAGTGTCGAACTTGGCTCGAAAGACTGTTCTCGTTTGCGACAGCTGCGGAAAGGAAGTCGGAGAAGGAAAGGGCGCGACGATGCGCCTGACCTATACGGATGCCCGCCGGGGCGCCAAGCAGGCTGATCTCTGCGACGACTGCGCTGGCACCACGCCAGGACGCGCAGTGGCCCGCAGAGGGCGCCGGCCGCGGGCCGCAGCAGCGTAAGAACGGCTCAGGTCTTGCGTAGCGCGCAGCGCAAGGCCTGATCCGGAACCGTCAGAGGCCAGGTCTACGATAGGCCGATGGCCCTGACATTGCTGGTCGGGCCGGCGAACGCCGGCAAAGTCGAGCGTTTGCTCGACCGGTACCTGGCCGCACTCGACCAGGACCCGATTCTCATCGTGCCGAACCGACCGGACGTCGAATGGGCAGAACGCGAGCTGCTGGAGCGAAGACCTGCGCTGCTCGGGGGCTGGATCGGGACCTTTCCGGACCTGTTCCAGTACGTCGCCGAAGGACATCCCGACCGGCGGCCGGTCGCTACCGAGGCCCAGCAGGCGCTCGTCCTCCGCAGGGCCGTTGTGCGCACCCCGCTCAACGGGCTCGGGAGCTCGGCCCGCTCGTCCGGGTTCGCCGACGCGCTTCGCGACGCGATCGCCGAGGTGGAAGCCGGACTGGTCTCAGCGGACGACCTGCAAGGGCCGCTCGCAGCCCTCTATACGTCTTACCGCGAGGAGCTGGACAACCTGCGGCTCTGGGACCGGCAGCTGCTGCGCGCGGCAGCTGCCGAGCGGCTTGCGCGCGACCTGGGCTCCTGGGGAAGACAGCCCGTCTTCGCGTACGGCTTCGAGGATCTCACCGCAGCAGAATGGGTGCTGCTCGAGACGCTCGCCGGGCGCACCCAGGTCACGGTATCGCTTCCCTATGAGCCGGGCCGCCCGGCATTCGAGTGGCTCGGTGACACCTCGCAGGAGCTGCAGAAGCTGGCAGGGTCGGTCGAGGAGCTGGCGCCACGCTACGACGAGGTCGCGCACCCTGCGCTTGCGCACCTGGAACGGGCGCTCTTTGGCGGCCGGACGGAGCAGGCGCCCGCACTCGAGGGAGCGATCCGCTTCTTCGAGGGCGCTGGTTCGCGCGGCACTCTGGAGCTCGTCGGCGAGGCGGTTCTGGAGCTGCTCCGCGCGGGAACGGAAGCTGCCGAGATCGGCGTCGTCGTCCCGTCGCTCGAGCGCTGGCGGGGCCCCGTGGAGACCGCGTTCGGAACGCTCGGGATCCCGTATGCGGTCGACGTGCCGGTCCGGTTCGGCCAGACGGCGTACGGGCAGGCCCTCCTCGCGCTCCTGCGCTTTGCCTGGACCGGCGCCGAGCGCGGTGAGCTTTTCCGCTATCTCCGCTCGCCGTATTCGGGCCTCAGGCGCCACAGCGTCGACTTCGTCGAGGGCCGGCTCCGCGGCCGAGCGATCTCTGCGTCCGGCCGCGTGGAGGAGGAGCTCGAGGCACTCCGCGAGGCGCGCCTACCCGCGCTCGACGCCGTGAGGTCGGCAAGCTCGCCGCTCGAGGCCGTTCGCGAGCTGTCGGTATCGATGCTTCGCGCCGCCCACGGGGTCGAGCAGCCTCCGGCGGACGAGCCTTCACGTGACGATCTCCGCGCCTACGAGAGCTGCCGCCGTCTCCTGAAGGATCTCGAGGGCTGGGAGAAGATCGCCGAACCGGTCTCGCGTGAGGACGTCATCGCGGCGCTCGAGCGGGCGACGGTGCGCCAGCCGTCCACGACCGACGCGGGCCGCGTTCCCGTCCTCGACCTCATGCGTGCTCGGACCCGCCGGTTCGAGCACGTGTTCATCCTGGGCCTGGAGGAAGGCGGTCTCCCGCGCCGCTCACCCGCGACGCCGTTTCTGGACGACGACGAGCGCCGGCGTCTCGGTCCCCGGCTGCGCCGTGCGGACGCGGTCACCCGCGACCGCTACCTCTTCTACACGGCCTGCACGCGGCCCACGCAGCGCCTCCACCTCGTCAGGGAGGCCGCTTCCGACGAGGGCAGCCCGCGTGAGGCCAGCCCGTTCTGGGAAGAGGTCGCGGGCCTGTTCCCGGCCGACGAGGTTGCCCGCTGGACGACCCGCCGCCCGCTTTCCTCGCTGACCTGGCGCCTGGAGTCGGCTCCGAGCGAGCGGGAGCGGCTGCGCGCGCTCGCGATTCTCTCGGCCGAACCGAACCGTCGTGACGAGGCCGACGCCTTGGCACGGGCGAACGGCTGGAAGCGGAAGCTCGATCGCGCACACGGTGCGCTGCAGCGGCCAACACGGCTGACCCACCCCGCTGTCCTCGAGCAACTCGAGGCTCGGAAGGTCTTCAATGTCACCGAGCTCGAGCGCTTCGCTGACTGTTCCTCCGCGTGGTTCATCGACCGGGTGCTGGACCCGAGGACGATCGATCCGGAGGTCGATCCAAGGCTCCGCGGCTCGATCGCTCACAGCGCGCTCTTCAAGTTCTTCACGGGCTTCCCGAAGGTACTCGGGAGCGACCGGATCCAGCCCGAGCAGGTCGAGGACGCCGTCCGTTTCATGGGCGAGTGCCTCGAGCAGGCGCTGGGCGGGATCCGGCTGGAGATGACGGAGCTGCAGCGCCGGGAGCTGGAGCAGACGCTGTCGCGGGACCTGGAGCGTCTGGTTCGCGCCGAGGCGGCGGCCGACTCGCCGCTCGAGCCGCGTCAGTTCGAGGTCGCGTTCGGGAGCGAGCGGTCGGCGCCGGAGCTCCAGCGGGGGCTCGAGCTCGGCGAGGATCTCATCCTCTCGGGGAAGATCGACCGGATCGACGTCGAGCCGCTCAGCGCGCGCGGGATCGTCCAGGACTACAAGGCCGGCAAGCACGCTCCCTCGGCGCGCGAGATGGAGAAGGAGCTCCGCCTCCAGATCCCGCTCTACATGCTCGTGCTCCGCGACCTCGTGGGGATCGAGCCGCTGGGCGGCCTCTACCGGCCGCTGGCCGGCGGCCGCAGGCCGCGCGGCCTCCTGCGCGCGGACGCCAAGGAGGACGTCGGCGGCTACTCGCGGAACGACTACCTGGACGACGAGTCCTTCTGGGCACAG
>DASTHD010000003.1:0-15763 GCA_035605555.1 Gaiellaceae bacterium
CCTGTGACCCATCCGCTGAACTCGGCGGGAGTGTTCTCCCCGCGAGACGGCGACGAGACCGCGCCGCTCGTGATCGACTCGTATCGGGAGCAGCGGCGGACCGAGGATTCGTTCGACCGCAATGGGCTCCAGATGACCTTCCACAGCATCCACTTCACGCTCGAGGACTATTCACGTGCCTTCGAGGAAGCCGGCCTGAAGATCGCGCGGATGCGGGAGCTCTATGACGAGCAGAACCCGCGCTGGAGCCGCGTGCCGCTCTTCCTGCGCTTCGAGGCGGTGAAGCCCGGGTGATCGAGCTGCGTCCGATGACCCCGGCGTTCCTGGAGGCCCTGCTGGACGGCCGGCGGGAGGAGGCGGCGGCCGAGCTCGGGATCGGCCTGCCCGACGAGTTCCCGTCCAAGGGCGAGCGCGGGTTCCTCGGCCTCCGGCTCCGCCAGATGCGCGAGGACGAGCAGTTCGAGGTCTGGTGCCCCCACGCGATCGTGCTCGGCGGGCAGATGATCGGGCACGCCGGCTACCACGGTCCGCCGGGGGTCAACTCGGCGCAGGCGCCGGCCGCCGTCGAGTACGGCTACAAGGTCTTCCCCGCCTGGCGCGGCCGCGGGTTCGCCACCGAGGCGTCGCAGCTGCTGATGGACCAGGCGGAAGCTCGGGCGGGTGTCCGCCACTTCGTCCTCTCGATCTCGCCGACGAACGAGCCCTCGCTGGCGATCGCGCGGAAATTCGGCTTCGTCCGCACAGGCGAGCACATGGACGACGAGGACGGGCTCGAACATGTCTTCGAGCTCCGCCGCGGCCCTTAACGGGACCAGGTCCCGTTCGGAAACAGGGTCAGATGTGTGTCAGTTCTTCCGCTGCCGGGCGCGGAACTCGGCCACCCACGCCGCCACTCTGAGCCCGACCCAGATCGGCGCGAGCAGGAAGTAGAAGACGAGGCCGGCGACGAGGAGCAGCATCCACCAGACGCCCCACCGCCAGCGCGGGACGGGCTTCGCGCGGGCGGCCTCCGCGGCGGGATTCACGAAGCGGTGGCGGCGGCGGCCGCGCGACGGCGCCGCTCGACCATCGCGATCACCCGAGCCGCGGTCTCCTCGATGGACAACTGCGAGATCTCGATCACCGGGCAGCCGAGCCTCCGGTGAAGTTTCTCGGCCTCCTCGAGCTCGTCGTAGATCTCCACCAGCTCCGTGTAGCGCCGGTTGTTCCCGCCGAGCCGCTTCGCGCGGTCGGTACGGATCTCGGCCAGGCGCTCCGCGTCGATCGTCAGGCCGACGATCTTCGACTGGTCGATCTCGAAGAGCTCCTCGGGCGGCTCGATCCCCTTCACCACCGGCACGTTCGCAGCCTTGTAGCCGAGATAGCCGAGGTAGATCGAAAGCGGCGTCTTCGACGTCCGCGACACGCCCACGAGGACGATGTCGGCCGTCGCCAGGCCCCCGCCGACCCCGTCGTCGTACTTCACCGCGAACTCGATCGCTGCCATCCGCCGGAAGTAGTTCGTGTCGAGGGGAGGCCGCGCGCCCGGCGTCATCTTCGCCGCTTGCCCGGAGACCTTCATCACCGACTCGATCGGCTGCCGGAGGATGTCGCAGTAGTGCACCTTCGCCCGGCGGCAAAGCTCATGCATCGCCTCGCGGAGCTCGGGATGGACGATCGTGTAGACGATCACGGCCGGCCTGCCCTTCGCGCGCTCGACGGCCATCCGGAGATCGTCGACGGTCTCGACCATCGGGTGGACGATGTCCTCGAACTCCTGCTCGGGGAACTGCGCCTCGAGCGCCTGCACGAGGCGCTTCGCAGTGGCGCCGGTGGCGTCCGAGATCATGTGCAGCTCGACGACCGTCATCGGCAGCAGGGTAACGCGCAAGAAGTGCCGTGCCCGGTGGGGAGCACCGGGCACGGCTTGCCTGAGGGGGACTATTGAGCGGTGGCCGGACGCTGGCCGAGCGTTACCTGCACGGTGCGCTCCTGACCGTTCCGCTTGATCGTGAGGGTGATCTTTTCTCCGGGCTTGTGCGAGTCGATTGCATCTCGCAGCTCGTCGCCCGTGGTGATGGTGTTGCCGTCGACGCCGATGACCACGTCATTCGCCTGCAGCCCGGCTCGCGAGGCGGGCGTGCTCGGCTGCACCCGGCCGACCTTCGCGGGGCCGTCGTCGGCGAGACTGACGCCGAGGTAGGCGTGGTCGATATGGCCGCTGCGGATCAGCTCCTCGGCCACCCGCTGGGCGGTCTCGCCCGGGACGGCGTAGCCGATGCCTTCGTTGCCGCCGGAATCGCTGCGGATCTGCGCCGAGACGCCCACGACGCGGCCGCGGTAGTCGAGCAGCGGGCCGCCGGAGTTCCCGTGGTTCAGCGCGGCATCCGTCTGGACGGCGTTCTCGATCGTGAAGCCGTTCGGCGACTGGATCTCACGTCCGATGGCGCTGACGACGCCGGTGGTGAGCGTTCCCTCGAGCCCGAACGGGCTGCCGATCGCCATCACCGGATCACCGACCTCCAGCGAGCCGTTGCCGGCGAAGGAGAGCGGCGTGAGCTCGGAGCTCGGCCGGTCCACCTTCAGCACGGCGATGTCCGTGGAGGGATCGGTGCCGACGATCGTCGCATCGACGACGTCGCCGTTCGAGAAGCGCACCTTGACGGACTGCGCGCCGTCGACGACGTGCTGGTTCGTGACGATGTGACCCTCGGAGTCGATCACGAAGCCGCTGCCCGTGGCGCCGCCGCCGGGGGTCTGGTTGCCGAACGCGTCCGTCTGGCTGCCGGTCGTGGTCGTGATCTCGACGACGCCGGCCTGGACGCGCTTGTACACCGCCGCGACGGTCGACGAGGTCTGGGCGACCGGCTCGGCTGACGCCACCGGCGCCGCCGCGCTCTGCGGAGCCGGGTCGGAGTCGGTCGAGAGCGCCACAGCGGCGCCGACGCCCCCTCCCACACCGGCCGCGAGCAGTAACGCCGCGACGATCGTTGTCACCTGCTTGCTCATCGGGGTTTCAGTCCTTTCCATGAGGTTGTGGCTCCATGCAAGCGCCCGCCCCTAAGAGAAACCTGAGAAGCGCGTTGCGCCTCCGTTAATTCCTGTTAGCGAGGAATCTGGCCCAGATCGCCGAGCGCGCGGAGCGTCTCGCGGACGTCGAGGAGCAACCGGAGACGGTTGGCGCGCACCTTCGGGTCCTCGTCCATCACGAGCACCTCGTCGAAGAGGCGATGGAGCGCCGGCCCGAGCCTGGCACCGGCCGCGACGGCGGCGTCGAAGTCGGCCGTCTCGAGCGCAGCCGTGAGCTCGGGCTCGACCTCCTCGAGGGCCCTCTCCACTTCCTGCTCCGCCGGCTCCGTCAGAAGCTTCGGGTCGAGTTTCGGCGCGGCCTCCTCCTGCTCCCCGAGCCGGCTCGCACGGATGTAGGCAGTGTGGATCGGCTCCAGCCGCTCGTCCGGGAGCGCCGCCAGCGCCTGGGCGAGGCGCGCTACCGAGCCGAGGTCGCGCACCGTCGCCGCCCGGGCGGCGCGGACGAACTCGACCGGGACGTCCAGCAGACCCTCGAACCGCTCCTCCACGAACTCCCCGACGTCTTCCGGCATCAGCTCCCGCGGAATCGTCAGGCTGCCCTCCGTCGCCAGGCGGCAAAGCCCGATCGCCGCCCGCCGCAGGCCGAAAGGATCTCGGGAGCCGGTCGGCTTGTGGCCGAGCGAGAACGAAACGGTGAGGGTGTCGAGCTTGTCGGCGGCGGCGAGGACGCGACCCGGCTCGGTCGCCGGAAGCGGCCCGCCCGCCGAGTCCGGCAGATATTGCTCCGCGATCGCCGCACAGACCGCTTCGGGAAACCCCGCAAGCCGCGCGTACTCCGCGCCGATCGAGCCTTCGAGCTCCGGGAATTCCCGCACCAGCTCCGAGGCCTGATCGGCCTTCGCGAGCCGCGCCGCCTCGAGCGACGCGTCCCCGCCGCCCAGCCGGTCGACGAGCTTGCGCAGGCGCTCGGTCTTGTCCGCGAAGGTCCCGGCGCCCGCGAAGTAGACGATCGAGCCAAGCCGGCGTGCCAGCTCCTCGATCCCCGCCTGGAGGTCCCGCTCGAACGTGAACGTGGCATCGTCGAGGCGGCCCTCGAGCACCTGTTCGTTTCCGGCGCGCACCACGTCCGGCTCACCGCCGTTGGCCACGATCGCAAAGCGGTCACCCCCGAGCGGGAAGTAGCGCTGGTGGGACTGCATCGCCGTCTCGATCACGCGCTCCGGCAGGGCGAGGAACCGCTCGTCGAAGCGCCCGTCGACCACCGACGGCTTCTCGACGAGGTGGATCACCTCCCGGAGCTTGCCGAGCGGGTCACGCCACTCCCCCAGCCCGTCCAGTCCGTCGCGAATCAGCCGCTCGCGCACGGCGGCGACGGGCTCGACGTCGGCGTCGCGCAGCACCTCGACGTACGCCTCGGCCGATGGAACGTCGACCTCGCCGTGCGTGAAGCGGTGCCCCCACGTGGTCGTCCCGTGCCCACCGACAGCCGCATCGTCGAGCCGGGCGCACGTCCAGCGCACGGGCCGTGGAAAGCGCAGCCCGGAGTCGTCCCAGCGCATCGTCTTCCCGAACCGCAGTCCGCGGAGGATCTCGTCGAGCTGCTCCGGCAGAAGCTCGCTGAGCGACCGCGGCTGCGCGACGATGCCGAGGAAGCCGTCCCGCTCCTCGAGGTCATCGACGGCCACGTCGTGGCGCTTCGCGAACCCAGCCGCCGCCTGCTCGCGCAGGTTCACCGGCGGCCCCTTGATCCACTCGTCGCCGGTCTGCTCCTCGAGCCCGTCGACCAGGATCGCGAGCCGGCGCGGACCGACGTAGACCTCCGACGGCGCCCGGCCGAGATGGCGTTCCGCCAGCCCCGGCAGCTGCGCCTCGGCCTCGTAGACCGCGCGCGCCGGCAGCTCCTCCGCGCCGATCTCAAACAGCAGCTTCAAGGTATTCCTCCGCGACGCGACGCGCGAGATCCCGGACGCGGCCGATGTACGACGCCCGCTCGGTGACGGAGATCGCGCCACGCGCGTCGAGCAGATTGAAGGCGTGTGAGGCCTTCAGCACCTGATCGTGTGCCGGCAGCGGCAGTCTCCGCGCCAGCAGGTGGGCGCACTCCGCCTCGTGCTCCTCGAAGCGGCGCATCAGGATGTCGACCGGCGCCTCCTCGAAGTTGTAGACCGACCACTGGCGCTCGTTCTCGCGGTAGACGTCGCCCCAGGTGATGCCCGGCGCCCACTCGAGGTCGAAGGCCGTGCGCTTGCCCTGGAGGAACATCGCGAGGCGCTCGAGCCCGTACGTGATCTCGCCGGACACCACCTCCACGTCCATCCCGCCGAGCTGCTGGAAGTAGGTGAACTGTGTCACCTCCATCCCGTCCACCCATACCTCCCAGCCGAGGCCCCAGGCCCCGAGTGTCGGTCCCTCCCAGTCGTCCTCGACGAGCCGCACGTCGTGACGGCGCGTGTCGATCCCGACCACCTCGAGCGAGCCGAAGTACTCGTCGAGGATGTCTTCCGGCGACGGCTTGAGGATCACCTGCAGCTGGTAGTACTGCTGGAACCGGTACGGGTTCTCGCCGTAGCGCCCGTCGCTCGGCCGGAGACACGGCTGGACGTAGACCGTCCGCCACGGATCCGGGCCCAGACACCGCAGGAACGTGTCCGGGGTGAAGGTGCCCGCGCCGACCTCGGTGTGGTAGGGCTCCATCACGACGCAGTCGCGCTCGGCCCAGTAGGCCTGGAGCGCAGCGATCATGTCCTGGAAGTTCAGGGCCACGAGTCGGGCAATCCTAGGGTGTGACTCCGGGCCCGACCGGGAAGAGCCCGGACATGGCCGAAACGCGCGAGGTCCGGGTCCGGGAGGTCCAGGGACACGAGACGAGATCGGGGAACACGCGCTTCGTGCTCGTCGACGACCAGGGCAACGAGTACTCGACGTTCCGCGAGGGCATCGCGCGGAAAGCCCTGGAGGCCGAGGGCCGCCGCGCGCGCATCACCTTCCACGAGCAGGAGCGGAACGGCTTCACGAACGTTTATCTCGACGCGGTCGAACCGCTGGAGGACGGTGACGACGACCCCGACGACCGGGACGTCGAGGAAGCCGCCTGGGACGCCGCGATCGAGGCGGCCCCATGGCTCCTGGGCAGCCAGGGCGCGAAGAAGAAGGTCGAGGCGGACGAGCTGTTCGAGACCCTAAAGCCGTTCAAGGACCGCATCGCCGAGGACATCAAGGACTGACCCGCCTGGGTCGCTCCATCACCCGCTCGGAGGGCGGGCCGAAGCCGAACTTCTCGTACAGGGAGTGAGCGTCCTTCGTGTGGAGGATCCAACGCTTCTCCGCAAGCGGGCCGTGCTCGATCATCTCGCGAATGAGCTCGACGCCGAGGCCCTGCCCGCGGTACTCCGGGAGGACATAGACGTCCGCCAGGTACGTGACCGAGGCGCCGTCGCTGACGGCGCGCGCGAAGCCGATCTGCCGGTCGGCGTCGTAGAGGCCGACGACCCGCGCCGCCTCCTGGACGAGGCGCTCCTGCTCCTCCCGCGCACGGCCCGGCGCCCAGTAGGAGTGGTTCGAGACGAAATCGTGGACAGCCTCGACGTCGACCCGCTCGCGGTCGTCGTCGACCTCGAAGCCGCCGGGCAGCTCGCGCTTCACGCCGAGAGCGTCTTCAGGCGGAAGCCGCCGTGATACTCATACGACGAGGCGATCACCGACAGGGCCTCGCGCGCCGCCCGCCCGGCCAGGCCCACGGAGGACGCCTCCGCCATCGGGCTGGCCAGCAGCGACTCGATTCCGCGCAAACCGGCAGGCGAAAGGGACTGCGCGTCGGCGCGGCAGTTCGCGCACACCGCCCCACCCGCGCGCGGTGAGTAGCCGACGAGGTCGCTGGCGGAGCCGCACTCGGCACAGCTCGTCAGGTGCGGCAGGTAGCCCGAGAGCCAGAGCAGCTTCAGCTGGAAGCTGAGGACGAGCGGGTCCGTCGCCGGCCGCTCGTCCGGACGGGGCTCTGCCTCGTCGAGGAGGTCGAGGAACCGCGTCAGCGCTTCGAATGCGCGCGCGTTCGCCTCCTGCTCGGGGAAGAGCCGCAGCATCGCCTCGAGGCCGATGAAGCCGACCCCGAGACGGTACGGGTCCTCGCGAGCCGGCCGGTGCGCGCGGCGCAGGTCGACGCCCGTGACCGTCTGCAGCTCGCCGCCGCCCTGGTGGAGCACGAGCTCGACGTGGCTCAGCGGCTCGAGGCGCGCGCCAAAGCGTGACTTCGTGCGGCGGATCCCCTTCGCCACCGCGCCGACGCGGCCGCGGTCGAGCGTATAGAGATGGAGCACCCGGTCCGCCTCGCCGAACCGCAGCGAGCGCAGGACGACGGCCTCGGTCTTGTAGCTCCTCCCCGCCATGCCGCAAGTGTAGAAGCGGGGTCTGCGGGCAAAATCCCAGGTAGATGGCACGGGTCCGGATGTACACGACGCGCTGGTGCGGCTACTGCGTCCGCGCGAAGGCGCTGCTCGAGCAACGGGGGATCCCGTACGAGGAGATCTCGCTCGACGACGATCCCGCCTTCCGCCAGACGGTCCACGACCTGACCGGCCGGTGGACGGTGCCGCAGATCTTCATCGACGACGAGGCGATCGGCGGCTACGTCGAGCTCTGGCGGCTCGACCAGGCGGGCGAGCTCGGGCGGCTCGCCGCCTAGCGGATCGTCAGCGGCGTCCCGACCGGCAGCAGCTTCGCCAGCCGCAGGATCTGGTCGTTCCGCATCCGGATGCAGCCGTGGGAGATCCGGCCCGGAATCAGCCCCGGCAGGTTCGTGCCGTGGATGCCGACGAACCCGCCCGCCGGCCAGTCCGTCAGCACCTCGGAGCGGGCGCTCGTGCCGTACGCGATCGGGCCGTAGAACGGGTCCTGGAAGCCGTAGAGCTGGTTGCGGATGAAAAAGTCGCCCCGTGGAGTCGGCGCGCGGGGTCGGCCGATCCCGACGAGTGTCGAGAAGACCGGGCGGCCCTTTCGGTAGAGCGTCAGCGTCATCCGCCGGAGATTGACGACCAGCCGTGTCCGGACGACCTTCCAGTCGCTCAGGGCGCTGCGCGGCACCCAGCCGGTGGTGTTGTTCGGCAGGACGGGGAGGCGGACGCGGACCCAGGCGCTGCTTGCCATGCGACGACCGTCGAGTGCGAGCACGAGATTCGTCGTCTTCTCGGGCGTCAGCAGCTTCAGCCTCGCCACCGGCGCCGCGGCGTTGCTCGGGCCTCGGCGGGCGGTGACGCGCCGGATCACGAAGGCGTAGCGATAGGTCGAGGTGCCGTCGCTGCTGAGCTTGAAGGAGCGCGCGACCGTCCGGGTGACGTCCACCTCGATCCGCCGTGTCGCCGCCGCCACACTGGGCTCGTCGGGCCGAGCCGTGAACGTCACCCAGAAGGTGCGCCCGCTCTGGGCGGCCTGAGGGATCCACCTGACGGTCGCTCCGGCCGGATTGCCGGCCGTCGTCCTGAGCGTCGCCCCGGTCGGCATGCCGGTGGCGCCGATCGTGAGCGACATCTCGGCCGAAGCTCGCGCGGCCGCGACCAGGGCGATCCGCAGCGTCTCGCCCACGGCGACCTGAAAGCGCGCGCCCTCCGCCGGTGTCGGCGGGAGCCAGTCCGGCGGTGCCGGCGCCTCGACCCGCGCGGACGCCGAGGGCGTGAAAGTCGCAAGGAGACCCAGACCGCAGCAGAAAGTCGCTATGTGGCGCGTCGCCCTGGACATGGCGTGCGCCGCAGCCTCTTTCCTCCGAGGTTAGCGCACTGTCAACGGCGTGCCAACGGGCATCAGCCTCGCCAACCGGAGGATGTGCCCGTTCTTCAGCCGGATGCACCCGTGCGAGACGCGGCCCGGGATGATCCCCGGCTCGTTCGTCCCGTGGATGCCGATGAACCCGCCGCCCGGCCAGTCGGTGAGCACCGACGAGCGCGCGCTCGTCCCGAACGCGAGCGGGCCGTAGACGGCGTTCCCGAAGCCGTAGAGCTGGTTGCGGATGTAGAACTCGCCGCGCGGCGTCGGCCAGTGCGACTGCCCGACACCGACGGGAGCGCGGAACACGACGCGTCCGCGCCTGTAGAGGGTCGCGGTCAGGCGCCTGCGATCGACGACCAGGTGCGTACGCACCTCCTTCCAGTCCGAGAGCGTCTTCCTGGGAACCCAGCCGGTGCGGTTCGCCGGCAGGATCGGCAGTCGGATCCGGATCCACACCCCGCGCCTCGTCCGCCGGCCGTCGAGCGTGAGGACCAGGTTGTCGGTGCCCTCGGGCGTGGTGCGGCCCAGCAGCGCGATCGCCGCCGAGGTGCGCCGCGGGGCGGCGCGCACGACCGACTTCCGCAGCACGAAGGCCCACCGGTAGAGCTCCTTGTCCGCGCTCGAGAGGACGAACGTCGTCTTCTTCTTGGGCTTCGGCTTGCGGACGTGGAGCACGACATGGCGTGTGGCCGGCGCGAAACCGGGTGCGGTCGTCTGGGCGGTGAAGGTCACCATGAACGTCTTGCCGCCCTGCGCGCGGGTCGGCTTCCAGCTCACGGCCGCCTTCGCAGGGTTCCCGGGCGTGGACTGGAACAGCGCGTTCCGCGGCAGCCCCGCGGCGTTGATCGCGACAGCGATCACCGGTGCGCCGGGCGCGGTCGCGGCGGCGGAGAACGCGAGCTGCTTCCCGACGTTGACAGTGAACCTCTTGCCCTCGGGGGGCGTCGGCGAGGTCCACATGGCACCGGGCGTCGCCGCCGCGCCTGCGGAGACGCCTGCGGGCAGCGCGAGAGCGGCCACTGCCGCCACGGCCACGATGCTCTGGGTCCTACCCCCCATGAAGCCGCGGAACCATAGCCGACCGGTCGGCTAGTTGATCGTGACGGGGGTTCCGACCCGCATCAGCCGGTCGAGGCGGCGAATCGACTCGTTCGGCATCCGGACGCAGCCGTGCGAGACCCTGCCGGGCAGGATCTCCGGCTGGTTCGTGCCGTGGATCCCGATGAAGCCGCCGCCCGGCCAGTCCGTCAGCACGGCCGAGCGCCCGTTCGTGCCGAAGGCGAGCGAGCCGTAGATCGGGTCGGTGAAGCCGGTCAGCCGCTCGCGCACGTAGAAGCGCCCGCGCGGCGTCGGCCACTGCGGCTGGCCTACCCCCACGATCGACCGGAAGACCGGCCGGCCGTTCCGGTACAGCGTCGCGCGGAGGCGTGAGCGGTCGATCACGAGGTGGGTATCGACCTTGCGGATGTCGGTGACCGCCTCCCGCGGAATCCAGCCCGACGAGCCGTTCGGCAGCTTCGGCAGCGCTACCCGGAGCCAGTAGCGACCGTCACGGCCGACCGTCCCGCCGAGCAGGTAGACGACATGCCGCACGCCCTCCGGCGTCAGGGCTGTGAGCCGCTTCACCGCGCGGGATCCGGCCGCAGGCCGCGACAGCGCGTTCACGCTGCGGGCGAGGACCGCGTTCCAGGAGAGACCGTTCTCGCTCGAGATCCGGAACGTGCGCGCCAGACGACGTCCGACGTGAACGTAGACCGTGATTCGCGGCGCGGACGCCGTTCCGACCTCCGCGCCGAACCGGAGCTTCCACTCGCCGAGCTGCTGCTTGGCCGGCCGCCAGCGGAACGTCGCCTGGCTCGGGTTCTCGGGCGAGCGCTCGAGCCGTCCGCCGGCAGGCAGCCGGTCGGCGAAGATCGAGACCTGCGTCCCGATCGGGCCGGCGGCCTCGAGCGGGATCCGGAGCTCCGAGCCGACCGCGGCGACCACAGCGGTCCGGTTTTCGGGCGTCTGCCCCTGCCAGAAGACGCCGTCGCTCGCCGGCGCGCCGCCCGTCACCGCAAGTGCGCAGACCGCGGCGGCGAGTACGAGCGCCCAGCGGCGTGTTCTCAGTGCTCCGTCCTGCATTGCATTCGACCCCTTGCGTTCCCTTCTAGCACGGAGAGGGCGATCCGCCGGATCGCCCTCTCCAACCCCTGGTTCCTTGCTCCGGTCTAGCCGGTGAACGGCGGCCGCGTCCGGGCCCGCACCTTGCCCTTCGCGCCCTTGCCCTTCTTGGCCTTCTTGACCTTCTTCTTGACCTTCTTCTTGCCGCCGTACTGATCGATAGCCGGGCTCTTCTTGAGCACCCGGACGACCTTCTTCGGCTGCACGACGCGCTTGACGCTGACCGCAGCGTCCTGCGCCGCCGACGACGCATAGCCAACGCCGCCGACCGAACCGAGCGCGACCAGCATCACGGCCGTGAGTGCACCAACGAAGGCGACGCGAAGCGTGCCCACGCGGGTGCGGCCGTCATTCCTGACACGCGACTCGAGCGTGCGCACGAGCTCGTTCGACGGCTCGGGGCGAGCAGCCCTCAGCTCGGCCTCGAGATCGAACGGCTCCTGCCGTCTCCGCCAGTACCGCATTTCAGTGAACCCCCTCATCGAGTCTCATTGCACTCCCTACTATCGGGTTGCCTCGCGTTTCCTTACAGGGGGTGCGTCGTCCGTTTCGCCGAAGGCGCCGCGCAGGCGTCCGACCGCGCGATGGAGCGCGACCTCGATCGCATTCGTGCGGACATCGAGGAGGTCCGCGATCTGGCGGGCGGTGAGGTCGGCGCCGTAGCGGAGGGCGATCAGCTCGCGGTCCCGCTCGTCCAGCGTCGCGACCGCCCGGGAGACGGTCAGCCGGCGGATGGCCTCCTCCTCGACGTCGCCGGGCGCGGCCTCGTCGGCCCACTCGCTCGCCAGCTCGAGTCGCGGGCCGCGGCCGTCGACGCAGCGCTTTGCGATCCCGAGCAGCCACTGCACCGGCTCACCCTTCTTCGGGTCGTAGCTCTTCTTGTAGCGGAGCGCCCGCTCGAAGGTCTCGCTCGTCAGGTCCTCCGCGTCCGGCCCGTCGCCGACGCGATAGGCGACGTAGGCGTACACGCGCCGGATCAGGGGCTCGGGATTCGCCAGGGGGTCGCGCCGGAGCATCAGCCGGCCGCCAGCTCTTTCTGCATCGTCTGGACGTCGAAGTTCAGCGGGTTCAGCCTGGCCGCCTCGTCGGCCGCCCGGCGCTTGGCGTCGCCGGTGCTCGCCTCGGCGAGGTGGAACCAGAGCAGCCAGTCGGTGGGCTCCTTGTCGATGGCCCTTCGGAAGCTCACCCGTGCCGAGGCGGTGTCGCCGGCCGCGAGCTGCGCCTCCCCCAGCCGCTGCCATGGCTCCGACGACCACGGGGCCCACCGCTTCGCGTTCCGCGCCTCGCGCTCGGCCTTGGCGTAGTCGGGGGCCGTCGCCTCGGCCGCATCGTCGCTCGCGGCCAGCGCGTTCGAGCCGACGAGACCGACGAACGCGACGGCGGCGACGGCGATCGCACCGACGGCGGCTCCGACGCGGAGCCGCGAGCCGGGGAGGATCGGCGCCGCACCGGGCTGGAGCACGATCAGCGCCACGCCGCAGGCGAGCGCGGGCGCCGTGACGCCCATCAGCTCCCAGTCCCAGTCGACCCCGGCGTGCGCGAGGAAGGCGACGTAGACGGCGAGGGCTCCCGGCGCGAGCGGCTGGTGTCGCGTGCCGAAGGCGGCGGCGAGTGGCACCGCGAGCGCCACGAGGAGGAGCACGAGCCCCAACGGCCCAAGCTCGGCGAGCGTCTCGACGTAGAGGCTGTGCGCGTCGCGCACGTCGTGCGGAATCGGACGATGCTGGTTCCAGTAATCCTCGTAGGTTCCGGGACCGGAGCCGAGCACCGGGTGATCCTTGAAGTCGTCCCAGGCGGCCGTCCAGAGCTCGACGCGGTAGCCGCCGGTGAAGGTGAACAGCCGCTCCTGGAGGTCGGCGGACGTGGAGGCCTCGGGCGGCGCCGCCTTGAAGGCGTCGTATGCGCGGTCGACGAGGCTGATCGGGCCGCCGAAGCGGACGAAGACGCCAAGGACCGCGGCTGCAGCCAAGACGCCGAGGATGACGGCGAAAGCGAGCCGGACGGTTCTCGCGGGCTCGATCCGGCGCTCGGCGTACGCGAGGCCGGCCGCGGCGCCGGCGCCGAGGAGCGCCAGCAGCACGAGCAGGAGCACCACCTCGTGGCCCTGCTGGACGGCATCCGACAGCGGCGCGTCGCGGTTCGTCAGCGCGTCGGAGCTCGCGCAGACGAGGACGGCGATCCCACCTGGAATGCCCACCACCAGCAGTGCAACGGCGAGCTGTAACCGGCGAGGGTCGAGGGCGAACGCGGCGAGGAACCCGACGCCGAGCGCGATCCAGGCGCCGCGGCTGAACGTGAAGTAGACGGTGGCGAGCAGCAGCGGGAACGACGCCCCCGCCAGGCAACGGGCGAGAAGGCTCCTGTCGCGTGCGAGGACGACGAGCGCGAGGAGCGCGGCCATCGCGGCGAAGATCCCAAGGCCGTTCCAGTACCCGATCGGGTCGGAGAGGCGGTAGCCCGCGACGGGGTCGTAGGTGCCGAGCCGGTCCGGGAAGAGGCGCGTGGCGAGGCCGTAGAGCGAGACGAGGGTGAGGGCGGCGAGGGTGCCTCGCAGGAGCGCCGGGACACGTTCGGCGCGCACAACGAGCACGAGGGCCGCTGCGATCCCGAGGTAGCCGAGGAGCCGAAAGCCCTCGAGCGCGGTCTGCGTCGTGTTCTCCGTCCAGGCGAGCGACAGCCACGTCCAGCCGGCAAGGGCGGTCACGGCGCCGAGGAACAGCCCGCCGAGCCGCCCGCCGTTCACCTCCGCCCGGCCGAGCAGGAGCCACGCGGCCACGAGCCAGAGCGTGATGAGCGCAGTCCAGCCCCAGGCGGTGGGGAAATACCCGCCGTCGGAGGCGGCGAGCGCGCCGATTCCCAGGGCAGAGCCCACGCCGACGCCCACTGCGCCCAGATCCGGGACCGCCGCACGGGCGCGCACCGCAGGCGCAGCCGCGTCAGCCATCGAGGCTCGTGGACCGGGCTACGCGCACCTTCTCCAGAGAGTACAGCGGTCTTCCGTCGGCGCTAGGAGGGCTTGGCGGAATACCGCTCGTCGCAGGGGTGCGATGGTCGTTCCGAGGCAAGGACGCAGGGAGCGCGCGTATCAGTCAGATACGGGCGCGACTGAGGACGCCGACCTCGGGACGAGCAGCGCGGCCCTGCGGCACAGACTGTATTGCGCCAAGCCCTCCTAGACCTGGGAATCCGCGTACCAGCGGAACGTCTCGGCGATCCCCTCGCGCAACGGGATCTCCGGCCGCCAGCCGAGCGCGTGCGAGGCCGCGCTCGAGTCGAGTGCGCTGCGCTCGAGCTCTCCCGGTCGGAGCGGCTCGAGCCGCGGCTCGACGTTCGTTCCGGCGGCCACTTGCACCGCGTCCAGAAGCTCGAGCACCGTGACTTCCTCGCCCCGGCCGATGTTGAACGTCCCTGCCGCCTTGCCGTCCGCGGCGAGCGTGAAGGCTCGCCCGACGTCGCGCACATGGACGTAGTCGCGGGTCGGCTCGCCGTGGCCGTAGACAACCGGCCGCTCACCTCGGAGGAGACGGTCGCTGAAGATCGCCACGACCCCGGCCTCGCCGTGCGGGTTCTGCCGGGGGCCGTAGACGTTCCCGAGCCGGAGAATCGCATTCGGGAGGCCGTTGTAGCGCGCCTGCGTCCCCACGAACGCCTCTCCAGCCAGCTTCGAGGCGCCGTAGGGTGCGAGCGGCTCCGGAACGTGCGTCTCGGGCGTGGGCAGCGGGGCGCCGTTCCCGTAGATCGCGCCGCCGGTAGACGCGAAGACGACCTGCGCGCCGACCGCGGCCGCCGCCCGGCAGACGTTGAACGTGCCACGCACGTTGGAGGCAAAGTCGAGGTCGGGGTTCGAGACGGAGACGGTGACGCTCGCCTGGGCGGCCAGATGGCAGATCACGTCCGGGGCCGCCTCGGCGACCACCGCATGGAGCGCGTCGCCGTCCGCAACGTCGAGCTCGACGAGGCTTGCGGCGCCGGGCAGGTGCTGTCGCGAGCCAGTCGAGAGGTCGTCGACGGCCACGACCTCGTCGCCGCGGGCGAGGAAGGCATCGACGACGTGAGAGCCGACGAACCCGGCTCCCCCGGTGACGACGACCCGCACCGCTAGCTGGGCTCCGGCTGGCAGGTGGGGCAGTAGAAGGTGCCGCGGCCGGCCGCGCGCGTCTTCGCAATCTGCGTGCCGCACCGGAAGCACGGCTCGCCGGCGCGCCCGTAGACGCGGAGCTCGTCCTGCATCGTCCCCCGCGCGCCGTTCGGTGTCCTGTAGTCCCGGAGCGTCGTCCCCTGACGCTTGATCCCGTGGCGCAGCGCGTCCTTGATCCCCCGGTGCAGGCGCCGGATCTCGTCCGTCGAGAGGTCGCCCGCCGGCCGGAGGGGGTTGAGCTTCGCCCGCCACAGCGCCTCGTCGGCGTAGATGTTCCCCATCCCTGCCGCTGAGCGCTGGTCGAGGATCGCGGCCTTCACCGACGTGTGGCGGTTGGCGAGCCGGGCAGCGAGCGCCTTCGGCGTGAACCGGGTGCCGAGCGGCTCCTCGCCCAGGCGCTCCGTGAGATACGGGGTGTCCTGACCGGGCTCGAGCAGGAGCCAGGTGCCGAAGCGCCTGACGTCGCGATAGCTGACGTCCGATCCGTCGTCTAATCTGACAACGGCGCGCCGATGCGGATCGTCCTCGTCCGTTCCGTTCCGGTGATGCCGCAGCGATCCCGTCATCCGGAGGTGAATCAGGAGCGTCCGTCCCGAACGAAACCGAACAACCAGATACTTGCCCCGCCGCTCGACGGCCGCGACGACCTCGCCCTGGAGCTCGGCCGCCACCTCGTCGGGATCGAAGGGGCGCGTCAGC
>DASTHD010000007.1:0-14394 GCA_035605555.1 Gaiellaceae bacterium
GTCGCCGGTACCTCGCTCGGGGCGTACCGCGCTCCGGCGGCCGCCTAGGCCATTCTGCGCCTGTTTGTGAGCGTTTCCGCGCTGATTTCGCCCTCGACAAGCCACAGCGCCGGCTGTTTCTAGGTACACTGCGGTCAAGCGCTCGCACGGGGATTAAGTGAGCGTGATCATCTTCGGAGGGCGCGGCGCGAAAGTCAGCCGCCCGTGTTGCACGAAGCTATCGAGCACACCACCGTTTCTACTGAAGCGACGCATCCGCTGGTCGAGGACGCCGAGCGGGCTGAAGGCTGGGCCGGCGAGCCCTTCCTGCACCGCGACGAGGATCCGAGCGTCGTCCTCGCGCCGGGCACCGCGCGCCGGCGCGCACTCGACGAGGCGCTGAAGGAGATCGAGGCCGGACGCGGCGAGCCGTCGTCCGACTGGAAGATTCGGTTCGCGCTGATGCTCGGGCTCGAGCGGGTCCTGAGCGAGCATCCGGCGAAGCTGAAATCCGGCACCGAGCTGCGCCGTCACCAGGTCGATGCGCTGGCCGGGATGCTGACCGAGCTGATCGCCGCGAACCAGAAGGCGGCCGACGCGAACGGCAACGGCAAGGCCCTGACCGCCGAGGAGCTCGCGGAGCTCGAAGCAGAGGACGAAGAGGAGGGGGCCGAGGAGGTCGACGCGGTCGAGCCCGCGCCCGAACAGGATCCAGGCGCTGCCCGGCGCTACCGCTTCCGCCATCCCACCGCCTCCGGCAAGACGATCGCCGCCGCCGGCTTCGTCGAGGCCGCGCGGATGATGGGCGTGCTCATCCTCACCCACAGGCGCCTGCTCGTCTCGCAGTTCAACCGCGAGCTCACCGAGGAGGGGTACGGCGACCGGCTCGAGCCCGCGGTGACCCGGGGCGAGCAGCCAAAGCGCAGCGACCTGATCACCGTCCAGACCTACGCCTGGTTCGCACGCCACGTGAACGACCTCGAGCGCGACGTCTACCACCTCGTGATCTGCGACGAGGCGCACACGGCGCTCGGCGAGAAGACCAGCGCCGCGATCCGCACGCTGACCGAGCCGGTCTATATCGGGATGACGGCGACGGAGCAGCTGATCGCCAAGCAGGTCTCCGACGTCTTCCCCGCCTCGGTCGACGACCTGCCGCTGCAGGACGCCGCCCGCCGCGGGCTGATCGCGCCGCTCAGATGCCTTCGCGTTCCCCCGGCCGCCGCGATCAACTCGGTACCGATCGTCGGCGGCGACTTCGAGGAAGCGGCGCTGGCCGAGGTCCTCGACCACCAGGCGCTGAACCAGGCGGCTGCAAGCCTCTACCGCGACCGGTTCGACTCGACGCCGGGAATCGTCTACGCGGCCGGCGTCGACCACGCCTACAACCTTGCGCGCGAATTTCGCGCCGCGGGGCTGAGGGCGGAGGCGGTCAGCGGACGGACGCCGCCGGTCAGGCTGGCGGAGATCCTCGCCGCCTACGAGCGCGCCGAAATCGACATCCTGATCAACGCGATGCTGCTCGCCGAGGGCTGGAACTCGCCTCGCGCGACGGTCTGCATGCACCTCGCGCCGACCGCCAGCCGCCGCGTCTACCAGCAGCGGATCGGCCGGATCATGCGCCTCCACCCGCGGAAGGAAGCCGGCATCGTCGTCGACTTCGTCCCGAAGGGCGCGACGCACAACGAGCGCGTGGTCTCGCTCCACAGCCTGCTCGACGCCGACTTCTACCGTGAGGGCGCCCGCGTCACGCCCGCCCCCCGCCGCCGTGCGCAGCGGCGCGCCCGCCGCAAGCTCTCGCCGGCGCCGTGGCTCGTGCCCGTGACGCCGGACGTGCGGCGCCGCCTGTCCGTGATCGGACGGGAGTGGCAGCGGATCGACCCGAAGTACCTCGACGAGGAGGAGCAGCGCTTCTGGGCGTCGATCGCCGGGCGTCAGGTGCGGTTTGAGGAGCGCGTCGAGTTCGCGAAGAAGCTGACCGAGGGCCGGACCAGCCGGGGCACGCTGGAGCAGTTCCTCTTCACCTGCGCCGCAGAGAACCCGAACCGGCGCCTGCGAATGACGGCGCTCGCCGACCGGGTCTCGATGGGCGTCGACCGGGCGAGCTTCGACGACCTCGTCACGCTCGTCACCCAGGCTCCGACCTGGGAGAAGGATCGGGCTCAGGGCGTGCGGATCCTGCTGCGCGGCCTCGCCGAGGGCAAGGCCGACGCGCCGGAGCAGATCCTCTGGCGCTGGACGTGGCGCCTCGCGCGCGCGACGCGCAAGATCCAGGATCGCCGGGCGAGCGCGGAGTACCCGGAGGCAAAGCGGCTGCTGGGCGCGCTCGCGAACTCGCGAGGTCACCGGCACGAGGACAACGCTCAGAAGCTCGTCCAGACCGCGAAGGAGCTGCCGATCGAGGTCGGCGCCGCGCTCCTAGCGTCTGCCGAGGGCTACACGCCCCGGGCTACCCGGCTGATCGAGGCCGCCCGCGAGGAGCTCGGCACCGTCGAGGAGGTCGCCGCAGCGCTGGCCGAGAATCTCCCGCAGCCGAAGCTGCAGTCCCGTTCGAGGCGCCGGCGGCGCCGCAAGAAGCGCGGCAAGGGCCAGCAGGCGCAGGCGCAGCAACAGCAGAACGGCGCCGCCCCGAACGAGCGAGCCAACGAGAAGCCGGCCGAAGAGCCGAAAGCCGCGACCGGCTAGCTAGCTACTGGTCGGTGGCAGCGTCGGGCGGGCCGTTCTCGCGGTCCCGCTCGCGGAGGAAGCGAGTCAGCTCGGCGGCGAGCGCCTCGCCGGAGGGCAGATCCGCCTCGTCGATCTCGTCCGCGCGCTGCTCGAGATCCTCGACGTAAGCCTGCGTGTCGGCGTCGCTCGCCACCGCGCGGCTGACCTGCTCGACATAGCCCTCCGACGCCTCCCGCAGCTCGCCGACGTCGATGTCCGAATCGAGCAGCGACCCGAGCCGCTCGCAGAGCGCGAGGGCCGCCCGGGGGCTCGGCGTTAGCGAGACGTAGTGCGGCACTGCGGCCCAGAAGCTCACCGACGGCAGACCCTCGCGGCGGCAGACGTCGTGGAGGATTCCGACGATGCCGGTGGGACCTTCGTACCGGGAGGCCTGGAGCCCGAGCCGCTCGACGAGCTCCGGATCCGTCGCACTTCCCGTCACCGGGGTGTCGCGGGTGTGGGGGACGTCGGCCAGTAAAGAGCCGAGCGTGACGACGAGCTCGACGCCGAGCCCCTGTGCGTAGTCGACGATCAGGCGCGTGAAGGTCTGCCAGCGGAGGTTCGGCTCGACACCGAGCAGCAGCACGACATCGCGATCCAATCCCTCCGGCCGGGCGACGTAGAACGCCGTCTCCGGCCAGTCGATCTGCCGCGTCAGGCCGTCCGCGAGCTTGACGTGCGGCCGCGTGGCCTGGAAGTCGAAGAACTCCTCGGGATCGAGCTCGGCGATCCGGTCCGCATCCCAGAGGCGAGCGAGATAGCCGGCGGCGAGAGACGCGCCCTGGCCGCCGTCGTTCCACCCGCGGAACGCGGTGATCATGATCGGGCGCTCGAGGTCCCGTTCGTCGTGGACGTGCAGCTCGTCGGACACTCCGCGGAGCTTAGCCTTGTCGAGCCGTGATCCAGGCCGGAGGCCGCCAGAGCAGGGTCGTGAGCGCCACCGTGAGCGCCCAGACCGCGGCCGCCAGCGCCACGTGCACGGCGACGATCCCCCACGGCAGCTCGAGCCGGTACTGGATCTCGCCGACGACCATCTGAGCAAGCAGCACGCCGAGCAGGAGGAGCGCCAGGCGCCAGAGCCCCGGCGCGCTCTGCCGCCGCTGGGCGAGATAGCCGAGCACGAACAGGAAGAACGCCCCGAAAACTGCGGTGACGCGAACGTGGACGTAGACGGCGTCCGGCAGGTGCCCGAGCCGGTCGATCACGTCAGGGTCACCCGAGTGGGGCCCGGCCGCCGTCGAGAACGTGCCGGAGACGACGAGTGCGAGGCAGGCCGTCAGCAGTACCACCCCTGCCCAGCGCAGCTCCCTGGGGAACTCGAGCTGGGCGGCGCCCCGCTCCTCCCGATACGCCTCGAGCGCGATCACGACCGCGCCGCCGAGCGCCAGCAGCGCGAGCAGGAAGTGGAGGATCACCATCTCGGGCGGGAGGTCGTAGCGGATCGTCGCCAGGCCGAGCGGCGCCTCCGCGAGGGTCAGCAGCGCAACCGCGACGGCGAGCTTGAACACCCAATCCCGGCGTCGACGGGCGAACCAGGCAGTGAGGATCGACAGCGTGATCGGGAAGATCCCGACCACCCGGTTGCCGAACTCGACGAAGGCGTGATAGTCCGCCGCCGGGAAGAACGCCCCTTCCTCGCAGCCCGGCCAGCCCTCACAGCCGAGACCCGAGCCGGTCAGCCGAACCAGCGAGCCCGTGATCACGATCACGTAGAGCGCGACCGCCGACGCCGTCGCCAGCCAGCGGAAGCGCTTCGGGGTCAGGCTCCCTCCGCCCGCCGGAGAAAGTCGCTCAGGACGGCGCGGAAATGCTCGGGCTCCTCGGCGTAGGCCGAGTGGGAGCTCTCCTCGAAGATCACCTGCTCGGCGCCCGGGATGCCATTCGCCGCGTCCGCGGCGAGCTTGGGGGTGCATTCGTCGTAGCGACCCGAGGTGACGAGCGTCGGCACGTCGATCTCGGACAGGCGCTCACGCACATCCCAGTCGCGAAGGAGGCCGGTCGCGTTCCACTCGCTCTCGCCCCACAACGTCTTGTAGACCTGGTCGTTCTTCTCGGCGCGGCCGCGCGTGACGAAGTCGGGCGGGGGGTCGAGCAGGAAGATGTGCCGCCGCCAGAACTCGTCTTCCGCCGCCACGTAGTCGGGGTCGGTCCGAGGAAGCTCGTCGAGCGCCCGCCGCAGTTCCTCGGGGAGCTCGTCCTTCAGCCGCCGGGCCTCCGCGGTCCACGTCTCGGAGGCGGTCGGCGGCGAGTTAAGCGTCAGGCTGACAACGCCGGACGGCTTCGTGAGCATGTACTCGATCGCGAGCATCGAGCCCCACGAGGTTCCGAGGAGGTGGATCCGGTCGAGCCCCAGCGCGTCGCGGACGGCCTGCACCTCCGAGCGGAAGAGCTCCACCGTCCAGAGGTCGGGATCGTCAGGGCGGTCCGAATTGCCGCAGCCGAGCTGGTCGTAGACGACTACGCGGCGGCCGTCATCCGCCAGTCGCTCGAGCGGCTGGAAGTAGTAGTGCGTCGAGCCGGGGCCGCCGTGGAGGCAGAGCAGCGCAACGCCGTACTCGGGACCGACGTCGCGATACCACGTCTCGAAGCCGCGGAACGGGATCCGACCCTCGACGGCTCTCACAGCCTGAGCCGCTCCAGGATCGCCGGATAGCCGTCGGCGCCCGCATAGGGCGTGGGCCGGGAGCCCAGGAAGAGCGGGCGATCGGCGGCATTCAGGAGCAGTGGCATCAAGTCGGGCCCTCGGAGCTGCCCGAGGATTCCACGCGAGCAGTCCAGCTCGCCGAACGATGTGACGTCATCCGGCCGGACACCGCACCCGGCGACGACGAGCGGGACCGGATCGCCGGAGTGGATCACCTCGGGATACGTCGGTGTCGCGTGGTCGCCGGTGACGCAGACCACGGCTCTGTCGGTCGGCAGCGCTCCGAGCTCCGCGTCCAGCAACTCGATCGTCCGCTGCTTCACGGCCGGATCCTTGGTGTGGCCCGCCAGGTCCGTCGCCTTGAGGTGGGAGAAGACGAAGGTGTCGCCGGCGTCAAGTCGCTCGCCGATGAGCTCGATCCGGCCGCGGAGGTCGGCGGCCGCATCGTCCGTTTCGGGCGCGTGGATGGGGGACAGGCCGACGGCCCGCGCCAAACCGTGGATGAACCGCGAGTCGGCGACGAACGAACCGCTGAGTCCGTGTCGCTCGGGGAACGTCGGCGCCGGGCGATGCCGGCCCCACCACTTCAGCGTGATCACGTTGAACCGCTCGCCCTGCAGGCGGTCGATCACTTCGCGCGTCCAGGCCTCGGCCGCACGCGCCGTCCGCTCGGCGTCGGGGTGCGCCGCCTGCGGCCGGAGCACCGGATGGCGGTCGCGAAAGAAGGCGTCCGAGTCGGTGATCCGGTCGTCGGCGCCGCCGGAAACGCGCAGGACGGCCTCGCCGCGGCGGAGCCGGCTGAGGCGAAAGCGCAGGCCGTCGACCTCGATCTCCGCGCACCTGTCGACGAGCGCGGCCGCCTCCTCCTCGTCGTCGCACCCCGGCCGGCCGGTCAGCCAGAGCTCGCTGTTGCGCAGCTCGGCGGGGCGAAGCGCCGCGAAGGCGAGGACGTCCTCGGGATCGACCTCCTGCTCCGCCCCCAACGCCTCGAACACGGCGCGGTTGGGGAATTCCTCCGGGAGGTAGCCGAGCATCGACCAGTGCGCGACCTCGCTGGAGGGCGCCCGGCCGGGGCCGACGGCGTAGAGGACGCCGTTGGAGCCGCGCGACGCGAGGGCGTCGAGGTTCGGCGTCGAGGCCACCTCGTTGGCCGTGCGCCCACCGAGGCCCTCGTGGGCTCGGTCGGCGAGACCGTCCAGCAGGACGACGACGATCGGGTGCACTCGCGAGAGGCTAGACGGGGACGCGCTCGAGCTCGCGGATCACCCGCGCCACGCCCGGCGGGACGAGCGACTCCCAGTCGCCGTCCTCGCGGAGCGCACGCCGCACATCGGCGCCCGAGAGCTCCTTCTCGGCGCCCTCGTCGAGGATGACGACCTCGTAGCCCGCCTCCTGTAGCCGCTCGAGCTTGGTGCCGCCCCAGGCGGAGAAAAGCCGTAGGTACTGCGTCACGCCGTCCGGGACGTAGGCGGGCCACAGGTCCGGCTCATTGACCGGGAACGGGATCACGTGCACCCGCGCGAGGTCGAGACCGAGATCGGCCGCAGCCGCCTTCACCATCAGCAGCCGGTCGGCGTACGACCACGGGTTCGACTCGGGCAGATGTCGAAGCGGGTCGCTCTCCTCCGGTTTGATCCTGGTCGGGTCCGGGTTCGTGATCCCGACGAAGACCTCGTCCGATCGCACGGCCGCACCGCGGAGGTACTCGAGATGACCATTGTGGAAGGGCTGGAACCGCCCGTGGACCATCCCGCGGCTCACTGGACGACGACCCCGGAGCCCTCCTCCACGCTGCCGATCCGCCTGATGAACAGCCGTCGCATCGAGAACTCCGCCTCAAGCGCCGGTGCCCGGTCGGCGCCAATCGAGATCAGCAGTCCGCCTGCTGTCTGCGGGTCGAACGCAAGAGCCTCGAGCGACTCCGGAACCCCGTCCAGCTCGACGTGCGGGCCCGCGAAGTCGCGGTTCCTCGGATCGCCGCTCGTGCGGACGCCGTTCCGCGCAAGGTCGAGCGCGCCGTCGATGGCCGGGAACCGCTCCGACTCGAGGCGGATCCGGACCTCGCTCCGGTCCGCCATCTCGTACGCGTGGCCGAACAGGCCGAAACCGGTGACGTCCGTGACGGCGCTCGGCTCGAGCGGGCGCAACGCCTCTGCGGCGCCCTTGTTCAGCGTTCGCATCCAGCGGACCGCCCGCTCCAGCTGTTGGCTGCCGGCGTCGCCGTTCTTGTAGCCGCTCATGATCAGACCGGTCCCGAGAGGCTTCGTGACGAAAAGGACGTCGCCAGGCGTGGCGCCGTTCTTCGGCCAGATCCCGTCGGGATGCACCGTGCCGACCACGGCCAGCCCGTACTTCGGCTCCTCGTCGCGGATCGTGTGTCCGCCGGCGAGGAGCCCTCCGGCCTCGCGCACCTGCGCGTCGGCCGCCGCGAAGATCGAGCCCAGCGTCTCGGTCGGCAGCGACTCCGGGAAGGCGGCGATCGACAGCGCGAGGATCGGCGAGCCGCCCATTGCGAAGACGTCGTTGAGGGCGTTCGTCGCTGCGATCGCCCCGTAGTCGCCTGGGTCGTCGACGACGGGCGGGAAGAAGTCGAGGGTGAAGATCAGCGCCCGCTCGTCGTCGAGACGGTAGACGGCCGCGTCGTCGGCCGGCGCGAGCCCCACGAGCAGGTTCTCGGACTCGACCGGGACGAAGCCGCGCAACAGCTCCTCGAGCCGGGCGGCCGAGTACTTCGCCGCACAACCACCGCAGGAAGCGAGGTCGGTGAGCTTGACGGTTGAGGAGCCGAATTCCATGGCTGGGCGTCCGAGGGCGGGAATGGTGCCTACCTCCTCCTGAATCCGCAACGCGCGGTCTCACCCGGGAATTCCCCCTTGCGCAAAAAAATCCGGGCACCGTCGGAAGACGTTGCCCGGATTCAGGGGAGAGGAGGAGGTTCGATAGGTCGAAGCCGCATTTCGACTTGTCTCCTTCCTCTCCTACCAAGACCCCGGACTGCGCAAAATCTTCCAGGGCTTCTAGGTCGGTCGCAGCTCGTGCCGAACCGGCCGGACCAGCCGTAATCCGGCTCCTCCTCGAGCAAGTCGTCAGACTTGCGAGGAACTAAATCCGGCTCCCCCCAGAACCGTTTTCCTCGTTCGCGCGTCTCCCTGGTCAACTGACGCCTGCCGCTGGAGCGGGGCCCTTCGGCGGCGTCACTGCCGCGCCGTCGGCAGCTTCGTGCTACCGCCTGGGCTTAGTGGCCCCGTCCGAACCAGCGGAAGCAGTCGTCGAAGAAGCCACCACCACTCACGGCGGCGGACACGGCAAGGGCGACGAGAACGACGAGCTTGATGCGATTCAAGATGTGCAGGTGCAGATACAGCGCAATCACCTCCTTCCTTAGAACCTGAAGTCCTGGAGCGCTTCAGCAGCGCGCCGGTAGAGCTGCGCGGCCACCTGGTCCTGGCCGCGCCGCGCCGCCAGATCGCCCTTTGCGACCCACGCCGACGCGCGATGGCTGATGGAGGAAAGCTGGTCGAAGTTCCGTTCGGCGGCCTCGAAGGCCTCCTCGGCTTCGTCGAGGCGGCCCTGCTCGAGCAGCGAGCGGCCGAGCACGAGCTGTGCGTTGCCGATCTCGTCGATCACGTCGACGCGATCGCCGAGGAGCTTCAGGGCCTGACGAGCCTGCTCCTCCGCCGGCTCGACCTGGCCGGTGCGCAGGTGAACCTGCGCCAGCGAAGAGACGGCGCGGGCGGCATCCGCCTCGCTGCCGTACTCGAGCAGCACCTTGAACGATTCGTTCAGCTGCTCGATCGCCTCCTCCGGCTTGCCGAGGAGGAAGCTGATCCCGCCAAGGTTGTTCAGCACCTTGCCGACGGTCGCGCGGTCGGCGACCTCTTCGAACTGCGCCTTGGCCTGCTCGGCGTACTTCCGGGCGAGGATCCACTGGCCCTGCCGCTCGGCCACGAGCGACGCATGGAAGTAAACGCGAGCGACCGCGCGGGGATCGTCGAGGGCCTCCGAGAGCTCGAGCGCGCGCTCGAGGTCCTCGCGAGCCGCCTCGTAGTCCCGCTGGCGCCGGTAGCAACGGGAGCGCAGCCGGAGGATCTCAGCGCGGAGTCGGTCACACGGAAGCTCGGAGCGCTCCGCGAGCGTCAGCGCCTCGTTGAAGAGGCCGATCGCGGTCTGGATGCTCGAGAGCTCCACGCGACAGGCGCCCAGCCGGAAGAGCACGTCCGCCCGGTCGACGTCCGAGAACATGGCGTCCTCGGTCAGGGTCCTCGCGCGATCGAGGAGCTCCATCGCCGGCTTCACCTCACCGGTGCGCATGAGCGCCCAGGCCTCGCCGGCGAGGGCGCGGACTTCGAGCTCGGGCGACGCGATCCCCAGTACGGCCGGCCGGATCTTCTCGAACTCCGCGAGGGAGTCCGGATACTCGTGGTTCTGGCTCAGCGCTTCGGCGCGCGCGAGAGCGGTCTCGATCCGCCCACGCTCGTCGGCCGAGACGCCGCTCGCGAGGAAACCCGGGTCGACGCCCAGGCGCTGCGCCAGCCACTCGATCGTCTCCTGCGTGGGCCTCGTCTTCCCACGCTCGATCTGGCTGACGTACTCCTTGGAAAACCGCTCGCCCGCGAGGTCGGTCTGCGTCAGGCCGGCGTTGACGCGCAGCGTGCGCAGGCGCTCGCCCAGACCTCCGTTGGGGAGGCGGCCGATTCGCTGCGGGAGTGCGGTTTTGGTCGCTCGGGTCAAGTCGGGAGTCCTTGGGCGGCGCTACGCGACAACTTGACCATACTCGTCCTCCATTCCTGCTGGAATCCCCCTAAAGGGTCACCGCTCCTGGGGAAACGGGTCAACCAAGCCTAGCGCAGAATCACTTGACCGAGGTACTTGACTCGATCCGGAACTCGCCCTATAGTCCGTCCACCGAGCAGCAAGATCCACACAAAAGGATTGAGCTGTAAGGAAGGCGCGCCACAGAGGTGGAGCCCCGGAGGATTTGGCTGGGCCGCAGAGTCAAGGCCTCCGGGCCACCACCAACGGGAGGTGGGGCTCGCCGCAGAGAAATGCGAACCCCCGGGGGCCGCAGCCCGGGGGTTCACTTATTTCTGGCGCAAAGTCTTCGACTTTGCGCCAAGGGTGGTGACCTCGTGAGGGTGATTCTCAGAACGGGCGAAGCCCGTTCTTCGGCGTGTCTGATTCGGCCGTGTCGGTGTCCCTCGAACGGGTGACACTCGACCGAGGGGCCGAGTTACTTCACTTGCTTCACTCGGCGCTGCCGGTCATCCACTGCCGGCGGGCGGCGAAGATTTTTGGAAAGTCGTCCTCGACGACGCCGCCCAGGCGCTTGCTGACGGTGCCAAGCAGGCCGATCGAGATGAAGATCCAGGCTTCTGCCTCGGGATCGCGGTCCCGGAGGATCCCGCCCTGCTCCTGCGCACGCCGGATGATCGCCGCGACGTAGTCGTGGACCTCGCGCATGTGGCGGCGGATGTAGCGCCGGATCTCCTGGTCGTCGCTCGCCTCGGTCAGCGCCTGCACCCAGAGGTTGGCGACGTTGCCGCGCTTGTCCTTCGCCGCCAGGTAGCTCTGGCCCATCGCGGCGACCCAGGACGCAGGGTCGGACTCCTCGGCGATCGTGGCGTCCCACATCGCGCGGCACTCGGCCCACGCCGTCGTCAGCGCCGCGAGGTAGAGCTCCCGCTTGGAAGCGAAGTGGCGGTACAGGACGGGCTCGGTGACGCCGGCGGCCCGGGCGATCTCGGCCGTCGTGGCGCTGCGGTAGCTGCCCTTCGAGAAGATCTGGCACGCACATTCGAGGACGGCTGCGCGCCGCTCCTCGGCGGTCAGTCGTGGTCGTGTCGCGCTCATCCGGCGACTTCTGGAACGCCTTCGGGAGCCTCGCCCGTGTCGTGCGCCCGGATCAGGCCGAAGGCGATCACGGCGCCGAGGACGCAGATGAGCGCGGCGACCTCGAGCGTCGTCGAGAGCCCGTCGACGAAGAGCTGTTTGCGGAGGAAGACGGACGGGCCCTGGAAGTTGCCGATCTTGTTGGCCATGATCGCTCCCATCAACGCGATGCCGACGGAGCCGCCGACCTGGCGGAACGCGTTCAGGACGGCGGAGCCGACTCCGGATTTGTCCACCGGCAGCGCGCGGACGGCCGCTGCGGCGCTCGGCGTCATCACGAGGGCCATGCCGAACCCACCGAGGAACATCCCGGGCAGTAGCGCCCAGTAGGTCTCCTCCACACCGAGCCTGGAGAAGTAGAGAAGCTGAACGGCGAGGAGCAGCATCCCGGTCGTGATCAGCCAGCGGGAGCCGAAGCGGTCGGACGCTCGCCCGGCGAGCGGCGCCACGATCACGATCAGCAACGTCAGCGGCAGGAACGCGGCGCCGGCCTGCACGGCCGAGTAGCCCAGGATCCCTTGCATGTAGAGCGAGACGAAGAAGAAGACGCCGAACATCGCCAGCGCGACGAGGAGGATGGCGAGATTCGCGCCCACGAAGGTGCTGTTCTTGAACAGCGTGAGGTCGAGCATCGGGATCCGCTGGTAGCGCTCGAGCATCACGAACGCGACGAGCAGGACGATCGACGCGGCAAACGAGCCGAGGATCCGCGGGGACGTCCACCCGTAGGTATTGGCTTCGATCAGCCCATAGGTCAGCGCAAAGAGGCCGAGCCCGGAGGTGAGCAGGCCCGGCAGGTCGAGCCGCTGCTCAGCGGACTGGTCACGCGACTCGGGGATCAGCAGGACGCTGGCGATAATCGCCAGCACGCCGATCGGGACGTTCACGAAGAAGATCCAGTTCCAGCTGATGTGCTGGGTGAGGAGGCCGCCGACGAGCGGGCCGATCGCAAGCGCCAGCGCCGAGGTGCCCGCCCAGATGCCGATCGCGGTGCCGCGCTGCCGCGGCGGGAACGTGGCGGCGATGATCGAGAGCGTCGCCGGGTTCATCAGCGCCGCGCCGGCCCCCTGCACCACACGCGCGCCGATCAGCATCTCGCCGCTCGTTGCGAGGCCACAGGCGAGCGAGGAGGCGGTGAAGATCACGAGGCCGACGATGAAGATCAGTCGACGCCCCATGAGGTCGGCGAGCTTGCCGCCGGTGAGCATCAGCGAGGCGAAGGTCAGGGCGTAACCGGTGACGATCCACTCGAGCTCCGACAGACCCACTCCGAGGTCACGCGCGATCGAGGGCAGTGCAACGTTGACCACCGTGTTGTCGAGCATGATCATGAAGAGGCCGAAAGCGACGGCGCCAAGCGTCCACCACTTGCGCGCTTCCTCCGGAATGAATTGGAGCCTCATGGTTAGTGGGCACTATCTTAGGGGTCACTAACCCCTCTCGTCAATGACGGAGCGGCTGGCACGGGCTTCTGCGCTACACCCCGGACGTGTCCTGGCGGCATGGGGGATCACCTGCGTCCTCGCCGTGGCGGCGATCGTGCTCCTCCTCGGCGACGCACTGACCGGCGAGGCCGAGCAGCTCAACAATCCGGAGTCGGA
The DNA here is from genome assembly GCA_035605555.1 of Gaiellaceae bacterium. GTDB lineage: Bacteria > Actinomycetota > Thermoleophilia > Gaiellales > Gaiellaceae > JACDAN01. Next base: position 12,820 of record DASTHD010000007.1, read on the forward strand.
GCAGGCCTATGCGCTGCTCGACCGCCGGTTGCCGCCGCCGCCGAACGCGAAGCCGACGTTCACCACCGACGTCGTCCTGATCCGCTCGAGCACCCTCCCTTCGAGCGCGGGGCAGTTCGCGGCCAAGGTGCGGGAGGTGCAGGACGAGCTCCGCGGCACGCCCGGCGTCCTCTACGTCGCCGACAAGCCGGCGGCCCAGACGCGGCAGGCCGTCGTGATCGAGGCGGGGCTCGCCGACGACTCGGCCGGCGACAACGTCATCGACCTCGTCCGCTCGGCGAGCGACGAGACCTTCACGGTGCTCACCACCGGGGAGTGGACCTTCGACACCGAGCAGAGCGCCCTCTCGCTCGAGGATCTCCGCAAGGGCGAGCTCGAGTTCGGGCTCCCTGTCGCGCTGATCGTGCTCCTGCTCGTGTTCGGCGCCGTCGTCGCGGGGCTCATTCCCGTTGCGACCGCGTTGATCGCGATTCTCGTCGCCGTTGGGCTGACCGGGGTGGTCGGCATCTTCACCGACCTCTCGATCTTCACCATCAACATGATCAGCGGGATGGGCCTCGCGCTCGGGATCGACTACGCCCTCTTCGTCGTGTCCCGGTTCCGTGAGGAGCGGACGAACGGCCGCGAGAAGCTCGACGCCATCGAGGCGATGGGCGGGACCGCCAGCCGGGCCGTGCTCTTCAGCGGGCTCGCGTTCGTGATTGCGATGTTCGGTCTGCTGCTGATCCCGAACACGATCTTCCGCAGCCTGGCGACGGGCGCGATCCTGGTCGGCGCGGTCTCGGTGATCGCCGCCCTGACCCTCCTGCCGGCGATCCTCAGCTTGCTCGGCGATCGGGTGAACGCCCTCCGCCTGCCGCTGATCGGACGAAGCGCCGAGCAGGGCACCGCCGCGGAGAGCCGCTTCTGGAGCTCGGTCGTCCGCGGCGTGATGCGGCGACCGGTCGTCAGCCTCGTGCTCAGCACGGCGCTCCTCGTGGCGCTCGCGATACCAGTGCTCGACTACCACACGGGCGAGGCGGGAATCCGCACGATGCCCGACCGCTTCGCCTCGAAGCAGGGGTTCCTGGCGCTGGAGCAGGAGTTCGGGGCGGGCACGACCGACTCGGTTCAGGTCGTCGTCGACGGGCCCGTCGAAGCGCCGGCGACGAGGTCCGGGATCGAGCAGCTCGCGGCGGCGATGCGGCAGGACCGCACCTGGCGGCGGGTCGACACGGAGTGGCACCCGGACCGGCGCCTGGCCGTGATCGAGGCGCTCCCCTCCGGCGACAGCCGCGATCAGGCGGCCCTCGACGGCGTCCAGCGCCTGCGTCAGGAGGAGATCCCGGCGGCCAGGGTGCTCGTGACTGGCGAGAGCGCCGAGAGCGTCGACTACTTCCAGCTGACCGACCGTTGGCTCCCGATCCTGATTGCCTTCGTCCTTACGCTGTCGTTCATGCTCCTGACCGTCGCCTTCCGCTCGATCGTCGTCGCCACGAAGGCGATCGTGCTCAACCTGCTGTCGGTCGGCGCCGCCTACGGGGTCCTGATCCTCGTCTTCGAGAAGGGGGTCGGAAACGAGCTCTTCGGCTTCCA
>DASTHD010000039.1:0-3061 GCA_035605555.1 Gaiellaceae bacterium
GTGAGGATCACCCCGGCGACGTCGATCTCGGACAGATCGAGCTCCTCCCGCAGCACCAGCGCGAGCAGCAGGTCGAAGGGACCTTCGAACGCCTCGAGATCGAGCTCGAGGTCTCGGACCGGCATGACCGCCACCGGCCCGGAAGCTAACGTCACCGTCGGACGCGGCCCTTCGGAATCGCCATGGTCGGCCCCTCCACCTTCCGCTCCCCCGGAGCCCGCGGCTGACGGTCTCGATCATGGAAGAACTGCCACCAGACGAAGAAGGCCGTGGCGCCGAGGAAGACGACGATCGAGACCCAGGCGTTCAGCCGCAGCGGCCCGAGCTCATGCGACGGATCGATCCGCAAGAGCTCTTCGAAGAAGCGCCCGAAGGTGTAGATCATCACGTAGAGGGCGAACAGCGCCGGCGGCTTGAACCGGAAGCGCCGGTCGAGCAGCAGCAGGACGATCGCTCCGATCGTCACGTAGATGAACTCGTAGAGGAAGGTCGGGTGGAACGTCTCCGAGTCCGCGTACTGGACCGGGCGATTCTCCGGGTCGATCTCGAGGCCCCACGGCAGGTCGGTCGGCTTGCCGAAGAGCTCCTGGTTCCACCAGTTGCCGAAGCGCCCGATGCCGTGCGCGAGCAGCAGGCCGGGCGCAGCTGCGTCCATCAGCGCCGTCGCGCTCTTCCCCGCGCGCCTGGTGATGATCACCGCCACGATCGTCCCGAGCGCGATCCCGCCCCAGACGCCGAGCCCGCCCCGCCAGACCTCGAAGACTCCCTGCCACTTCGGTTCCGGCACCTCCGACCAGCTGGTGATCACGTGGTAGAGGCGGGCGCCGACGATCCCGGCCGCGACGGCCCAGACGGCGATCCGCAGGAGGAGGTCCCAGTCGCCGCCCTCCGGCCCGGGCCGCTTCGTCCAGCGGAGACCGGTCACGATGATGCAGACCGAGATCGCGAGCAGCAGCATCAGCCCGTACATGTGGACGGTCAGCGGGCCGAGCTCGAAGAAGCCGTTCGAGGGCGACGGGATCGAAGCGATCACGCGCGGCATTCTGCCGACCGCGCCCGACGCGCGGCCGACCTAGGAGAACGCGCCCCCCGGCTAGAGCAGAATCTTGAGCGCGAGATCCGGCGTACAGCCGCGCTCGAGCAGCCGGACCGCCAGGTGAAGATCGATGTCCTGGCGGGCCGCAAGCCGCCCGGCCGCGCGGTGGCTGTAGCCGGCGCGCTCCAGTTCCTCGGTCCGCCAGAGCTCGATCTGCATCTGCTCTGTCTCTTCGAGTATCTGGAGTTCCGTCTCGCTCATCGCGTTACCTCCGGGTCGCCGCAGTCGATGACCCAATGGTCGGCTTCGCGACGGCCGCTGATCTCCCCCTTTGAGGGGATAGCAGCGGCAGATTTCGTAAAGATCGCGACTCAGGTAGTGGGAGCCGCGGCCCGAGGGCGCACCCGCCGTGCGAGCACGTACGCGAGCAGTCCCAGCGCGAGCGCGAGCCCGATCACGGCCGTTGCCGTGACGAACGGGAACCCCTCGCCCCCGGTGCCGGCGCCGATCGTGATCGCCGGGAAGGTATGGGTCTTCGCCCCGCCGTACTGCGTGAAGCCGTCGTAGACCTCGTAGGTCCACTGCCCGCTACTCGGGAAGACGACCTTCGCGGCGTACTTGCCGGGCTCGCCCGTCGGCGTCGCCTTGAACGTCTTCGTGGTCGAGCCGTTGCGGATCGTCACCGTCGGCGAGACGCCGTTGAGCGGTGTCATGCCGTGCTGCAGGATCGTGATCTGGGCGTTCCAGGTGTCGCCGGGCCCCACGCCGTCCGACGGCGGACCGAGACCCGCGGTGGCCCACCCACCCGCGGTGGCGCCCGCCGGGAGCGCGAGCGCCGCGAGCGTCAAGCCGATCAGAAGCCTTCGCATTTGCACCTCCTCGTTTCCTGCTCTACACCCGCCGGGCTCCGAAGGTTCCGCTCAGCGCATCGAGTGGAAGATCTCGAGCGCCTCGTCCTTCGAGACGTCAGCCTCGACCCGCACCGTGACGTTGTCGGCGCGCTCCATCACGAGCGTGTTCCCGACGAGGCGCAGCTCCTCGTCCAGCTGCGGGATGTGGAGCACGTGCTCGCCCTCGAGCCAGACGCCGTGCGCATCGCCGTCCCGAACGAGCTCGAGGTCGGTCGAATCGGAGTTCACGAGCTTCTCGATCGCGCCGGTGCCGATGATCTGCGAGATCAGGAGCCGCGGCTTCTCCGGGTCGCCGTAGACGAGCGAGACCTGCTGGACGTCCGGCAGGTAGTAGACCGCCGGCTTCCCGAGGCGGCCGGCCTGTGGGACGAGGATCGGGAACGCCGCCTGCCCGCGGGCCTCGGCCAGCGTCATCCGCTCGCCGTAGAACTGCCGGCCGCTCTCGAGGTTGAGCTCGGGGTACTCGTCGACCGACCGGATCGTCACGCTGCCGATTCCGAAGAAGTCGAGGATTGCGCTGCGGGACTGCGGCACTGCCAGCAGCGCGCCGACGACGACCACGAGGGCGGCGAGGGCGATCACCAGCGGGCGGCGCCACTCGCGCGGTCGGCGCTCTTCCGCCAGCCGCCGCAGCACGCCGTCTCGCAGCTCAGGCGTCTCCGGCCAGTCCAGCTCGCGGCCGAGTCGGTCGAGACGAAGCTCGAGCTCAGACATCCTCGTCCTCCATCCGTTCGCGCAGCCGGGCGAGCGCCCGCGACAGCCGCGATTTCACCGTCCCCTTCCTGAGGCCGAGCGCCTGCGCCGTCTCTTCCTCGGAGAGCTCGAGGAAGTAGCGGCAGGCGACGACCTCACGTTCCTCGTCGCGCAACCCGTTGACCGCCTCCAGCAGCGCCGAGTCGCGCTCGGCGTCGAGCAGAGATGTCTCGGGGGACGGGGCCGCGCCCCCCGAGGGCTCTGCCGCCACGGCGCGCAACGCGAGGTTCGCGCGGCGTCCGGCCGAGCGGCGGCGGTTCCGGGCCTCGTTCGCCACGATCCGCAGCAGCCACGGGCGGAGCTCGGCGCCGGGACGGAAGCGCCCGAGCGCGTAGAACGCCTTCACGAACGCCGATTGGGC
>DASTHD010000045.1:0-3346 GCA_035605555.1 Gaiellaceae bacterium
AGACGCTCGAGCGTCTCGCCGGAGAAGGATGTGGTCTCGTCCTCACGGTCGACTGTGGGATCACGGCTGTGCGGGAGATTGTCGGAGCCCAAGCGCGCGGGCTCGACGTCATCGTCACCGACCACCACCGGCCGGGCGAGACGCTGCCGGACTGCCCGATCGTCGCGACCCGCCCGTCCGGCTACCCGTTCCCGGAGCTGTGCGGCACCGGCGTCGTCTGGAAGCTCGCGCAGGCGCTCGCCGGCGCGGAGTCGGACTCGCTCCAACGCCATCTCGATCTCGTCGCCGTCGGGACGATCTCCGACGTCGTTCCGCTCGTCGACGAGAACCGCTTCCTCGCTCTGGCCGGGCTGAAGGCGCTCGCCCGCACTCAGAAGCCCGGATTGCGAGCGCTGATGCGCTCGGCCGGCGTCGATCCAGCCGCGGTCGACGAGGGTGCGGTCGGCTTCCGGCTTGCGCCGCGCATCAACGCCGCCGGGCGCCTCTCCCATCCCGAGGCCGCGCTCGAGCTGCTCCTCACCGACGACACCAAGGTGGCGGCCGAGCTCGCCGGCCGGCTCGAAGAGCTGAACCGCGAGCGCCAGGCCGTCGAGGACCGGATCCTGCGCCAGGCAGTCGCTCAGGTCGAGGACTGGTCGGAGGCGAAGCGGCGGCGTCGCGGCTACGTGCTCGCCGACGAGTCCTGGCACGAGGGTGTGATCGGGATTGTTGCCTCGCGGCTCGTCGAGCGCTTCCACCGGCCGGTCGTGCTGATCGCCGGCACCGACCGCGAGTGGAAGGGGTCCGGCCGCTCGCTGCCGGCGTTCGACCTCCACGATGCGCTCGCCGCGTGCAGCGTCCACCTCGCCCGTTTCGGCGGCCATCGAGCCGCCGCCGGCCTCACGATCGAGCCGGCGCAGGTGGAGGCCTTCGCCGAGGCGTTTGCGACCCACGCAGATTCAGCCCTCACCGAGTCCGACCTCGGCCCCTCGACGACCGTCGACGCCGTCGTCGGCGGCGACGAGCTGACCCTCGAGCTGTGCGCGGAGCTCGGCCGCCTGGCGCCGTTCGGTCTCGGCAACCCCGGCGTCACACTGCTCCTGCCGTCGAGCGAGCTCGCCGAGGTCGCGACCACGGCCGACGGGAAGCACCTGCGCTTCCGCGTTCGGCATCGCGATCGCCCTGCCGGGAGCGCGATCGGCTTTGGCCTGGGCAGGCACCTGGACCGCGCGCGGCGCGAAGTGCGCCACGACGTGCTCTTTCGTCTCCAGGAGAACCGCTGGAACGGCACGATCGCGCCGCAGCTTGTCGTGCGCGACCTGATCGAGACGCCCGAGCGGTACGAGCCCCTGCGGGCCTGGCTCGCGGACGAGTTCCGGAAGGACCAGGCCGTTCAGGCTGCCGGGGCGCGGGCGATCTTCGCCGAGCTGGGGCTCGAGCCGGGCGGCCCGAGGCGCCAGCTGCTCGAGTCGGCGAGATTCCGCCTGCTACTCGAAGACGTACCGCTGGCGGACGCGGCTTAGGGAATCGAGCGCCGCGAGCAGGCGGGCGAGCGCGAGCGCTTTTTGCTTCTGTCGGCGTCGGAAAGGCATGGACCGGCCGTTTTCGGGCTGAAGAGGTCACCTCCTTCCTCCGAAGTACACTGACCGTGATGGCAATTCTCGAGGCTCCTGAACGACATCAAGACCTGATCGACGAGCTGATCGCCGAGGTTGCCGAGTACAACCGCGACGTCGACCGCGATCTGCTCGCCCGCGCGTTCCGGTTCGCGGCGAAGGCACACGCCGGCCAGCAGCGCCGCTCCGGCGAGGAGTTCATCCAGCATCCCTACTCAGTCGCGCGGATCTGCGCCGAGCTCCAGCTCGACGATTGGACGATTGCGGCGGCGCTCCTCCACGACGTCGTCGAGGACACAGACGTGACCCTCGACGAGGTCACCGCCGAGTTCGGGGAGGAGATCGCGCAGCTCGTCGACGGCGTCACCAAGCTGACCCGAGTCAGCTTCCAGAGCCGCGAGCAGGCGGAGGCCGAGAACTACCGGAAGATGATCCTGGCGATGGCGCAGGACCCGGGCGTGATCCTGATCAAGCTCGCCGACCGGCTCCACAACCTGCGCACGATCGAGTACCTCGGCAAGCAGAAGCAGGTGCAGAAGGCCCGCGAGGCGCTCGAGGTATACGCGCCGTTGGCGCACCGGCTCGGCATCCAGACGATGAAGTGGCAGCTCGAGGACCTCGCCTTCGAGACGCTCCATCCCCGGAAGTACACCGAGATCAAGGCGATGGTCAACGAGCGCCGCGCTGATCGCGAAGAGCTCGTCCGCGAGGCCGGCTACGTGCTTCAGCGCGAACTCGACAAGGTGGACATCCCGGCCGAGATCTCGGGCCGCGCGAAGCACTTCTACTCCATCTACGACAAGATGGCCAAGAAGGGCAAGGAGTTCAACGAGATCTACGACCTGACCGCGATGCGCGTGATCGTCGAGCGCGCACGCGACGAGGGCACGCGCGACTGTTACGGCGCGCTGGGGCTGATCCATTCGCTCTGGAAGCCGATGCCCGGGCGCTTCAAGGACTACATCGCGATGCCGAAGCTGAACGGCTACCGCGCGCTGCACACAACCGTGATCGGCCCTCAGGGCCGCCCGCTCGAGATCCAGGTCCGAACGAGTGACATGCACGAGACAGCGGAACTCGGCGTCGCCGCCCACTGGGTCTACAAGCGCGGCGGCAAGGGCCGGGCACCGGACGAGCAGTGGGTCGCCCGCGTCCGCCAGCTGATGGAGTGGCAGGACGAGGCCGACCCGGGCGAGTTCAAGCGGCAGATGCTCGGCGACCTGTTCACGGACGAGGTGTACGTGTTCACGCCGAAGGGCGAGGTGAAGACGCTGCCTGCCGGCTCGACGCCGATCGACTTCGCGTATGCCGTGCACACCGACGTTGGCCACAGGACGGTCGGCGCTCGGGTGAACGGCCGCATCGTTCCGCTCCACTACGAGCTCCAGAGCGGCGACTTCGTCGAGATCCAGACCTCGAAGACCGGCGGCCGCGGGCCGTCGCGCGACTGGCTCGCGCTGGCCAAGTCGTCGCGTGCGCGAAACAAGATCCGCCAGTGGTTCTCGCGCGAGACGCGCGAGGACACCGAGCAGAAGGGCCGTGAGTCGCTCGAACAGGCGCTCAAGGCGCAGAAGCTCCCGTACCGCAAGATCGCGGGCTCGGCGGTGCTCGCGCAGGTGATCCGCGAAGCGGGCTTCAAGAAGGCGGAGGACTTCTACCTCGCGCTCGGCTCAGGGAAGCTCCAGGCCGCCCAGATCGTCGACAAGGTGCTGCAGCGGCTGAAGACGACGGAGGTGGCCGCGGAGGAGGTC
>DASTHD010000069.1:0-16944 GCA_035605555.1 Gaiellaceae bacterium
GATCGACAGCGGCATCTTCGTCACGAAGGACGCGGCCGGCAACTACACCGGCAACCCGTGCTTCAACGATGCGGGCTACACGATGCCTGCGGGCTACCCCAAGGGCGACACGCGCTTCACGAACAACAAGGTGATCGTGGCTCGCGCGTACTTCCGCCCGAGCGACCCGCCCACCGCCGGCAACGACACGCCGGTGCAGGGCCCGGGTGCGAGCCCACACGGCACGCACACGTCCGGCACGGTCGCCTGTAACGCGGGGACCGTCGGGAACGGGCTGACCCTGACCGGGATCGCGCCCAAGGCGTACCTCATGAACTACCGGATCTTCTATCCGAGCAACAGTCCGGACGGGTTCGAGAACGGCAATGGCTGGGTCGTCGAGATCGTCAAGGCGATCGAGGACGCGGTCGCCGACGGCGCGGACGTGCTTTCGAACTCCTGGGGCTCGAGCCACCAGAACACGCTCAACTGGCCGGATCCGATGGTGCAGGCGGCCGAGTCCGCCGTGGACGCCGGCGTCGTCGGCGTGTGGGCACAGGGCAACAGCGGCCCGGCCGAGGGCACTGGCAACCTGCCGTCGTCCTCGGACAAGGTGATCTCGGTCGGCGCAGTCACGAAGTACGCGACGGTGATCGACTCGACCGTGAACGTCACGGCTCCGACGCCGGTCCCGGCGAACCTCCTGAACCTCGACACGGGCCCGGCACAGTTCGGCCCCGCCGTTACGCACACCGGCCCGGCCGGCTACATCCCGGCTCAGGTCGCGCTTCCCGGCGGGAACCCGAACGGCTGTGCGCCGTACCCGGCCGGATCGATGACCGGGAAGATCGCGATGATCGAGCGCGGCGTCTGCGAGTTCGGCTTCAAGGTGCTCCAGGCGCAGAACGCTGGCGCGATCGGCGCCCTGATCTACAACAACGCGGCCGGTGGCGACGCCCTGCAGGCGATGGGCGGCGGCGCGGTCGGCGGCCAGGTCACGATTCCGTCCGTCTTCATGCGGCGGACCGACGGCCTGAACATGGTGGCGTACTACACCGCCAACCCCGCGACGGCGCAGGCGGAGTTCTTCCACAACCCGCACGCCGGCCCGAACCCGGGCGACGTGATCGCGGGCTTCAGCTCACGCGGCCCGACGCAGGAGAAGACGATCAAGCCCGACGTGACCGCGCCGGGTGTGGACGTCCTCTCGTCCGGCTACGGCACGGGGCCGTTCCCCGGCCCGTTCACGGGCTTCGGCTCGGTCTCGGGCACGAGCATGGCGACCCCGCACGTGGCGGGCGCAGCTGCGCTCCTGCTCCAGCTCCACCCGTGGTGGACGCCCGCGATGGTCAAGTCGGCGCTGATGACGACGGCCACCGAGGACGTGTTCGCCACGACGGCGCGCACGACCAGGGCCGGCGTCCTCGCACGCGGCGCGGGTCGCATCGACCTCGCGCAGGCCGGGAACCCGGGCCTGGTCGTCGATCAGCCGAGCCTCTCCGGCGGCGAGACGTCCGCCGGCCAGTCGAAGACGTTCACGGTCAACGCCCGCAACGTCGGCGGGTCGGCCGACACGTGGGACATCTCGACGACCGAGACGGGCACCCCGGCGCAGACGGCCAACTTCAACATCACGGCCGGCAAGACGTCGCTCTCGCTTGGTGACATGCAGACCGGCACGATCCCGGTGACGGTCGAGTCCGTGGCCGGCGCGGCTGCCGGCAACTACGAGGGCTCCGTCGTGCTCGTCAGCCGCGCGACCGGGAAGCGGCTGCACATCCCCGTCTGGCTGCGCGTGCTGACGCCGCCGAGCGTGGACGTGCTGCTGGTCGACGACGACGGCTCACCGTTCAGCGCGACCTTCGGGAACTACCAGACGCAGTACAAGGCGATGCTCGACTCGCTCGGCGTCTCGTACGAGACACTGGACTTCGGCACTGCCGCGTTCCCGAACCGGTTCAACCTGAACAAGTACCGGGCGGTGATCGTCTTCACGGGCGACAACGACAGCTTCAACACGAGCGGGTTCTTCACGACCGACCACGACACCCTCGCCGACTGGCTCGACAGCGGCGGACGGCTGTGGGCGGTCGGCCGGAACTTTGCTCTGACCGAGGACAGCGGCACATACCACTCGCGGCTCGACCGCGGGCGGATCACGAGCGGCTACCTCGGGCTCGCCTACGAGACGGGCAGCGTGTACCCGGGCACGGCTCCGGTGCCGACCGCCACCGGGACGGGAGGGTTCGCCGGCCTCACGCTCGGGCTCAACCAGAGCTCGATCGACGCGTACTCGCCGAGCCCGAACACGGACACCTACAACGCGCCGCACACGACGAAGCAGGCGTTCCAGCAGATCGGCGGCACGGCTCCGGCGGGCAGCGCGGTTGCGCACACCCGCTCCTCGGAGCCGACGCTCGAGCAGGAGCGGCGTGAGTACCTCTACCGGACGCTCTCGATGGGCTTCGGGATCGAGGGCCTCACGGCCGGTGCCGGGCTTGCAACCCCGACCCAGCTCGGCGATCGCTCGCTCGACTGGCTGCTCGACAAGCTGACGGTCGGTGTCGACTCGTCGGTGCGGAACGGCAAGCGGGCGACCGTGAGCGTCAACGCCGCTTCGTCGACGAACGCGGCGATCACGAAGTACCGCTACGACTTCGGCGACGGGACGCCGTACCTCACGAGCGACTCGTCCGTGGAGCACAAGTACCAGCACCGTGGGACCTACGACGTCCGCGTGGAGGTCACCGATGCCCTCGGGCACTCCTCGGTGACGCACGAGACCGTCGCGGTCAAGCCGAAGGACCACTAGCGGACCGCGGTGAGAGACGGAAAGGAGGGGCGCTTCGGCGCCCCTCCTCGCCTCATGCGGTCGTTGGTGGTTAGGGATTAGGCAGCGCGCTCGATGCGCTCTTCGAGCCGGGCGCGGCGAATGATCTCGTCGCGGTCGCCGAAGCGCGCGTGAGCCCGAGCCTCGCGGTGCTCATCCCACAGCTCGGCGATTCGTTCGTCGAGCTCGTGAAGCTCCGCGGCGAGGACGGCGTCGTGTCCGTGGGACAGACGGTGCAGGAGAGCGGCGCGGTCCTCGCTTGCGCGCTCGATCTCGGCACGGATGTCATCGATCGTTTTCACACTGAGGAAAACGAGACAGGGCGGTCTCGCATTCCCGCTCCGAGTCAGCCGTAGCCGAGCTCGCGGATCCGCTCCTCGTCGAGCCCGAAGTAGTGCCCGATCTCGTGGAGGACGGTGATCCGGATCTGGCGTCGCAGCTCCTCGGGGTCGCGAAACGCCCGCTCCAGCGGTCGGCGGTAGATCACGATCTCGTCGGGCAACGCGCCGGCGTGGTCGCGGCCCGGCCCGAGCCCGCTGTAGACCCCGAAGAGCGTTGGTTCCTCCGGGTTTTCGTCTGCGACGACCACCGCGACGTTCTCCAGTGCCTCTGCGAACTCCGGTGGAAGCTCGTCGAGCGCCGTCTCGACCTGGTCCTCGAACTCCATCAGTAGGCGGGCTGGAGCGGCCGGCGCTTCTGGAACAGGCGGACGGTCAGCAGCCCGAACACGAAGCCGCCGATGTGGGCGAAGAACGCAACGCCGCCGCCGGACTGGGGCTCGAGCAGCGAGAAGCCGCCCATCCAGGCCTGCAGCAGGAACCAGATCCCGAGGAAGATCCACGCCGGGAGCTCACGGATGATGATGATGCCGAAGAAGATCAGCGTCAGAACGCTCGCTGCCGGCAGGAGCAAGATGTAGCCGCCCAGGACCGCCGAGATCGCTCCGCTGGCGCCGAGGTTCGGGACCGTGGCGGCGTCGGCCGGCCCGTACTGGAGCGTGACGAAGGTCTGGAGCGCGGTCGCCGCGAAGCCGCCGAGGAGATAGAAGATCGCGTAGCGGACGTGGCCGAGGGCGTCCTCGACGTTGTTCCCGAAGATCCAGAGGAACAGCATGTTCCCGCCGATGTGGAGCCAGTCCCCGTGCATGAACATCGAGGTCACGGCGTTGACCGGCCAGTCGTACCCGACGACGGGACACGAGTCGTTGACCTCGCACGGCTGGAAGGCGAGCGAGTTGACGGCGTGGTCGAGGTTCGGCACCTCGTAGAAGAGCCAGACCGCGAAGTTGATCGCGATGAGCGCGTAGGTGACGTACGGCGTCGTCCGCGTCGGGACGTTGTCCTTGAGCGGGAACACGGGCCTCGTAGGGCCTACCCCATCACAGAGCTGGCAAAGCCGCTATTCCGGGACGAGCTCGCGGAGCCGCGACAGGCCCGCGAACATGCGGCTCTTGATCGTCCCGAGCGGGACACCGAGGCGTTCCGCCAGCTCGGACTGGGTGAAGCCGCCGTAGTAGGCGAGCTCCAGCGCCTGGCGCTGGTCCTGCGGCAGCTCCCGGAGCGCGGCCTGGACCGCCGTCCGCTTCTCGCGGAGATCCGCCTCCTCCGGCACGCTCGCGCCGATGGCCTCGGGCGTCTCGTCGAGCCGCTCGGCGCGGCGGCGGTCCTCGCGGCGCACGAGGTCGACGGCGCGCCGGTGGACGAGCGTGAGGATCCAGGTCGACGGCTTCGCACGTTCGCGCCGGTACCCGTCGGCCGAGCGCCAGATCGCGAGGAACGCGTCCTGCACTGCGTCCTCGGCGAGCGCCTGGTCGCGCAGGACCCGGTACGCGAGGCCGTAGGCCACTCGCCCGTAGCGGTCGTACAGCTCGGCGAGGCCCTGGTCGTCGCCGCCTGCGATCCCGGCCAGCACCTCTTCGTCGCTCCGGTGCGCCGACCGGCGCTCTTCGACCCGGGACGAGCCGGCGAGGTGGATCGCGAGCTCAGACATTTGCGCTCAGCAGGATGTCGCCGGTGGGGCGGTCGACGCCGCCGGCGGGCTCGAGGGTGACGGCGACCGTATTGCCGCTCTCGACGGGATGGGAGAGCGGGACGTCGGTGCAGCCGCCCCGGAAGAGGCCGGCGGGTCGCGGCGTGTCGCCCTCGATCACCCACGCCTCGTAGGTCTTGCCGGGCGGTGCCTGCCGGACGCAGGTGACGAGCTGAGCCCTGTCGCCGGAGACGACGACCCGCCCGGCGCCGCCGGTCATCGGCACGACGCGCTGCTCGGCGCCGCCGCGAAGCGAGTTCCCCCAGAGGCCCAGGCCGACGGCGGCGATCGAGGCGGCGACGGCGGCGGCCGCAGTCAGCGGCAGCACCCAGCGGCGCTGCCGGAACGGGACGACCTGGGGGGTGGCCTCCTCGCGGGCGGCACGCAGGATGCGCTCCCGGAGCTCCGGCCGCGGCTCGGGCCCTTCGCCCGCATAGGCGAGCTGCTCCGCGCCCTCACGCAGGGCGGCGACCTCCGCGCGGCAGGTCTCGCAGGTGTCGAGATGCCGCTCGTAGGTCCACCGGTCCTCGGGATCGAGCGCGTTCAACGCGTACGCCGCAGCCAGGTCATGGAGCTCTCCGGTCAAAACGGATACGGCGCGAGGGCCCATGCAGCCGCGCCGTACCAGCAGGCGAAGGCAAGGCCGGCGAGCCCGAAGACCGGCGCCACGGCCTGGGACGACGCCTGGAGGGGCCGGGTCGCGAGCGCCGCGCCGAAGGCCGTCGACAGGATCGTCATCGAGACCGCCGTGAACACCGCCAGCACGACGAGCGCCAGCACGCTCAGCGCGATGGAGTGGATCGAGGCGACGAGCAGGATGCCGACGCCGGCGCTGCCGCCCATCCCGTGCACGAGCCCGATGCCGAAGGCGCCGACGCGCGTTCGTGCGCGGTGTGGGTGCGAGTGGCCGAAGCCGGAACGCCAGCGGAAGAGGAGGCGGAGGGCGAGGTAGGCGATCACGAAGGCGATCGCCGTCTCGGCGCCCTGCTGCACGCGCTCGGGCAGGTAGCGGTCGAGCAAGAGGATCGGGACGCCGAAGGCGAAGAGCGTGACGGCGTGCCCGAGCCCCCAGGATGCGCCGAGCTCCCCAGCCGCGCGGGTCGCGCCCTTCTTCGTCCCTGCGAGCAGAGTCGTCACGGCGGCGAGGTGGTCCGGGTCGGTTGCGTGCCTGAGCCCGAGAAGGATCGCGACGAGAGCGACGAGCCAGACGGAGGCGCTGTCGGAGTAGGAAGCGATGAAGTCGTCGAGTCCGAACATCGTGAAGATCCTTTCAGGTCAGTTGCGGCAGGGACCGCACGGTCATGACGAGGCCGAGCGCGACGATCGCGACGGCGCTCAGGGCGGGCAGGGCGCGGACGACGGCACCCTCGAGGCTCAGCCGGGCAAACGCTCGCTTGGCGGTGACGGCGACGAGGCCGATGCCGGTGATGACGGAGGCGAGGCCCAGGCTGAAGGCGACGATCAGGAGCAGTCCGAAGCCCACCCGGTGGAGCGAGATCGCGGCCAGGAGGACGACGAGCGCCGACGGGCAGGGGAGGAGGCCGCCGGAGATGCCGACCGCGAGCAGGCCGCGCCGGTGCTCGTGATCGTGGTGGTGGTGGTGATGCCGGTGCGCGTGAAGGCGGGCGCGAAGCACCGCCACGCCCACGCCGACGACGAGCAGCGCCGAGACCAGGTTCAGCCACGGGTACAGCCGCTCGGGGACGATCAGCTCCGAGAGCGCGAGCGTCACGAGCCCCAGCGCGAAGACCCCGATCGTGTGCGTGACGGTGACGATGCCGCCGAGTGCCAGCGCATGACGCGCCTTGCCTTTTGAGCCGACGAGGTACGCGGCGACGATCGCCTTACCGTGGCCGGGGGTGAGGGCGTGGGCGGCGCCCCAGAAGAGCGCAAGCATGAGGGCGAGCCCGATCACACCCGCGCCGCCGTCGCGACCGACCAGGGACTCGAAGCCGCCGCCGCGGTGCTCGGACGGCGCGTCGCCGAGCAGCGGCGCGACGCCTTCCCCGGTTCCAGGGCGGACGACCGCTGTTGCCGCGGTGGTGTCCGACGGCGCCCCGAGCAGGTTGCGTGGGTACGAGCGCAGCTCGTCGCTCGCGCTCTGTGAGCGGGCGGAGGAGGTGACGATCCGGGCCCCACGGTCGGCGCTCACCACGATCTCTTTCCAACCGATGCGGCCGGAGAAGTTCGTGTCGCGGAAGACGAGCATCCGCCCGGCACGGCCGCCGTCATAGACGGCGTCGAACCGGAGCGTGCGGAGGCCGCCGGCGCCGGGCCGCAACGTGACGCGGGAGGCGAGCGGCCGCAGCGGGGCGCGCCGGCCGTCGAGCTCGAGCCGCAGGCCACCGGCGAGCCGGCGCGCCGTCCCGGGGCGCCGGAAGCGGGCGCCGTCCTGGAGCGTCGGGATCTCGGCCAGGTCGACGGCGTAGCGGACGAACACATGACTGCCGGAGAGCTCGACGCCGGCGTACCGGTTGACGGTGAAGTTGCCGAGTGGGTGCGCTGCGGCGTCCACCGGTAGGACTAGCGCGGCGGCGATGAGCGCGAGCAGGAGGCGCTTCACGAGAGCCTCCTCGCCACGGGCACCCAGACGGGCGAGAAGTACGGGTTCGTGCGCAGCGCGCGGCGGAACCAGCGCTGCGACTCGGCACGGCGGCCGAGGCAGCGCTCGATCATCCCGCGCTGGAAGAACTTGGGCGCATCCAGCGTGCCCAGCCGGAGCGCGCGCCGGGAGTGGCGCAGCGCCTCGCCGCAACGGCCGGTGCGCGCGAGCGCCCAAGCCAGGACGCCTTCGGCCTCGATGCTCGGCCGCTCGGCGAGCGCCCGCCGGGCGCGCGCGACCGACTCGCGGAGGCGGAAGCCGTGGTCGACGTTGAAGAGGGAGAGCTCGAGGTCGGTGGCGACGCCGTTGGCGGCGAAGAGGCGGTCGACCGCGGCGACGAGGCGGTACTGCTCGTCGGCCTGGCGCGGGCGGCGTTGCAACCGGTACAGGTCGCCGAGAAAGCCTGCGTACTGCGGCAGCGGCGTCTGCTCGACCGCCTGCCGCTCGAGCGACGTCGCGACGCGCAGCCTCCCGCGCGCCGCCTCGACATGCGCCAGCGCGTCGAGCGCCTGGACGTAGCCCGGCTGGAGCTCGAGCGCGGCGCGGTACTGCGCCGCCGCCGCGCGAAGCCGCCCTTGCGAGAAGTAGAGCTTCCCGAGCTGCGTTCGCGACCACGCTGCGGGCTCGCCGCTGTCGCCCGCGGTGTCGACGGCGAGCCACATGGCCTCGATCGCCTGCGCCTGCCGGCCGAGGAGCTCCCGCGCGTACGAGACGCGCGAGTACGCGGTCAGTCCGGGCTTGCGCGCGGCGAGCCGGTCGAAGACCGCAAATGCTTCGTCGTAGCGGCCGAGCTCGACGAGCGAGTCGCCGAGCACCGCATCGACGACGGCCGTGTCCGGCGCGAGCCGGCGAGCCTGCCGAGCGAGCCGCAGTCCCTCGCCGAAGCGATGGCGCGAATTCGCCAGCGAGGCGAGCCCGACGAGCGCCTCCGCGTCCTGCCCGTCACCGGCGAGCGCTTCGCGAAGAGTCTGCTCGGCCCGTCCGTAGTGGGTCGGCTCCCCCGTCCGCCGCGCCGCATCCAGCTCGCGGAAGCCGACCCGGACCAGCTGGCGGGAGGTGGGCGCCGCCGCGGCGTCACCGCCGCTGCGCAGCGCCCCACCCGCCAGGAGCGCGGTGGCGGCGATCGCCGTCACCGCGCCTGCCAACAGGAGCAGCCTCACGGCTTCTGCTGGCCCTTCGCGTTGTCGAACCCGCTCGGCGGGTCGTTCTCATACGGGAAGCCGTTCAGGTTCGGGACGTCGTTCCCGTCGACGCCGTCGCCGAGGAGGTCGCCCGCCGGGTGGCCGAGGAGCTTGCCGGCCACCGCGCGCTCGGCGATGTCGATGACGTCGTCACCCAGCCGCCGCCCGTTCGGGAAGCCGGCCGTGTCGCCGCCGAAGACGCCAAGCCGGCTCGGGCTCGCCGTCGGGGCGATCGACAGGTTGACGCGCAGCATGTCGGCGAGCTTCGGCCCCGTGGAGTTGAGGCCGGGCACGCCGGTCAGGAGGACGGCGACGAGGTCGTCACGGTTCTGCTCCGGGACGCCCAGGCCGTACAGCTGGTTGATCACGGCCGCCAGCAGCGGCTGGCGGTAGTACTGGAGGAACTGCGCATCCGCGTCCGGGCTCAGCGCGTTCCAGCGGTCCTTGAGCCGGGTGGGGATGATCACCTCGTTGATCAACGGGTTCCCCAGGCGCGAGATCTGGACCCAGTGCTTCTCGTGGCGGAAGCGGCGGACGCCGTTCCGGCGGTACTGCTTGATCCGCATCCGTGTCCGCTCGGTCGTCGCCCACACGCCGACCGTGTGGTCGCCGTCGTCGAGCTGCGCGATCGGGATCTGCAGCGCGATGCCGTGGACGCCGTAGCCGGCGAAGAAGTCCTTGCCGCCACCCGCGTTGCCCGGAGGCTTGCGGATCGCGACGAGGTCGAAGATCGCGCCGATGTCGGCAAAGAACGCATCCTCACGCTGTCCGGCGAAAACCTTCCCGCCGCCGGCGAGGTTCGTCACCGCCGTGTCCGCCAGCTGGCGGTAGTTCGGCGTCGTCCGCGGGCCAATGTTGTTCGGCGGGGTGACGCTTTGGGCGACGACGTCCTCCTCGTCGCCCTTGACGCGGGTGACGACGTAGTCCTGGACGGTGTTGCCGAGGAACAACGAGCCCTCGCGGTTCTTGAAGCGGAACCGGTAGGTCACGTCAGGCTTCGCGTCGCCGTTCCGGTCGATCTTGATGCTGTACCGGGCCCGCTCGGAGAAGCGGTACCAGTTCGGCCCTGCGGCCGGATCCTCAGCCGGGATCCAGTTCGCGATCACGGTGAGGTTGTTCGGGGCGTCCAGGCTTCTGAACGCGTAGAGATCCGTCGTGTCGGCCGACGGATCCTCGGCGATCAGCGGCGCCTCGCGGTGGCTCGACGCGGTGCCGGCCTGCGGGGCCGGGCCGCGAACGAGCACGACGGCGAAGGCGACCGCGACGCCGATTGCTGCAAGCACGAGAGTTCGCATGGAGAATGCGGCTCCTTTCGCGTTTGGGGTCGCGGCTGATTCGCGCGACCCGGCGGACCGGTTCGGTCAGCCCGCGATGCGGGTGCCGGCGCGGCCGGCGAGCGCGTCCTCGAGGCGGTCGAGCGCGGTGATGATCGCCTCGCCGCCGGCCCGGGCCATCGCGGCGGCGGCCTCGACCTTGGGGCGCATCGAGCCCTCCGCGAGCTCCGGCGCCAGCGCCTCGGCCTCGCCGGCCGTCAGCTCGCGAACGACCTCCTCGGCCGGCGTGCCGAAGCCGCGCTTGACGGCGGTGACGTCGGTCAGGATCAGCAGCCGTTCGGCGCCGAGCGCTGCGGCGAGGAGCGCCGACGCGCGGTCCTTGTCGATCACCGCCTCCACGCCGTGGAGCCGGCCGTCGCGGCGGACGACGGGGATCCCGCCGCCGCCGCAGGCAACCGGGACAGCCCCGGCGTCGAGTAGCGCCCGCACCTGCTCCAGCTCCACGACCTCGAGCGGCGTGGGGGAGGCGACAGCGCGGCGCCAGCCGCGGCCCTGCGCCTCGACGAGCGGCCAGCCGCGCTGGTGCTCGAGCACGCCCGCCTGCTCACTGGAGTAGAACGGGCCGATCGGCTTCGTCGGGCGGCCGAAGGCAGGGTCGTCCTCAGCGACGACGACGTGGGTGAGCAGACACGCGACCGGGCGACCGGCGACGGGGCCGAGCTCGGCCTCGATCAGCGCGCCGATCTCTGCCTGCGTCTGCGCGACGGCGAGGTAGAGCGGCAGCGGCGGCACCTCGTCGGCGGCGCGCTCCTGGCGGAGCAGCTCGTTGCCGACCTGCGGTCCGTTCCCGTGCGTGATCACGACCCGGGGCTCGT
Source organism: Gaiellaceae bacterium (assembly GCA_035605555.1). Taxonomy (GTDB): domain Bacteria; phylum Actinomycetota; class Thermoleophilia; order Gaiellales; family Gaiellaceae; genus JACDAN01. The sequence goes on from DASTHD010000069.1 coordinate 10,770, forward strand.
CGAAAAGCGGCGCGAGCGAGGTGGCCGCCTCCCGGAGGCGCGCGGACTGCTGCGCGGCGGTGCCCCGGTCTCCTGCCTGGATCAGTGCATTGCCCCCGAGGGCAACGACCGTGGTCAAGCGACGGCGGCTTCGGTTCCGGTCGTCGTGATGCCGCGCTCGGCGAGCAGGTCGGCGAGGGTCGGCGAGCTCAGCTCCTCGAGCCGGTAGGTGACGCGCAGCGCGGGCTTGTCGAAGTCGATTACGCGCCGGAGGTCGATCGGAGTGCCGATCAGGACGAGGTCGGCGTCGGAGCGCTCGATCGTCTGCCGCAGCTCGTCCATCTGGTCGTCGCCGTAGCCCATGGCGGGGAGGAGTCCCTGGATGTGCGGCCACTCCCGGAGTGTGTCGGCGATCGAGCCGACGGCGAACGGCCTCGGATCGACGAGCTCGGCCGCGCCGTTCGCCTTCGCAGCGAGGACGGCGGCACCGTAGGTCATCTCGCCGTGCGTCAGGGTCGGCCCGTCCTCGATCGCGAGCACGCGCTTCCCCGTGATCGCCTCGGCGTCCTCGACCTGGAACGGCGACGCGGCGCGCACGACCGTCGCCGCCGGGTTCACCTGGGCGATCGAGGCCAGCACTGTCTCCACGTCTTCGGGCTTCGCCGTGTCGAGCTTGTTGACCACGCAGACGTCGGCCATCCGGAGGTTGGTCTCGCCCGGGTGGTAGCGCAGCTCGTGTCCCGCGCGATGCGGGTCGACCACGACGATGTGGAGGTTCGGCTTGATGAACGGCGTGTCGTTGTTGCCGCCGTCCCAGAGGATCACGTCCGCTTCCTGCTCGGCCTGGTCGAGGATCGCCGCGTAGTCGATCCCGGCGAAAACGACGTTGCCCTCGGCGATGTGCGGCTCGTACTCCTCGCGCTCCTCGATCGTGCAGTCGGCGGCATCGAGGTCGGCGTAGTCGGCGAAGCGCTGCACCGCCTGGCGCGTCAGGTCGCCGTAGGGCATCGGGTGGCGCAGGACCGCGACGCGCTTGCCGTTCGCGCGGAGCAGGCCCGCCACGCGCCGCGTCGTCTGGCTCTTGCCCGAGCCGGTGCGGACGGCGCAAACGGCGACGACCGCCTTCGACGAGGCCAGCATCGTGTCCTGCGGCGAGAGCAGCCCGTAGTTGGCGCCGGCAGCGAGCGCGCGCGAGCCGATGTGCATCACGTGCTCGTGCGTGACGTCGGAGTAGGCGAAGATCACGTCGTCGACCTGCTCGTCGCGGACGAGTGCCTCAAGCTCCTCCTCCGGCCGGATCGGGATGCCTTGCGGGTAGAGGTCGCCGGCAAGCTTGGCCGGATAGACGCGACCTTCGATGTTGGGGATCTGGGTCGCCGTGAACGCGACGACCTCGTACTCCGGGCGCCCGCGGTAGACCATGTTGAAGTTGTGGAAGTCCCGTCCCGCGGCGCCGACGATCAGCACACGTCTTCGGTCCATGAATAAAGCCTATTCAGTTTGCAGGACGTTGCGTACCGGCCGGTCGGATAGATTCGCGCGGTGGCACGGTTTGCCGACGCCCTGAACGAGCAGATCGCGTACGAGTTCGCGGCCTCGCAGCAGTACATCGCGATCGCGGTCCACTACGACTCGGAGTCACTGCCGCAGCTCGCCGCCCACTTCTACCGCCAGGCGGTCGAGGAGCGGAACCACGCGATGATCATGGTGCAGTACCTCCTCGACGCCGACGAGCCGGTGCGGATTCCGGGCGTCGAGGCGCCGAAGACCGACTTCGGGAGCGCTGCCGAGCCGGTGGCGCTCGCACTCGAGCAGGAGAAGCGCGTGACCGACCAGATCGTCGCGCTCGTCTCGCTGGCCCGCGAGGAGGGCGACCTCGTCGGCGAGCAGTTCCTCCACTGGTTCCTGCAGGAGCAGCGGGAGGAGATCTCGTCAATGTCGCACCTGCTCGCGACGGTCGAGCGGGCCGGCGACAACCTGCTGCTCGTCGAGGAGATCCTGGCGCGGACGGCGGGCGACGAGAGCCCGCTCGAGGCCGGCGCGCCTCCCGCGGCAGGCGGTGCGCTCTGAGCGGATCCCTCTAGAGCAGGCGTCCGCGTTCCCAGCGGTAGTCGACGCCGCCGACGTAGAACGCGTTCGCAAGGATCGGCGCAGCGTCGAATCCCGAGAGGAAATCGAGCTCGCGTACCTCGACCGACACGGGCTCCGGATTCCAGGCGCTCCTGACGCCGCGCACGGCCAGCAGCCGGCCGGTGCCTGACTCGTGGTGGAACGTGTACGGCAGCGGCCCGGCGAAGCGGCGGGCCTCCGCGTCGTCCGCGAACGGCGACCCTGACGGCAGCCGCGCGGGCCGGCTGTCCAGGTCGGCCGAGACGTCGACGCCCGGCCGAACGCGTACCTCGAGCGTTCCGTTCTCCACGCGGCAGCTCGCGTCGACGGTCCGGTAGCTATACGAGGTGAGGGCGTTCCCGAGGAGCGTCATGAGACGGCGGTCGGTGTCGCTGCGGAGGATGTAGAGGCCGCGGAGGCTCGGACGGTCCGCGACGCGCACGAAGATCCGGTAGCCGGCGAGAAAGAAGTCGAGGCCGACCGCCCGAGGGAGGAACGACGGGCGCAGCTCCTCGCTCTGCACGAACGCCGCCGCGACGAAGCCGAGGTCGCCGTGCCGGTCCGGCTCGAGTGTCGGTGGCAGCGACTCCTCGAGCGCCGGGGCCGGAAGGGCGTACGCAAGGACGAGACTGTGGCGGAAATGTGCAGAGACCGGGACGGGGTGGCGGCGGAGTCGGTGGATCACCGGAGCTGCTCGACCGCCACGCTGCCCCAGATGAGCGCTCGGTCGTCGGCCGCCCGGCGACCCTGGAGCTCGTCGACCGGCTCCCGGAAACTTCGTAGGACGCCGAGCGCGCCAGGCGCGGCGGCACGGCGCACCGCTGCAAAGAGGCGAGCCGCGTACGTCTCGTCGGCGCCGTCGAGGATGTTCGAGAGCGAGAAAGCCTCGAAGCTCCGCGGCGGACACTGCTCGAGGAACTCCGCCGCGTCGGCCACGCGAAAAGTAATCGGCGTCGGGGTGACCTCTCGCGGTCGGCCGAGCAGCAGCGCGGTGACATAGGGGTTGCCGGAGTTCGGGTGGCGTCCGAACCCGCGCTCGAACCTCCGGCGCAGGACCCGGTCGAAGCGCGGCGGGACGACGCTCAGGAAGGGCGACGCGTAGGAGCGCCTGAGCCACGCACTGCTGAAGGAGGCTCTGAGCGCGACCCGAAAGCGGCGGGTTTCCAGGTGACGGCGCCAGAAGTCGAGTTGCTCGTCCGGCCGCTCGAGTGCGCAGAAGCGTTCGACCAAGCCGCGGCGCCACCCGAGCGTCGGCGCGAGTCGGCGCAGCCGGTCGAGTCCCCGGTCCACGCTTCCTCGCTCGAGCGGCCCGCCTTCGAGGCGCCGGCGGACGTACTCGATCTGAGCCGGATTTACGTCTACCGCCGTGACGTCATCACCGCGTGCCGCCAGGTCGAACGCCGTGCATCCAGCAGAGGCGATGCAGAACACCCTGCTCCCGGGCGCGAATGCCTCGAGCTCGAGCGAGCTGTCTTCGTACATCCGGCCGAACAGCAGCTCCGGCGGCCCGGCTCGCCGGTCGACGCGTCCGCGCTCCCAGGGCGTCTCAGGCGCGAGCGTCCTCCTCGGCGGCGAGCCAGGCGAGCGCGATGAAGGTCAGGTTCTCAGCGACCAGTCTCTTCGGCGCAGGGATGTGGCGCCGCCCGAACGTCAGCCCGCCGGCGTTCATGCCGGCGACGAGCGCAGTGCCGATTGCGGCTGCTTCGCGAGGCCGTCGGCCGGTCAGAACCCAGACCGCGAGCGCCGTCTCCACGACCCCGATCCCGAGCAGAACTGTCCTTGCGCGCTCGCCCCGGAGCCCGGGGACGGCCGCAACGATGTCCGCCTGCTCCGGGCAGCCGCCGAGCAGCTTGCACCAGAGACCGTGGTACAGCCAGACACCGGCGACCGCGGCGGCGGCGAACCTCCGGCCGAACTGCCGCTGCACCTACCTGAGCTGCTCGCGCAGCGTCTGCGCGAAGGCTTCCATCTCGAGCTCCTGGCCGGTCACGTCGGCGAGCAGCTCATCGGCGTTCAGCCGGTGGCCCTCCGACCAGAGCTCGCGGAGCATCCCGCCGGCCTTGCGGTCGGCGAACCAGTCCGACCCGAAGCGCTCGCGGAAGTGCTCGCGCAGCTGCGACTGGAGCGCCCAGGAGCGGAGGTAGCCGGTGACGTAGAAGCTCGGGTCGATGTCACCGAGGAAGTCCGTCGGGCTGGGCTCGATCTTCAGCGCGTCGCCGAGCAGCTCGACGTAGCGCGCGGACATCGCCTTCGGGTCGAGCTCGCTCACGCCGTGGAACTCGAGCTCGTAGAGGAGCTTGCCGCAGTACCGCCGCAGCAGGTACAGCGACCCGGTCGCCGCCTCCGCTGCGAACTCCTCCGGCTTCGGGAAGTCCAGCCGCCGCGAGAGCCAGCCGGGCTCGAGCAGGAGGTGCTCCATCATCGTCGCCCAGGCCTCGGTGACCGAGACGTCGCCGAGGCGCTTGGCCTCCACCGGCAGATCCGCGGACACGTGGGCGTAGTGCTCGGTGTGGCCGGCCTCGTGAAAGAGCGCGCGCCAGTCGTCGGCGCCCCCCATCGGCTGGATCACGAGCACGACACGGCCCGGCACCTCGATCGGCGCGCAGAACGCGCGTGGGCTCTTCTTCGGCCGCTGCTCGATGTCGAGCTCCACGTTCTGCTGCGAGCGCAGGTCGATTCCGAGGTCGGCGAGGGTCACCTCGAGCGCGGGCATCATCTTGTCGGCCGGGAACGCCTGATCCCACCCGGGCGCGCGGAACACGCGCGTGACGTCCCAGCGCTGGGCTTCGGAGAGGCCGACACCCGCGCGGGCCCGGAAGAGGCGGTCGGCGTGCTCCTCGTACAGCTGCTCGGTAGACTCGAGCACCGCGCGGCACTGGTCGGCGAGCTCCTCGATCCGGAAACCGAAGCGCTTGTAGAGCTCGAGGTACGTCTCCGAGCCCAGCTTCGGCACCGCGGTGTGCACGGTGGAGACGCCGTCCTGGAGGATCGGGTTGATGTGCTCCTCGGTGAGGCGGTTCCGGGCGTCCTCGAGCCGCTGCCGCCTTGCGCGGTCCTCGGAGTTGGCCATCGTCGGGCGGATCATCCGGTAGCCGATGGTCTCGCCGTCGACGCTGGCTTCGAGCTCGGCCTCGAGGGCCGCGACCTTCTCGCTGTGCTCCCGCGTCAGCTCGCCGAGGTAGTTCTCGCTCGCGAAGCGCCAGAGCTCGACGATGCCGCCGTCGCCCTGCGCCGCCTGCCCGAGCGCCTGGGCCTGCCCGAGCTCGGACAGCTCCGGGTAGCGGTCATACAGCGGCTTCAGGTCGAGCGTGTCCTTGTGGCCCGCGTAGTGGAGGTAGTACTCCTCGTCCAGCTCCGCGACGAACCGGTCGATCCGGTCGCGGTAGGTGTCGAGGTCACGCGCGGACGGGGGTGCGCTCGCCATGGGCGGCTTAGGATACTCGTGTGCGCGAGATCACCCTCCGGAGTGAGCGGCGCACCCAGCTGATCGAGATCACGGGGGAGGTCGAGAGCGTGCTCGAAGGGGCGGAGGGTGCGGCGGCGCTTGTCTACGTGCCGCATACGACGGCCGGCGTGACGATCAACGAGCGCGCCGACCCCGCGGTCGCGCGTGACTTCGAGCGGGCGCTCGAGCGGATCGTTGGCGACGATTGGGGCTGGGAGCACGTCGAGGCGGGCGAGGAAAACGCGCCGTCACACATCCGCGCGTCGCTGATGGGCCCGCAGGTGCTCGTCCCGCTCGACGGCGGACGGCTCGCCCTCGGGACGTGGCAGGGAATCTTCTTCTGCGAGTTCGACGGGCCGCGGTCCCGGAAAGTCCTCGTCACAGAGCTCCGATGATCGAGGTCGAGCGTCTCACAAAGCGCTACGGGAAGACGGTCGCCGTCGACGACCTCACCTTCCGCGTCGAGTCCGGGCGCATCACCGGATTTCTCGGCCCGAACGGCGCCGGGAAGACGACGACGCTGAAGGCGGTGCTCGCGCTGATCCGTCCGACCTCCGGCGAGACGAAGGTGCTGGGGCGCCACTACCGGGACCTGGACGACCCGCTGCGAAAGGTCGGCGCGGTGCTCGAGACGTCGCGCTA
>DASTHD010000070.1:0-3050 GCA_035605555.1 Gaiellaceae bacterium
ACCAGCTTCTCCCAGGCGGCCGACGAGAACGCGGTTTCCCGCATCTACGTCGGCTTCCACTTCCGGGACGCGGTCGAGACGGGGACGGACCACGGCGAGAAGATCGGCAACCGAGCGGTCAACCACTTCTTGCGGCCCGCACACTGACAGCTCATCACGCTGCCCAGCGAGGCCCCGCCGAGCGGGGCCTCGCCCGTTCAGCGACTGTTATTGACCAGAACAGCCGTACCAACCGCGCCTGCCGCTCCCACAGGCTGTCTCGCCTCTGGTACCCGAAAGAACGGTCTGGGAACGGGACGGCAGGGCTGTGCCTAACGCGGCCACGGCCGGAACCGCCATCTAGCCGCGCCGGCGCCGACCTCCTAGGTTCGGGGAGGGCGTGGGAAGGGCCGCGGCCTTCGACTCGCCCCTTGACCTTGGAGCGTGATCCAAGCCCTACGCTGTCCGTGGTGTCCGCATTGACCGTCTCGAGGCTCGCCCGCCACGGCGGCGACTGGCAGCTCCGCTGCGTCGAGGTGGCGGCCGACGACCCAGAGTGGATGCCCGTCCACGACCTCGGCTGACGCTTCGACCGAGAGCGAGACGGCCTCGTGCGTCGATCAGGAGGGTGATGCGGCCCGGGCGGCGGCGACGGCTTCGAGTCGGGAATGGACGCCGAGGGCGCGAAAGAGACGGCGGATGTGGTTCCTGACCGTCTCGGTGGTCAGGTGGAGCTCGGCGGCGATCTGCTTCGTCGAGCGGCCCTGCTCCAGAAGGCGAAGCACCTCGACTTGACGAGGGGTGAGATGCGGGTGTGGCGCCGTGGGCCTGTCGTCGGGCCGTTCCTCGAACAGCCCGAAGACGCCGACCACCCGTTCGCCGCTCGTGAGCGGCACCGAGCTGATCTCCACGGCCACCCGCGTGCCGGCGGTCGAAACCAGGACGCCGGTCGCATCTGTGGCCGGGGCGGTGCCGAGCACCTTCCGGGAGAACAGCTCGCGTGCGCGCCGGCTGTCCTCGGGCGCGACGACGGAGGTGAACTGGCGGCCGCGAACGTCGCCGAGGAGCCGCTCGGCTGCCGGATTGATCCACCGGACGACTCCCGTTGTGTCGACGACTATCCAAGCGGACACGCGAAACGACCGACGAGCGGCTGGCGCCGGCGCGCAAGAAGTTCGGCAGTTGGACGCTGCGCGAGCTCGAGCGCGCATCCGACGACGTCGCCGCCTGGCGGTCGAGCCTGCCCGCTTCGTCGCGCTACCGGCTGACTTCGGCGCTGAGGTAGACGCTCGGTGCGGCGGTCCGCTGGCGCTACACCATGGCGAACCCGGCCGTCGATGCGGGACGAAACCCGCAGCCGCGGATGGAGGAGCTGCGGCCGTTCACGCGCGCCCAGGTCGACGGGCTCGCCGCCGAGCTCGGGCCGCGCTACGGGCCGCTGGTCGTGTTCGCCGCCGAGACGGGCCTGCGGACGAACGAGTGGGTGGCCCTCGAGCGCCGCGACGTCGACCGCGCCGGCCGGGCCGTGACGGTGCAGCGCCGCTACGCCGACGGCGCCCTGACCGGCTACCCCAAGACGACGCGCTCGCGCCGACGCGTCCCGCTCACCGGCCGCGCCCTCGACGCGCTCGATGCGCTACAGCCGCGCGTGGACACGCCGCTGCTGTTCCCCGCCGCGGAGGGTGGCTACATCAGCCTCGACACGTGGCGGACGCGCGAGTGGTACCCGGCGCTCGACGCGGCCGGGGTCGAGCAGCGCGGCCCGTACCACCTGCGGCACACGTTCGCTACCGAGGCGCTGGCCGCCGGCGTGTCGATCTTCGAGCTGGCCCGGCTTATGGGGACGAGCGTGGCGATGATCGACCGCACTTACGGGCACCTGGCCCGCGACTCCGAGGACGCGATTCGGGCGCGTCTGGACGCGAGATCCGGACGAGGTGGCGTTGAGATGGCGTCAGAGTGAATCCCGCTCGCGTGCGGGATTTGCCGCTATCCCGCATGGCTACTGGGTTTGCCGGTGATGGAGCGTACCGGGATCGAACCGGTGACCTCCGGCTTGCAAAGCCGGCGCTCTCCCAGCTGAGCTAACGCCCCGAGTCGCCAAACAGTGTAGAGGCGCTCTCGTCGCCCGCTCAGCGAAGGAGCGCTCTGTGCGCTCCTTCGCGTGCTCGTGTGTCTATGCAGCCCGGTCGATGCGTTCCTCGAGGCGTGCGCGACGGATGATCTCGTCCCGGTCGCCAAAACGGGCGCGGGCCCGTGCCTCGCGGTGCTCGTCCCAGAGCGCGGCAATGCGATCGTCGAGCTCACGGAGCTCGGCGGCGAGGACGACGTCGTGTCCTTCCGACAGACGGTGCAAGAGCTCGGCGCGCTCCTCGCTGGCGCGCTCGATCTCGGTACGGATGTCATGCAATGTGCTCACGCCTATGTAAACGTGGGCGCCGCGAGCGCCATTCCCTCGCTTAGCCGTAGCCGAGATCGTCAATCTGGTCCTCGTCCAGCCCGAAGAAATGACCGACTTCGTGGAGCACGGTGATGCGGATCTCGCGCTCCAGCTCGTCGGGATCCGGGAACTCACGCTCGAGCGGACGGCGGTAGATGACGATGCGGTCGGGAAGCGCGCCGGCGTGATCGAGCCCCGGCCCGAGCCCGTCGTACCAGCCGAAGAGGTCGGGCTCGTCCGGGCTCTCGTCCTCGACGACGACGACGACGTTCTCGAGCGCCGTAGCGAGCTCGGGAGGCAGGCCTTCGAGGGCGGCTCGGACGTGCTCGTCGAAGTCCATCAGTAGGCAGGACTTAACGGGCTGCGCTTGAGGAAGAGCCTCGCGGTCGCGACCCCGAAGGCGAAGCCGCCGACGTGGGCGAAGAATGCGACGCCGCCGCCGGGCTCGGGGTTCAGGAGTGAGAACCCGCCCGACCAGAGTTGCAACAGGAACCAGAAGCCGAGGAACAACCAGGCCGGGAACTCGCGGATGATGATGAAGAAGAAGAAGATCGCGGTGACGACGCTCGCGTTCGGCAGCAGCACGAGGTAGGCGCCGAGCACCGCCGAGATGGCGCCGCTTGCTCCGAGG
>DASTHD010000074.1:0-2040 GCA_035605555.1 Gaiellaceae bacterium
CGCCGCCTGCGAGGGCGCCGCCCGCGGCGAGCAACACGAACGCTGCAAGGCCGATGACGAGCTTGGTCATGAGTCCTCCTTTGGTCATGGCCACAGGCTCGCGGACGCCCGCCCAGGAGCGGGCTACGGCCGGGGAAAACCTTGGTTAAGCCTTGGTATCGCCCGGAAGGCGGGCTCCGCGGGCGTCTCGACGCAGCGCCGGGACCGGGTCGGCCTCGGGCCGCGCTACCAGGAGCACGGCGCCGTAGCCGTCCCCGGCCAGTGCGTCGACGAGCAGCTGTAGGCCGAGCGCGAGCGCGAACGCCTTATGCGCCTGGTCGCCGCCGAAAGGAACGAGCTCCTCCTCCGACGCCAGGCCGGCAATGACGTCTCCGTAGGTGACCTGCCCCATCGAAACGTCGGCGACAACAGGCTTCCCGTCCGAGCTCGGGATCGCGATCGACAGCGGGTTCGTCCCCGCGAGCTTCGGGCCGCCGTCGGGGTGCCCAAGGCGCGCCGGGGAGGTCGTGGTGAGCACCGCGACGAGGCCGCCGTCGGCGAGCCGCCGCGTCCAGTACCCGAGCATCCCGGTGGGAAAGCAGTTCGAGGCGACGACGACACGCGCCCGCTCCGGCGGCGACTCGAGTTGCGCCTCGCAGACCGCGGCCAGCGTCAGGTAGCCGAGCGCGCCGCGGCCGTCCCAGCGCTCGTATCCGGGCTCCGCGACGAGACGCTCCGGCTGAGCTTCGGGGGAGACCGGTTGCGTCTTCAGCCACTCCACACGGCTGAGGCCGTGACCCTGCTTCCCACGGCGCTCGGCGTCGAGGAAGTGCTCGGCCAGGATTCCGGCTTCTCGCTCGTGGAAGCCGAGGCTTCGCAGGGTCGGGATCACGTCGTCAGGCCTCATCCGACCGCACTTTTACGAACTTTCGGCAGCTGCTCGAAGCCACCACGGCAAGAAGCACTAGCGCAGCGCGGAGTCCTAACTGCGCGCGCCCGCAAGCGGGAGGGGCTTGGCGATACCGAGCCCCTCCTCGCGGCGCGTCTCGTGAATCGCCTCGGCGAGGCGAACGATCGCCTCTGACGCCTCGGCGTCCGGCTGCTCCCAGACGAGGGGCTCGCCGCGGTCGGCTGCCTCACGCAGCGCAGGATCGAGCGGAATCTTCGCCAGCAGCGGCAGGCCGGTCTCCCGCGCAAGCGCCTCGCCGCCGCCCGAGCCGAAGAGCTCGGCGCCCGTCCCGACGAGGTACGACATGTTCTCGACTGCGCCGATCAGCCGCATGCTCGTCTTCTCGGCCATCTGCGCCGCGCGCACGGCGACCTGCTGAGCGGCGGGCTGGGGCGTCGTGACGACGACGGCCTCGGCCCGCGGCAGCAGCTGCCCGAGCGAGATCGACACGTCGCCGGTGCCGGGCGGCATGTCCACGACGAGCGTGTCCAGCTCGCCCCAGTGGACGTCCGAGAGAAACTGCTCGAGCGCCTTGTGGAGCATCGGGCCGCGCCACATGACCGGCGCGTTGTCCTCGAGGAAGAACCCGATCGACATCAGCTTCAGCTCGTCGCGGACCGGCGGCACGATCATCCGATCGACGACCACCGGCCGCTGGTGGACGCCGAGCATGTGCGGGATCGAGTGGCCGTAGACGTCGGCGTCCAGCACGCCGACCCGCTGGCCGAGCCGCGCGAAGGCAGCCGCCAGGTTGGCGGTCAGCGTTGACTTCCCGACGCCGCCCTTGCCGCTCGCGACGGCGATCACGCGCGTGGAGCGGTCGAGTGAGATGCCCTTCGTGCGCTGGGTGACGCCGCCGCGCAGGCGCGTCGTCAGGGCCGCCTTCTCCTCCGGGCTCATCACGTCGAACGCGACAGAAACGGACTCGATTCCCTCGAGCGGCATGAGCTCCCGCTGCACCTGCTCGTCGAAGCTGTGCCGGAGCGGGCAGCCGGGGACGGTCAGCGCGATCGTCACCTCGGCGTGGGTGCCGCTCACCTCGACACCGCGCACCATGTCGAGCTCGGTCACCGGCTTCCGGAGCTCGGGGTCGATCACGCGCGAGAGCGCCT
>DASTHD010000086.1:0-2986 GCA_035605555.1 Gaiellaceae bacterium
ACCCGCGAGAACGTCTCCGAGCCGTAGACCGGTGTGACCCGCGCGATACCGGCGAGGCGGCTGCGGGCCTCCTGGATGTCAGCGAGTGTCGGGCCTGTTTCCGTCCACATCGACCTTGAACACCTTCTCCAGTATCTCCCGCACGGCCGTGAGCGGGTCGAGCCGCCGCTCCTGCACCTCGTCCAGTAGCCGGCGCAGCTCGGGATCGTCGGCCACCGCACGCTCGAGGTGGCTCTTCGCCCGGGCCGAGGCGACGGAGAAGACCTCGCCGGCGAGGTTCCGCCGCCGCCGCTCCTCGAGCAGGCCGTCGGACTCGAGATGCGCCCGGTGCTCGGCGATCTTCTCCCAGAGCGTCTCGATCCCCTCCCCCGTCACCGCTTCGGTGAGGACGATCGGCGGGCGCCAGTCGCGCTCGGTGTCCAGCGCGAGGATCGACCGCACCTCGTTCAGCATCGTCTTCGCCGCAGGGTGATCCTTCTTGTTGATCGCGATCACGTCGGGGATCTCCATGATCCCCGCCTTCAGCGCCTGCACCGAGTCGCCCGACCCGGGCATCAGGACGAGGACGACGGTGTCCGCGACGCTCATCACCTCGATCTCGCTCTGCCCCGTGCCGACCGTCTCGACGAAGACGAGGTCGCGGCCTGCGGCGTCGAGGACGAGCAGGGACTGGAGCGCGGCTTCCGACAGCCCGCCGAGGTGGCCGCGCGTCCCCATCGAGCGGATGAAGACGCCGGGGTCGAGGAAGTGGTCGGCGAGGCGGATCCGGTCGCCGAGGAGCGCACCCTGCGTGAACGGGCTCGACGGGTCGACGGAGATGACGCCGATCGTCTGGCCGTCCGCGCGGCGCTCGCGGAGGAGCGCGCTGATCAGGGTCGACTTCCCGACGCCGGGCGGGCCCGTGATCCCGACGGAGTACGCGCGGCCGGTCTCCGGGTACAGGTCGTGCACGAGCTCGTAGGCGAGCGGGTCCGAGTTCTCGACCAGCGTGATCGCCCGCGCGAGCGCACGCCGGTCGCCCGACCGGACCCCCTCGCGCAGCGTGTCGCGCGTCCACTCCCGCCGCTTCGCCATCCCGGGGCGAACTCTAGGGGGACGGCTGTAAGACGGGCTCCTGCCGCGCCTGCACACCGCGTGCCATCACGAGCCCGATCACCGCGGCCACGGCGGAGAGCGCGCCGGCGATTCCCCACACCGCCCGGGCGCCCAGCGCGTCCGTCAGCGGCCCCGCCGCCAGCATCCCGATCCCGAGCACGACGTAGTTCGAGCTCATCAGCACGGTGAAGGCGCGACCGCGCAGCTCGTCGGGGGCGCCGCGCTGGACGAGCAGGGCGTTGCAGACGACCGCCGTGCCGTTCCCGGCGCCGACGACGACGATGCAGGCCGCGGCCACCCACACGCCCGGCGACACGGCGGCGGCCGACATGCCGACCGCAACGACCGCGATCGCCCCTGAGTAGACGGTGGAGAGCGCCCGGCTCTCGAGGAACGACCCGGCGAAGAGGCTGCCGAGCGCCAGGCCGAGCCCCGTGGCGCCGACGAGGAGGCCGTAGCCGAAGTCGCCTGCGTCGAAGGCGTCCTTCGCGAGCACCACCTCGGAGACGTTCGCTCCGGCGATCGCGAGCATCACGACGTTCCAGGCGACGAGGATCGTCAGCAGCGCCCGCGACCGCCGGATCAGCTCGAAGCCCTCGGCGAGGTCGCGGCGGTAGCCGTGCCCCTCTGCCTGCACGGCCTGGAGGAGCCGCGCCGGAATGCCGACGAGGAGGGCGGCCGAGACGAGGAAGGTGACGGCGTTGATCCAGTACGCGGCGTGCGGACCGGTCGCGGCGACGAGAACGCCGCCGATGATCGGCCCGATCGCCCAGGCGGCGTTCTCCAGCGTCTGGAGGATCGAGTTGGCGCCCGCGAGGTCCTCGTCCTCGACGAGGTTGGGCAGGCCGGCATAGACAGCGGGACGGAAGAAGCCGGTGGCGAAGCCGGCAATCCCGGCCAGGGTGACGATCAGCGCCGGGCTGTCGACGAACGGCAACGCGGCAAAGACCGCGAACCGGACGAGGTCCGAACCGATCATCAGGCCGCGCCGCGACATCCGGTCGACGAGGGAGCTCGCCGCGATCCCGATCACGATCGCGGGCAGGAAATCCGCGATGAGCAGCGCGCTGACCCAGGTCGCGGAGCCGGTCCGGTCGAAGACGTCGACCGTGAGGGCGACGAACGCGATCCAGGTTCCGAGGCCCGAGGCCAGCGTCGCGAGGGCGAGCAGACCGAAGCTCGGCGGGTCTCTGAGAAGCCTGAGTTGGCGGCTGATCACGATTCGTCGACCTCCGTCGGACGCTAACAGCGTCTCCTCGCTGCGGCCCCCAAGTTCACTCCAGTGAGCTAGCTCCGAGTGTGAGCCAGCACGCGGCCGAGCACCTCGGCGAAGAACGCGTTCTCCTCGGGCGTGCCGACCGTGACGCGGATACCGCCTGGGGCGCCGAAGCCGCCGGTCGGCCGCACGATCACGCCCTCGCGCAGGAGCTGCTCGAACAGCGGGCGCGAGTCCTCTCCCACCTCGGCGAAGACGAAGTTGGCGACGGCGGGGCCGGCCGGCTCGAATCCGTGGTCGCGAAGCGCCGCCTCGACCGCGGGGCGGCCCTCGGCGTTGATGCGGCGGCGTCGCTCGAGCTCGGCCTGTGCGCCGGGCGCCTCGAGGCTGGCGATCGCCGCAACCTGCGCCGGCGTCGTGATGTCGAACGCCCGTCGCACCTTGCCGACCGCGGTGACGATCTCCTCCGGGGCGAGCCCGTACCCGACCCGAAGGCCGGCGAGGCCGAAGATCTTGGAGAACGTCCTCAGCACGACGACGCGGCGCCCCTGTTTCAGGTACTCCTCGACGCCGTCGGGGTAGTCCGGGTCGTCGACGTACTCGAAGTACGCCTGGTCGAGGACCGTGACGACGTGGTCGGGGACGCGCGCGAAGAACTCGTCGAGCTCGGCGCGG
>DASTHD010000093.1:0-4182 GCA_035605555.1 Gaiellaceae bacterium
GGGGTCGAGCAGCGCGAGCGCGAGCTCGAGTGGGGCGAGGAGCAGCGCGACGACGATCAGCGTGCGCCAAAAGCGCGCGAGGAACAGGCGCCAGCTCTCGCGCACGACCTCCGTCACCATGTCCGCGGGGTCCTAGGCGACGTCGGCGGCCCAGTCGCCGTACAGAGCCGTGTACAGGCCCTGGCGCTCCATGAGCTCGTGGTGCGTTCCCTGCTCGACGATCTTCCCGTGCTCGAGCACGACGATCAGGTCGGCGCCCCGGATCGTCGAGAGCCGGTGTGCGATCACGAATGCCGTGCGTCCGGCGAGCAGTGTTCGAAGCGCGGTCTCGATCTTGCGCTCGGTTCCGATGTCGACCGAGGAGGTGGCCTCGTCGAGGATCAGGATCCGAGGATCGGCGAGGAGCGCTCTCGCAAACGCGACGAGCTGGCGCTGACCCAGTGACAGGCGCGTCCCGCGCTCCTGGACGTCGGTCTCGTAGCCGTCCTCGAGCCGCATGATGAACTCGTGCGCGCCGACTGCCGCGGCCGCCGTGCGGATCTCCTCGTTCGTGGCGTCGGGACGTCCGAAGGCGATGTTGTCGCGTACCGAGCCGGCGAAGAGAAACCCTTCCTGCGGGACGATCCCCAGCTGACGACGAAGCGATTCCTGCGTCACGTCACGCAGGTCGGTGCCGTCGATCGTGATCGAGCCCTCGCGCGGGTCGTAGAAGCGCGCGAGGAGCTTGGCGATCGTCGATTTTCCTGCGCCGGTGTGGCCGACGAGCGCAACCGTGGTCCCGGCGGGAACGTCGAGATCGATCCCGTGCAGCACCTCGGGGCCGCGTCCGTAGCCAAAGCGCAAGTCGTTGAGCCGGACGTGGCCCTCGATGCGGCCGAGCTCGTCGGCGCCCGGTCGGTCCAGCACCTCCGGTTCCTCGTCCATCACGTCCATGATCTTGTCCAGTGCGGCGACAGCGGCCAGGAACGTGTTGTAGAGCTGCGAGAGCTGCTGCACGGGGTCGAAGAAGTTGGAGACGTAGAGGATGAAGGCGAAGAGCGTGCCGATCGAGATATCGCCGCCCGCGACGAGGTAGCCGCCGTAGCCCAGGACAACGGCGGTGGCGACGGACGAGAGGAAGTCGACGAACGGGAAGTAGACGCCACTGTTCACGACGGTCTGCTGGTTGGCCGCGCGGTAGTGGGCGTTGACCTCCTCGAAATTGCGGCGGCGCGCGGACTCGCGCGTGAACGACTGGACGACGCGCATGCCGGCGATGTCCTCGGCGAGCGTGGCCGTGACGTGGCCGAGCCGCTCGCGGACTGCCCGGTACGCATGCGAGCTGCGAATGCGGAAGATCGCTGTCGCGACCGCCATGGCGGGAATAACCGAAAGCGTGGCGAGCGCGAGGCGCCAGTCCAGGTAGAAGAGAACCGCCGCCGAGCCGATGAGGATGAGCGTGTTCTGGACGAGCGTCGTGACGCCGTCCGTGACGAGCTGGTCGAGGGCGTCGACGTCGTTCGTCAGCCGGCTGATGATCGTGCCGGCGCGGTTGCGCTCGTAGAAGCCGAGCGAGAGGCGCTGTAGGTGCCGGAAGAGCTTCGTGCGGAGGTCGGCGAGGATCCGCTCGCCGGTCCAGCCCGTGAAGTAGGTCTGCGCGGCGGAGGTGGCGAGGTTCGCGATGCCGGCGACGAGGAAGAGCACGACGATGAAGGAGAGGGCGCTGAGATCCTGCTTGCGGATACCGTCGTCGACCGCCAGCTTGGCCAGGTAGGGTGGGGCGAGCGCCGTGAGCGTTGCCGCGAGCAGGGATGCGGCGGCCAGAGCCGTGCGAAGCTTGTAGGGCGCCGTGAGGCGAGCGAGCGTCGAGATGCGGCGAGCCGTTCGCTGCCACGTCCAGTCCTCCACGCTCGCATCCCGCTGCGCGGAGAGGTGAGAGCCGGGCTGCCAGACTCTCATTGGGAGGCGCGCCTCCGTGTGCGGCGATCTCTTGTAAGCACACGCGCGGGTGCAGTGGGAGACCCCACCTCCCCGGCCCACGGCGCAAGCCTAGCTCTCCAGATCGCGCCCGTGAGTGACGCGACTGCGCCGGATGTGTGCCGGCCGCTCCGGCGGCGCGAAAGCAGGTCGCCGGTCACGCCGTCGCCGCCTCCGCCTCGGCCTCGGCCGACTCGCCGGCCTCCGCCCGCGCCTCGACCCGCTCCGCGAACTCGCGCTCCAACAGGCCGTGCTCGTAGATCTCACGGTAGACCGGGCTGCTGCCGACCAGCTCGTCGTGTGTTCCGCGCGCGACGATGCGCCCGCGATCGAGCACGACAAGCTCGTCCGCCAGCGCCAGGGTCGACAGGCGGTGGGCGATGATGATCGTCGTCCGCCCCCTCATGGCCTGCCGAAGGCCGAGCCGGATCCGGGCCTCCGTGGTCGCGTCCACCGACGCCGTCGCATCGTCGAGGATCAGGATGCGCGGGTCGACGAGCAACGCGCGCGAGATTGCGATCCGCTGCCGCTGCCCGCCCGACAGCGTGATTCCGCGCTCGCCGATCACGGTCTCGTAGCCCTGGGGCAGCTCTTCGATGAACTCGTCCGCCTGCGCGAGGCGCGCCGCGGCCGTGACTTCATCATCCGTGGCGTCGGGACGGCCGAAAGCGATGTTCTCCCGCACCGTCGCCGAGAAGAGGAATGGGTCCTGGGCGACGATTCCGATCTGGCGACGGAGCGAGGCCAAAGTCGCATCGCGAACGTCGACCCCGTCGATCGTGATCCGGCCCGCCGTCACGTCGTAGAAGCGGGGCACGAGCATCGCGAGCGTGGTCTTCCCGGACCCCGTGTGCCCGATCAGCGCCACCGTCCTGCCGGGCTCCAGCTCGAGGTCGACGTTCTGGACGACCGGACGACGCTCGTCGTAGCCGAAGGAGACCCGCTCGAACCGGACGCGTCCCTCGCCCGCGGGAAGCTCGACCGCGCCGGGCCGGTCGCCGACGTCTTCCGGCTCGTCCATCACCTCGAAGATCCGCTCGCCGGAGGCCGTCGCCCGCTGCGACTGGCCGATCCACATCCCGAGCATCCGCAGCGGCATGACGAGCATCGCGACGAGGACGTTGAACGTGATGAACGAGCCGAGCGAGAGACTGCCGCTCACGACCATCCGGCCGCCGAGCAGCAGGACGATCGCCTGCGCGAACAACGGGAGAAACGAGAGCAGCGGCACGTAGAGCGCCCGCTGCCTGTTCGCGTCGACGCTGCGTCCGAAGACCGCCTCGGAGCGGTTCGCGAACTTGCCGCTCTCGCTCCGCTCCTGGGCGAAGGACTTCACAACATGGACGCCGACGATGTTCTCCTCGGCGACGGTGGCGACGTCGGCCATCTTCTGCTGCACGTCGCGCAGCACGGGATGCGAAACGGTTGAGTAGCGATAGGCGACAACCACGATCAGCGGCGTGATCGCCGTGGCGGCGAGCGCCAGACGCCAGTCGAGCAGGAACATGACCGCCGTGACTCCGACGACCGTCAAAATGTGCTGCGAGAAGAAGATGAGGCCATAGCCGAGGAAGAAGCGGACGGCCTGGAGGTCGACCGTCGCGCGGGACATCAGCTGGCCGGTCTGGTGCTGGTCGTAGAAGCCGAACGAGAGCCGCTGGAGCTTCGCGTACATGCGGTTGCGTAAGTCGAACTCGACGCCGAGCGCCTGTCGGCCCGAGATCAGCCGCCGGCCGAGCATCAACAGGGCGCGAACGAGGCCGAGCGCAAGCACGCCCAGGGCGACGATCCAGATCTGCCGCCGGTCGGACGACAGCACCGCGCGCTGCAGACCGTCGCCGGTCAGGAACGCCATCCCGACGGCGGCCGCCTGCGAACCGACGGCGAGCAGCACCGAGACGATCAGCGACCACTTGTACGGCTTCAGGAAGCCGAGTAGCCGAATGAACGTGCGACGGTACGACGGCGTCTCGAGCATCGAGGCAATCTAGCCGCCGAGCTCCGCTTCACCGCTGGCGCCGAGCGGCCTCCTGGAGGGCGGGTCGCAGGTCTGAGAGACAGTTCAGGAACGCCTCCAGCGCGCCCGAAGCGGGCCCGGAATCGCGGCGGCGGAAGACTGCGATCCTGCGCGTGAGCGACGGGGCGTCGGCCAGCGTCACGGCTCTCAGCGTCCCGCCGTCCAGCTCTCCGGACACGGCGGTGTGGGGAAGCAGCGCCACCCCGAGT
>DASTHD010000099.1:0-2070 GCA_035605555.1 Gaiellaceae bacterium
CATGCCCGCCATCATGACCTGAAGACGGGCCCGCGTCGTTAGGTGTTTGTAAGCGCTTTGGAAAGGTTCTCCGGCTCCGTTACCGGAGCCGCGCAGGCGAAGCTCTCGCAGACGTAGACCGCCGGTCGTCCGTCGACGAGATTCTTGCCCGCGAGCAGCGGAACCCCGTCCGCAGGGCCGACGGCGACGACCGTTTGCGGCTGGAACGGCTCGAGCGCCGCCCGGGCAACCTCGCTGTCCGGACGCCCGAGGATTGCCAGCTCGCGAGGCGGCGAGAGGTGCAGATCCAGCCCGGCCAGTGCATCTCCGAAGGCCTGCGGCGCCCGGCTCAACGCGTCGCGAATCAGCCGGAAGACGCCGACCGCCTGCCGCTCGAGCTCGTCGTCTCCGTAGATCCGTGCGAGCCGGAGGAGGACGAAGGCGAGCATCGAGTTGCCGGAAGGCGTCGGGTGGTCGTCGAACGTCTTCTGCCGGGCGATCAGCCGCTCGCCGTGCGAAGGCGTGAGGAAGAAGCCGCCTCTCTCCTCGTCGCCGAAGAGCTCGACGGCGAGGCGCGCGAGCCGGTTCGCCTCCTCGAGCCAGCGCAGCTCGCCGGTCGCGACGTGCAGCTCGTACAACCCGTTGGCGACGTCGGCGTAATCCTCGAGGAAGCCGGTGTTCTTGGCCTCGCCCTCGCGATAGGTGCGGTACAAGCGGCCCTCCGCATCCGACAACGGGCCGAGCAGGAACGCGGCGAGGCGGGTTGCCGCCTCCAGCCAGTCCCGGCGCTCGAGCCGCCTACCGGCCTCCGCCAGCGCCGCGAGCAGCAGGCCGTTCCAGGACGTGACCGCCTTGTCGTCGCGAAGCGGCTTCGACCGCTGCTCGCGGATGTCGAAGAGACGGCGCCGGAGCTCCTCGTCCAGCTCGCCGCGAATGATCGATCGCCCGTCCTCGAAGGGTTGGAGGAGCTCCTCCGGCACCCCTTCCTCCGTCGTCCACGTGAAGGTCAGGCCCTCCACACCCTCGGTGTCGGCATCCTGCGCCGAGGCGAACGCGCCCTCCGGGAGCGACAGCTCGCGAAGCACGTAGTCGAGGGTCTGCTCAACGATGCGGCGATAGCGCTTGTCCCCGGTGACGACCCACCCGTGGAGGTAGGTGGAGGCGAGGAGCGCATTGTCGTAGAGCATCTTCTCGAAGTGCGGGACGAGCCAGGTGCGGTCGACCGCATAGCGGTGGAAGCCGCCGCCGACGAGGTCGTACATGCCGCCCGCCGCCATCGCGTCGAGGGTTTTGACGACCATCGGCAGCGCCGCCTCGTCGCCGCGCAGGTGCATCCGGAGCAGGAACTCGAGCGTCGAGGCGGGTGGGAACTTCGGCGCGCCGCCGAACCCGCCCCACTCGGGATCGAACTGCGAGCGCAAGGCGCGGGCGGCGTCCCGAAGGAGCTCCTCGGTAAGGACGTCTGATGACGGCGCCTGCTCCCCGGCCCGCGTGAGCGCCTCTCGCAGCTGACCCGCGGAGCTCTCCACCGCCCCTCGGCGCTCCCGGTAGAGCGCCGAGATCGTCTCGAGGACGTCCCTGAACGCCGGCATCCCATGGCGCGGCTCGGGCGGGTAGTACGTGCCGCCGAAGAACGGCTCCCCCTCTGACGTGAGGAAGACGGTCATCGGCCAGCCGCCCTGCCCGGTCAGCGCGACGACGGCGTCCATGTAGAGCGCGTCGACGTCGGGCCGTTCCTCCCGATCGACCTTCACGTTGACGAAGTGCTCGTTCATCAGCCGCGCTGTCTCGTCGTCCTCGAACGATTCGTGCTCCATCACGTGGCACCAGTGGCACGCGGAGTAGCCGATCGAGAGCAGGATCGGCTTGTCCTCGACCCGCGCCCGCTCGAACGCCTCCTCACCCCACGCGTACCAGTCGACCGGGTTATCCGCGTGCTGCAGGAGATACGGGCTCGTCTCTTGGGCGAGACGGTTCACGAGACTAGGCTAGCCCTCCGTGAGCTCCCTCCCCGGCGGCACGGTCACCTTTCTGTTCTCGGACATCGAGGGCTCGACGCGGCTGCTCGAGCAGCTCGGCGACCGATACGGC
>DASTHD010000140.1:0-3892 GCA_035605555.1 Gaiellaceae bacterium
GTCCGACTCGAACAGGCTGTAGTAGAAGAACCGCCGCGGCCCCTCGACGGCGCGTACGCCCGGCAGCGTCGCGGCATGCCTGGTGCGCCCGCGGTAACAGGGGACGTTCACAGCGGCCGTGGCGAGACCTTCGTCCTCCAGGGCCTCGTAGAGGGTCACGGCGTCCTTCGAGAGGTGCTCCGCGTTCATCTCCACGATCGCGTCGCGGATGGCGCGGCGCGTCCCGGCTGCGCGGATCGCCCCGAACGACGAGCCGTACTCGACCAGACGCCGCTCTCCACGGTGGTACCAGGTCAGGTGCGGGATGCCGTGGACGTCGGGGCCTCCGCCGGTCGCGATCGAGGCGAGGCACACCGGCGTCAGCGAGGGGAAGGTGGAGAAGGCGCGGCGGTAGTTCCCGGCGGCCGCGAGCGCCGCGAGCGTCGGCGCCGACGCGTCGTCGACGGCCTCGAAGACGTCGGGCGTGAGCCCGTCGATCACGACGAGGATCAACTTCTTCCGCGAGGTCACTAGTCGCGCGCGAGGCTGCGCAGCCCCGCGTACCGGGCGGGCTCGCGCCGCCGCAGCCGTGCGCCGAGCACCGGCAGGGTGACCGCTTCGAGGTAGCCGACGAGCGGGATGAAGGCGAGCAGCCCGACGACGATCCCGGTCAGAGCAAGCAGCGCCGCGGCCGCCAGGCGCGTTCCTCCGCGGCGGAGCGTCCCGCTCAGAAGCTGCTGCGTCGCGGCCGCACCGAGGGCGCCCCCGATCCCTCCCGCGATCGAGTCTTCGATCTCCCCGAGCGCGAAGCCAAGCCCCGCCCCGAGCGCCGCGGCGACGAGGATTGCGGCCGCGAAAGCCGCCCGCGAGGCGCCGAGAATTCCCGCCAGCAAGACCCCGATTCCGATGCCGAGGCCGAGGAACACACCGACCCAGTAGACGTCCCCCATCCCGACGCAGTGTAGGGATGACGGCTACGCTCACCCGCGCGTGGGGTGGCTCCCAGCCGCAGCGAGCTGCCCCGCGCACCCATCCGATCTCCGTTCGGCCTCGTATGTGCAACGGGGACAACCCATAAGGAGGGGAGATGAAGAGAATCTCAGTGCTCGGACTGGTCCTGGCCCTCGGCGTGCTCGCACTTGCCGCCGTGGCGTTCGCCGGCCGGGGGCACGACAAGGGCGACGCCAAAAGCTTCTCGGCCAAGCTGAACGGTTGGGAGGAAGATCCCTCGCAGGTCACGACGGGCAAGGGCTCCTTCCGCGCCCACATCGACAGCGCGACGCAGATCAGCTTCACCCTCAAGTACCGCAACCTGGAAGGGCCGGCCTTCATGGCCCACATCCACATCGGCTCGCGGCACGAGTCAGGCGGCATCAGCGCGTGGCTCTGCGGGCCTCCAGCGCCGCCGCCGCCGGTGACACAACCGCCGTGTCCGCCGGGGCAGACGACGGAGGCCGTGGTCAACGGCACGATCCAGGCCGACGACATCACCGGGCCGGCAGCCCAGGGCGTCGAGCCCGGCAACTTCGCCGACCTGATCCGTGCGCTCAGGAAGGGCGAGACATACACGAACGTGCACACCGTCACCCGGGCGCCCGGCGGTGAGATCCGTGGTCAGAACCACTCCAATCACGACGACGACCACGGCGACCACAAGAAGCGGCACTAGCAGGCAACCGAGAAGGTCGAGGCGGCCCATCCCGCCTCCCCCGAAGGGCCCGGTCAGCCGGGCCCTTCGCCGTTCAGGCGGCGAATGACCTCGAGCCCGAAGGCGGCGGCGCGCGCGCCGTCGACGACGCGGTGGTCGAAGGTGAGCGCGAGGTAGGCGGTCGGGCGGATCGTGAGCTCGCCGTCGCGGACGACCGGGCGCTCCATGGCGCGGCCGATGCTGAGGATCGCGACCTCGGGGTGGTTCACGATCGGCGTCTGGAAGAGGCCGGCGAGCTTCCCGGCGCTCGTGACGGTGAAGGTCGAGCCGCGGAGCTCTTCAGGGGCCAGCGTCCCGGCGCGGGCCGCGTCCGCGAGGCGTCGCACGTCGGCATCGAGCTCCTCGACTGTGCGCGAGTCGCAGCCGCGAACGACGGGGACGACCAGCCCCTGATCCGTCTGGACTGCGACACCGAGGTCGTAGCGGTCGAGGTAGACGATCTCGTCCCCCTCGAGCCGTGCGTTCAGCTCCGGGAACTCCTTCAACGCCTCAGCGGCGGCCTTCAACGTCGTCGCGACGAGGAGCTTGAGGTCGAGGCCGCCGAGGTCGGCCTCCTCCACCCACGTCACGGGCGGTACCTCGCGGTGCGCCCGGGTCATGTGCTCGGCGATCAACCGACGCACCCCGCGCAGGGGCTCCCGCCGCCCCTCCGGGGCGGCGCTCGGGGTCAGACCCCCACCCGAAGCAGCTTGCCGCAGGTCGTCCTCCGTGATCCGGCCTTGCGGGCCGGATCCCCCCACCTGGGCGAGGTCGACGCCGAGCTCCTGCGCCATCCGCCTGATCAGCGGGGTGGCGCGGATCTTCGGTTCCGGGTCAGACCCCACGAGTCGGGGAGACTCAACGGCGGTTGGGGCGGAGTCCGGAGTCGCCGCGGCTTCCGGGGACGGCGTTGCGCCGTCGCCGATCACGACCAGGACCGTCCCCACGGGGACGACCTCGCCCTCGCCGACCATGATCCGCGCGACCTTGCCGGCCGCGGGGGACGGGATCTCGACCGTCGTCTTGTCGGTCTGCACCTCGACCAGCGGGTCGTCCTCGGCAATCTCCTGGCCCTCCTGGACGAGCCAGCGGGCGATCTCGCCCTCTGTCAGCCCCTCCCCGAGGTCCGGCAGCTTGAACTCATACGCCATGGGGGCGAAAACCTATCTCGGCGTGCCGACCCAGGCGTCGGCCGGGACGATCAGCACCCGGAGCCCGCCCTCGACGCGCCAGAGCGAGACCGCCTGCTCGTCGCCCCGGAGCTCGTCCGTGCGGTCGCGCGGGACGTAGCCGAGCTGGAGCGAGCGGTCCTCGTTCCAGATCCCGACCGCCTTCGGATCGTGCTCGTTGTCGGGCTCCGGGACGAGCGCCAACCGGCGGCCGGGATCGAAGGACGGGTCCGGCAGCGCCTCGGCGCGGTAGGACACGCCAGCGACGTGCACGACCGTCAGCCGCGGGTCCTCCCACCGCACCGGCTCCCCCGTCGCGGCGTCGCGGAGGAAGTATCCGGACTGGCCGCGCTCGAGCAGGAGCCTGAGGCGCTCGCTCACCGGAAGCCGACGCGCTCCGCGAGGCCTTCGTAGCGTGCGACGAAGCCCTCGGCGTCGAACTCGAGCTCGGCAACGAAGGCGCCCGAGCTGAACCGAACCCGCCCGTCGCCCTTCGGCTCGTACAGCTGCTCCGAGCGCACGACCTCGAGCGACGGGACTTCCACGAAGGCCATGACGAAGTCCGTCTTCCGTTCGAGTCCTGCGAGCACCGGCAATGAATTGAAGAGCGGCGAGTAGCCGAGGTCGAAGAAGTCCGCGCCATCGAGGCCGACGTCGATCGTCGGCCCGCCGATCACCTTTGCCTGCAGCCGTCCCGGCTCCAGGCGATACCGGAGCTCGTGGGCGACGCCGATCTGAGTGCCGTCCGCCCGGAGCTCGCCGCCGCTGACCTCGGCCCGGGCGATCTCCATCCTCGGCTCGTCGAGGCCGCGCCAGACGAGCACCCGCTGCATCAGAACTCGAGCAGCTTGCGCACGGCGTCGCCGATCCGCTCGACCGACGGCATGTACGCATCCTCGATCTGCCAGTACGGGTACGGAACGTCGTAGCCCGTCACCCGCAGCACCGGCCCGCGGAGGTCGAGGATCGCCTTCTCCGACAGGATCGCCGCGAGCTCGGCGCCGTAACCTGCCGTCCTCGGCGCCTCCTGCACGATCACGACCCGGCCGGTCTTCCC
>DASTHD010000189.1:0-14334 GCA_035605555.1 Gaiellaceae bacterium
GCCGTACCGCTGATCCCCGGGCACGTCCTCGTGGGTCAGCACTGCGTGGACACCCGCCATCGACACCGCCTGCGAGATGTCGATCGACCGGATCAGCGCGTGGGCGTGAGGGCTCCGGAGCGTCTGGCCCCAAAGCATCCCCGCGTCGACGAGATCGCTCGAGTACGCGAACTCGCCGGTCACCTTCGGGATCGCGTCGACGCGCCGGACGCTCTCGCCGACCCGCCCGAGCTCGAGCTCGGTGCGGGTGCTCATGCGCGGGCCGCCGCCAGCCGAACGGCGTCGAAGATCTTCGCGTACCCGGTGCAGCGACAGAGGTTCCCCGAGAGGGCCTCGCGGATCTCGTCGTCGGACGGCTCCGGGGTCCGCGCGAGCAGATCGACCGTCGCGACGATCAGCCCCGGCGTGCAGAAGCCGCACTGAACCGCACCCGTCTCGGCGAACGCCTCCTGCACGCGGTGGAGCTCGCCGTTCTCGGTGATGCCCTCGACCGTGACGAGCTCGTGGCCGTCCGCCTGAGCGGCCAGGACGAGGCACGCGCAGACAAGGTCGCCGTCGAGCAGCACCGAGCACGAACCGCACTCCCCCTGCTCGCACGCATTCTTGGAGCCGGGGAGGCCGAGGCGCTCGCGCAGCGCGTAGAGCAGGCTCTCGCCCGGCCAGATCTCGGTCTCGGCCGGCTCACCGTTGACGGTCAACGAGATCTTCAAGCGAGGGTCCGGTCGAGCGCTCGCTTCGTCAGGACCCGCAGGGCGTGCCGGCGATAGGCGGCCGTGCCGCGGACGTCGTCGATCGGGCTCGCCGCCTCGGCGACCTGCTCGGGAAACCCGTCCCGCTCCTCGAGCGACGCCACGACGAGACCCGGCACCGGCCCCGCCGACCCGAAGGAAGCGCGGAGCTCACCGCGCTCGCGGTCGGCGGCGAGGGCCAGCGAGCAGACCGCGATCACCATTGCGTTCCGCGGGCCGATCTTCATGAACGTCTGGGGCGCGCTGCTCGGCTCGATCAGCGCCGCGAGGATCAGCTCGTCAGGCTCCAGCGCGTTCCGCTTCGGGCCGACGATGAACTCGCGCACTGGCAGCCGCCGCACGCCCCGCTGGCTTCCGAGCTCGATTTCGGCGTCCTCGACGAGCAGCGGCGGCAGCGCGTCTCCCGCCGGGGACGAGGTCCCGAGGTTCCCACCGATCGTCCCGCGGTTCCGGATCTGGGGTGAGCCGACGGTCCGGGAGGCCTCGGCCAGCGCTGGCAGCTCGTCCCGGAGCGGCGATTCCATCGCCTCGGTGTAGGTGAGCCCGGCGGCCAGCCGCAGCGCGCCGTTTTCGCGCGACCAGCCCTTCAGCTCGCGGACTTCGTTCAAGTTCAGGATCGCCGCCGGACGCGCGCGGTCGAAGTTGAGCTCCACCATCACGTCGGTCCCGCCCTCGATCGGCACAGCGTCGGGACGCTCTGCCTTCAGCGCGAGCGCTTCCTCGAG
Source organism: Gaiellaceae bacterium (assembly GCA_035605555.1). GTDB lineage: Bacteria > Actinomycetota > Thermoleophilia > Gaiellales > Gaiellaceae > JACDAN01. The sequence goes on from DASTHD010000189.1 coordinate 1,475, forward strand.
CGAGGTTGGAGTCAGTACGTCCATGCGCCGAAACCTAATACGTTCTCCCTGCAATGCCGGAACTTGCCCGCCTGCTCGCCGTCGCGCGCGGGGACGAGCCCGCCGACCTCGTCATCCGCGGCGGCCGCGTCTTCTCGGCCTTCACCCGAGAGTGGCTTGACGGCGACCTCGCGATCGCCGACGGGTTCGTCGCCGGCACCGGCGACTACGACGGCCGCGAAGTGCTGGATGTTCCCGGCAAGTACCTCGTCCCCGGCTTCATCGACGCGCACATGCACCTCGAGTCGTCGAAGCTCCTCGTCGACGAGTTCGCCAAGCTCGTGCTGCCACTGGGGACGACGGCGGTCGTCGCCGACCCCCACGAGATCGCGAACGTGCTCGGCACGGACGGCGTGCACTGGCTCGCCGACCTCTGCCACGACCTGCCGCTGGACGTGTTCTTCATGGCGTCGTCGTGCGTGCCGGCCTCCGAGTTCGAATCGCCGCGCCGCCCGCTCCTGCCGGGGGACCTCGAAGGACTTCTTCGCCGCAGGCGGGTGCTCGGACTCGCCGAGATGATGAACTTCCCCGGCGTCATCCACGGCAGCCCGTCGGAGCTCGAGAAGCTGGCGCTGCCCGGTGCGACGCACGTCGACGGCCACGCACCGCATGTGCGTGGCAAGGAGCTGAACGCGTACGCCGCAGCCGGGATCCGGTCCGATCACGAGATGAGCACGATCGGGGAGGCCCGTGAGCGCCTGCGCGCGGGGATGTGGGTGTTGATCCGCGAGGCCTCAGGCGCCCGGAACCTCCACGCGCTGCTCCCCCTCGTGGACGAGTTCGGCCCCCACCGGCTCGCCTTCTGCACCGACGACCGGGAGCCGGAGCACATCGCGGAGGAGGGACACATCAACTCGATGGTGCGCGAGGCGGTGAAGGCTGGTGTTGCGCCTGAGGACGCGCTCGTGATGGCGTCGCTCAACCCGGCGCTCTGGCACGGCCTCCGCAACCTCGGCGCGCTCGCGCCCGGCTATCGCGCCGACGTGCTCGTGCTCGGCGACCTCGAGAGCTTCGCGCCGGAGCTGGTGTTGAAGGGCGGGGCCGAGGTCGGGGAGATCGAGAAGCCCGAGGTGCCGGAGTGGGTGAAGCACACGGTCCGGGTGCGGCCGCCGGCGACGAACGACTTCGCGATCCCGTGGGAGTCGAACGGTGGCACGGCGCGCGTGATCGGGATCGTCCCCGACCAGATCGTCACGGACTCGCTCGTCGACCAGCCGACGGTCGAGAACGGCCGGGTGGTGGCGGATCCCACGCGGGACCTCCTGAAGATCGCCGTCGTGGAGCGGCACCTCGGCACGGGCCGAGTCGGGCTCGGTCTCGTGCGGGGGTTCGGCCTCCGGAGCGGCGCGCTCGCCTCGACCGTCTCCCACGACGCCCACAACATCGTCGTCGTGGGCGTGAAGGACGACGACATCCTCCGCGCCGTGCGCCGCCTCACCGACACCGGCGGTGGTGTCGTCGTCGTCGACGGCGGGATCGTCAAGGCCGAGCTGAAGCTTCCCGTCGCCGGGCTCCTCTCCGACGCAAGCCTCGACGAGGTGATCGCCTCGAGCCGCGCCTGCGTCGAGGCCGCCCACGCCCTCGGCTGCAAGCTCGCATCGCCGTTCCAGTCGATGGCGTTCCTGGCGCTGTCCGTGATCCCGAGCCTGAAGATCACCGACCGCGGGCTGGTGGACGTGGACCGTTTCGAGCTCGTCCCGCTAAGCAGCTCGCCCGCATGACCACCCTCCTCCACGGCGGGCACGTCGTCGTCATGGACGACGCCGGGACCGAGCACGAGGACGGCTGGGTGCTGATCGACGACGGCCTGGTGGAGGCGGTCGGCGGCGGTGCGTCGCCCGAGGCGGACGACCGGATCGACCTCGGAGGCGCGGTCGTGACGCCGGGCCTCGTCAACACCCACCACCACCTCTACCAGACGCTCACGCGCGCCCGGGCGCAGGAGGCCGACCTCTTCACGTGGCTGAAGACGCTCTACCCGGTGTGGGCGGGGATCGACGCGGAGTCCGAGTACGCGGCGGCGCGGACCGGGCTCGCCGAGCTCGCCCTGTCGGGCTGTACGACGGTCTTCGACCACCACTACGTGTTCCCGCGGGGGCAGGACGGGATCGCGGACGCGCTGCTCGCCGCACAGGGCTCGATCGGCGTGAAGCTCGTTTTCGGCCGGGGCTCGATGGACCTCGGCGAGTCTGACGGCGGGCTCCCGCCCGACTCGCTCGTGGAGAGCCTGGACACGATCCTCGGCGAAACCGAGGCGTTGGCGGCGCGGGGCGTGGAGATCGCGGTCGCCCCGTGCTCGCCCTTCTCCGTCACGAAGGAGCTGATGCGAGAGTCCGCGGCGCTCGCGCGCCGCCTCAACGTCCCGCTACACACACACCTGGCCGAGACGGTCGAGGAGGAGGCGTACTGCCGCGAGCTGTACGGCTGCACGCCGGTGGAGTACCTCGAGGAGGTCGGCTGGCTCGCGGACGACGTGTGGTGCGCCCACTGCGTCCACCTTGCGGACGCGGAGGTCCAGCGCTTCGCCGACACGGGGACCGGCGTAGCGCACTGCCCGACCTCGAACTTGCGCCTCGGTGCGGGGGTGGCGCCGGTTCGCGCCTTGCTCGACACCGGGGCGCCGGTCGGGCTCGGCGTTGACGGATCCGCGTCGAACGAGCGCAGCGACCTCTTCCTGGAGGTAAAGCAGGCGCTGCTCGTCGCGCGAGGCGTCGGCGGCCCGGGCGCGATGACCGCGCGCGACGCCCTCCGGCTAGGAACACGCGGCGGCGCAGCCGTGCTCAGGCGCGACGACATCGGCTCGCTCGAGCCTGAGAGGCAGGCGGATCTCGCGGTCTGGCGGCGGGACGGGCTGGAGCTGGCGGGGGCCGCCGACCCGGTCGCCGGGCTCGTGCTTTCGGCGCCGCACCGCGTCGACCGGCTGTACCTGCGGGGCGAAGAGATCGTCCGCGACGGGCGCCTCGTGCGAGCCGACGAGGACGAGATCGCACGTGACCATCGGGTCCAGGCGCAAAGATTCGCTGCATGAGCGTCTCGCTCTCGACCCACGTGCTCGACACCGGCCGCGGCGAGCCGGCGCGCGGCGTCCGTGTGGAGGTCGTCCGCGACGGGGCGGTGCTGAGCTCGGGCGCCACGGACGACGACGGCAGGATCCCGGAGCTCGCGAAGGAGCTCGAGCCCGGCGACTACCGCATCGTCTTCCATCCGCCCTCGCCGTTCTTCCGCCGCGTCGAGCTCGAGGTCGCGCTCGACGACGGCCACTATCACGTTCCGCTCCTCGTCAGCCCGTTCGGATGCGCGAGCTACCGCGGCAGCTGAGCGTCGAGGAGCTCGAGGAGCTCTTTGGCGGTCCGAGCGCGCTCGTGCTGATCCTGGCCCAGACGGAGGACCCGCTCGGGCGCGCCGATGAGGTCGCGCGAGAGCTACCCGACGAGGACAGGGCGGAGGCGCTCGCGCACCATCCGCGGATCGGCGAGCCCTCGCCCGAGCAGCACGGCGAGGACCCGGCGGTGCTGACGGAGCTCGCGTACCTGAATCAGGTCTACGAGGAGAAGTTCGGCTTTCGGTTCGTCGTCTTCGTCGCCGGCCGGCCGCACCGTGACCTGCTGCCGCTGCTCCGCGAGCGCCTGGCGCGAACGAGGGAGGAGGAGCTCGAGACCGGCACGGCGGAGCTGGTCGCGATCGCGCAGGACCGCTGGCAGCGTCGGTAATCGATCCCTACTGGAACGACTGGCTGGAGCTCGGCTTCCGCTGGCTCCACGTGATCGCCGGCATCGTCTGGATCGGGACGTCCTTCTACTTCGTCGCGCTCGACAACCACCTGGGCCGGCCGCGCGTGGAGGAGCCGGGCATCGGCGGCGAGTCCTGGGAGGTCCACGGCGGCGGCTTCTACCGGATCTCCAAGTACCGGATCGCGCCCGAGGAGCTCCCCGAGCCGCTGCACTGGTTCAAGTGGGAGGCATACACCACCTGGCTTTCGGGCTTCGGGCTGCTCGTCGTCCTCTACTACTTCAACGCCGACACGTATCTCGTCGACAAGTCCGTTGCCGATATCCCGGTGGCGGCGGCGATCGCGATCTCGCTGATCGGGCTCGCGGCGGCGTGGGTGATCTACGACGTCGCCTGCATGCTGTTCAAGAGCGACCTCGTCGTCGGGCTGCTGCTGGTGGCGATGACAGCAGCGGCCGCCTACGGCGCGAGTCAGATCTTCTCGGGGCGAGCGGCGTACCTCCAGGTCGGCGCGATGCTCGGGACGATCATGGCCGCGAACGTCCTCTTCAACATCATCCCGGCGCACTGGGAGCTGATCCGGGCGAAGGAGGCGGGGCGCGAGCCCGACCCGGCGCCCGCGCTGGAGGCGAAGCGGCGGTCGGTCCACAACAACTATCTGACCCTGCCCGTGGTGTTCGCGATGATCTCGAACCACTTCGCGTTCACGTACGAGCACTCCCATGCATGGCTCGTGCTCGTCGCGCTGATGCTGATCGGCGCCTGGATCCGCCATTTCTTCAACCTCCGCCACGCGGGGCGAACGGTCTGGTGGATCCCGGTGTCAGCCGTGGTCGCGGCTCTGGCGCTCGCGATCGCCATGCGGCCCGACGAGGGTGGCGGCGCGTCCGGGCCCGCAGAGCAGGTGAGCGACCCGCAGGCGCAGGCGATCGTCCGGCAGCGGTGCGTGCCCTGCCACTCGCAGAACCCGAGCGAGCCGGGGTTCTCGGCACCGCCGGCGGGGATCGCGTTCGACACGCTGGAGGAGATGAAGACGCACGCCGACGCGATCGAGGAGCAGGCGGTGCGGTCGAAGGCGATGCCGCTCGGGAACGCGACGGGCATGACCGACCAGGAGCGCGAGACGCTCGGCGCCTGGATCTCCTCGTTGAAGTAGGTTCACGCCGTGCTCGAGATCACCGCCGGGCCGTTCACGTTCGTCGCGGGCTTCGAGGAGGAGCTGGCGCCGAAGACGGTCGAGGCGTTCCGGGCGATCCTGCCGCTCGAGGACCGGATCATCCACTGCCGCTGGAGCGGCGAGTCGAACTGGATCCCGTGGGGCGAGCGCGACCTCGGGCTCGGGCCGGAGAACGCGACGATGTACCCGCACCCGGGCGAGCTCGCGCTCTACCCGGGCGGCGAGAGCGAGACCGAGCTGCTCTTCCCGTACGGCTACTGCCACTTCAAGAGCAAGGCGGGCGAGCTGTGGGCGAACCACTTCGCGACGCTCGTCGAGGGGCAGGAGAACCTGAAGGAACTCGGCCGCCTCACCCTGTGGGAAGGCGCCCAGCCGATCTCGTTCCGCGAGACGCGCTAGAGCCCGTGGCGGACCGCGAAGGCGGCCGCTTGCGTCCGGTTCTCGACGTCGAGCTTGCGCAGGAGCTTCGAGATGTGGTTCCTGACCGTGAAGGGGCTGATCACGAGCTCCGTCGCAATCTCGTCGTTGTGCTTGCCGCTCGCGAGCAGCCGGAGGATCTCGATCTCACGCGGGGAGAGGAAGGCGATCGCCGGGTGCTCCGCCTGCGGCGCGACACCGCCGTCACGCAGTCGCGCGAACACGCGTGCCGCGACCTCCGCCGAGATGAGCGACTCACCGTTCGCGGCCGCCCGGATCCCCGCCGCGACGGTCTGCGGTGACGTGCCCTTGACCAGATAGCCCGACGCGCCTCCGGCGAGGGCCTCGACGACGTCGGCCTCCTCGGCCGAGACGGTGAGCATCAGGACCGCTGTCTCCGGGAAGGACGCCGCGATTCTGCGCGTGGCCTCGGCGCCCGACATCCGCGGCAGCTGCAGGTCCATCAGCACCACGTCCGGCGCCAGCGACTCGACGAGCTCGAGGGCGCGCTCGCCGTCCTCGGCCGTCCCGACCACGCTCAGGCCGAACTCGGCGAGGAGCTGCTCGAGACCGACGCGAAAGCGGTCGTCGTCCTCGACGATCAGGACGGTGGGCACCGGGTCCGTGTTCGACGTCGGCGCTGTCCGTCCTATCGAAGCGCGCTCGGCGTCGCGCTCAGCCGAGTCCGGAGTACCCACTGCCGCTTGTGAGTCGCCGCACCATCGCTGACCATAGTTTTCCTACCCCTAACTGGGAAATCAATAACCAAAAGGGGTAAATAGAGGTCATTTGACCTATAGGCGCACGGCGCTACTTGTGGAAACCTTCGTCTACTGGTGCCGGGGAGGGCGCCACATTTCGAAGGGAGCATTGCGGCAATGCGTCCATTGAAGGTTCTGGTGGCCGACGACCATCGGCTGATCCTTGAAGCGATCCAACTCGTCCTCGGGGACGACGACGGCATCGAGCTGGTCGGTGAGGCGACGGACGGGAGCCAGGTGCTGCCGCTCGTCGGGCGGACGAGCCCCGATGTCGTTCTGCTCGATCTCGCTATGCCCAAGATGGACGGTCTCACCTGCATCGACCAGCTCCGGAAGCGCTATCCCGACGTGACGGTGGTGGTGCTCTCGGGGCAGGACGATCCCGAGACGATCCGGTCGGCTCTCTCCCGCGGTGCGAAGTTGTTCATCGCGAAGCTGGTCGACCCGCACGACCTTCCCTCTGCGCTGCGGCTCGCCGCGCAGGGAGCGATCTACCGCGGAGTCGAGGACGAGGAGACGGCAACCGACGGGGAGGCGGAGAAGGCAGGCCTCACTCCGAGCGAGCAGCGCGTGCTCGAGGCTCTTGCCCGCGGCATGTCCAACCGGGAGATCGCGCAGGAGCTCTGGCTGACGCAGCAGACGGTGAAGTTCCACCTCACGAACATCTACCGGCGGCTCGGCGTCGCGAACAGGACCGAGGCCGTGCGGCACGCCTACCAGCACCGGCTGGTGAAGCACCCGTTCTTCGAGCCGGCGGCGTAGTCAGGCGACGCTGACCTCGACCTCCGGGTGCCTGGACTGCCAGGCCCGGAGGAAGAACGTCAGCTCGATCCGCGCTTGGCGCGCGTCGTGGGCGTCCGGCTGGACCACGTCGAGCATCCCGTCGTCTGCGACCGAGGGGACGCAGCCACCCCGGAGGAGGTCCTTGATCAGGACGTCGAGCACGGACGAGTCGCTCAGGTGCACTTTCATCGCCATTCGATTATCGGCAGGGCGGGCCCGCGACTACACCTACCGGAAGTAGGAAGTCGCTCGCCGGAGGTCTAGCTCCCGGCCCGCGCTGACCTAGACCAGGATTTGGAGCGCCGTTTCCGGTGGGCAGCCGTCGTGGACGAGGCGCACTGCGACGTGGAGGTCGATCTCCACCCGCTTCGCCAAGTACGAGGCGGTCGTCGCGTCGTACCCCGCGTCCAGCAGCTGCTCCCAGCGCCAGCGGAGGACCTCCGGCGCTTCCCGGTCGAGCTGGGTCGAGAGTGTCTGGGCAACCATCATTGAAGGAAGAGCGCGACGAGCGCGCCGAAGACGAGGAACGGGCCGAAGGCGAACGCGGTTCGCCGTGCGTCGTGCCCGCCGCGAGCCAGCAGCACCGCAGCGTAGGCGCCGGCCGCCAGCGAGGCGACGAGGAAGCCGGTCAAGACCGCGGCCCCGAGCGCCGCGCCAAGCAGCAGCATCAGCTTCACATCTCCCATCCCGACGCCGGTGCGAAGCACGATCAGCGGCAGCAGCAGGATGAGCGCGCCGCCGAGCGCCGCCAGTGTCCATTCGAGGGCACGCTCGGGCGAGAGCGCGATCTGCGCGGTCAGGACGACCGCCGTCGCCGGCAGGACGATCCGGTTCGGGAGCCGACGCTCGGCCAGGTCGATCGCTGCGAGCACGCAGAGCACAGGGATCAAAAACGCGGCGACGGCGAAGCGGCCGCTCGCACCGAACCGCAGGTACGCAAGACCGACGAGCGGCAACGCCACCCCGCCCGCCGCGGCATAGCGATGGGCGGCGAGGCGGCGAACCCTGTTCCCCACCTCGCGCCGGCGCAGCGCAAGCACGATGCGCGACGGGGCCTCGGGCGGGTAGTCGGCGAAGGAGGCCATGCTCCTAGCCGGAAACTCCGGCGTCGAAGAGCTCGAGGCGATCCCCTAGCTGGATCCCACGGCGGCGCCCCTCGCCGGCCGCGAGCTCGATCACGACCTTCGCGCCCCGGCGGCCGGCGAATCGCCACGGCCGCAGGTCGCTCTCGATCCCGACCACGTTCAGGTCGCGATCGAGGAAGAGGGCGTCGATCGGAAAGCGCATGAAACAGGTGTGGATCGCGGAGGTCGGCTTGATCAGGAGCCCTTCGGTCGGCTCGAGGCGCGCCCGGCCGAGCAGACCCTTGAGCCGCGTCAGCGGATTGTCCGCCACGACGAGCCGCTCGCAGACGGCCTCGCCGTCCGCGCGTACAACCGCTGCCGCCCCCTTCCCCACAGCGCTCACTCTCGCGCGGACCGCCCCGCATCAACACCGTCGCAAGGTCTAGTCGGACCAGCCCTTTGGGCTATCTCGTTCCGGCCACTCCCGGCATACGGTCGATCCCAGGTGGCTGTGGCCACTCGGACATGGGAGGCGCCCTCGTGGGCGCGGGATCACCTGAGAGGGGGTGAAGAGGGGAAATGCTGCAGATGTATGTAGGACTGCAGACGTGGGTTGCGTCGATGCGCGACCGCGAGGAGGGCCAGGCGCTCGTGGAGTACGCGCTGATTCTGGCGCTGATTGCGGTCGTGTCGATGGCTGCGCTCGGAGCGCTCGGCACGAGCGTCTCGACCCAGCTGCAGGGCATCGCCGACGCAATCGGCGCGGCCTAAAGCGACGGTCAGCAACGCAACCGCCGGCCCCCGCCTCGAAGGCGAGGCGGGGGCGGCGGAACATCGAACGGAGAGTGGGTGCGTCGGGGAGACGCATTCGGACTGAAAGGAGGAGGGGATGAGCAGCAGGCTGTGGCGGTTCTGGTCTGAGGAGTCCGGTCAGACGCTGGTCGAGTACGCCCTGGTCCTCATGCTCGTCGCATTCCTGACGGTCACCGCTCTGACCTCGATCGGCGTAACCGTCTCCAACTTCTTCGCCGACGCCGCCGCCGGGCTCGGCGGTGCCTGAGAGATGCGCTCGAGGCTAGTCCACAGGGTCCGGGGAGAGCGGGGAGCGGCGCTCGTCGAGTTCGCGCTGATCCTGCCCGTGCTCGCACTTCTCCTCTTCGGGATGTTGGACTTCGGCAAGGCTTTCAACTACTGGATCGACGAGACGCACCTCGCGAACGAGGGTGCGCGCTGGGCCGTGGTGAACAAGAACCCGGCGTCCAGCGGCTCGCTCCAGAACTACATCCGCCAGCAGGCGACGTCAAACGAGCTGCGGAACGGAGGCACCTCCTCCGTCTCCAACCCGGTTCAGGTGTGCATCGAGTTCCCGAACGGCACATCGAACGTCGGCGACCCGGTTCGCGTCGAGCTGACCGCGACCTACCGCTGGCTCGGCGTGCTCGCGGCGCGGATGAGCGTGACGCAGACGACCATCAAGGGGTCCTCCACCATGCGGCTCGAGGCGCGACCGACGACCTACAGCGCCGGATGCGCGTGACGAGCCTTCATTCGGTCGGTCACTCGCTCACCTCCGAGCGCGGGGCGGCGCTGCCGTTGTTTGTCCTCTGGCTGCCCGTCCTTGTCATCTTCGTGATCTTCGTCGTGGACGTCGGCCACTGGTTCGAGCACAAGCGGCACCTGCAGATGCAGGCCGACGCCGGCGCGCTGGCGGGCGGACCGTTTCTCATGAACTGCCCGAACACGGCCCCGGCGACCACGACGGCCCGCCGCTACGCAGGCGACCCCGGCGCGGCCGGCGCCTACAACACCCAGGTCAGCGGTTCGGCCAGCGGCCAGGTCACGGTCCTGATCAACAGCAAGACCTTCGCCGCGGGGGGCCCGCCGCCGGACGACACGGGCGACATGTGCGGGACGATGACGCTGGACGTCAAGCTCACCGAGCAGAACGTCCCGCTCTTCTTCCGCATCCCGGGTCTCTTCGACCGGGTCGCAGCGATCAACGCGCGTGCTCGCGTCTCGGCGATGGGCATCTCGTCGAGCAGCGGAGCGCTGCCGATCGCCGCGCCCGATGTCGACCCGTCGCAGGTGACCGTCGTGTTCATCAACGAGGCGACGGGAGCCGAGATCGGCCGCAAGGCACTGGTGAACACCGGAACGGCGAACGGCCTCTCGATCTGGGACAACACCGCGTCGCCGCTTTCGGTCCCCGTCAACACCGACCGGGTCGGGGTACGGGTGATCATGAGCCAGGCCGGCGGGTCGACCGACTGCGCGAATCCCTTTGTCGCGTGTTACGACTCAGGCTCCGCGAACGGGATCCTCATGATCCGCGGCTACCCGGCGGGCGGCAGTGCCGTTCAGCCCAATCCGCCGATCGCCCGCGACGTCACGCTGTTCAACGGCTCCTGCGCGGACCCGTACTTCACGTCGCTGATCTCGACCTGCACGGTGGGCGTCAGCGCCAATGTCGACTTCGGCGTCAACAACCCGAACTCGGTCAAGGGCAGGGTCTGGGCGACGATCAACGGGGTCGAGCACGAGCTGAACTACGACAACCCGAGTAAGCGTTTCGTCACGACCGGGAGCGGCCAGTTCGGGTTCTTCTCGATCCCGACCAACTCGGGCCCGTTCCCGGTGCAGCTCAGGTGGGCGGTCGAGGGCAACGGGTCGATCATCAACGGCCAGGCCTGCACCAACAAGAACAACAATCCGTGCGAGGGATCGTTCGGGACGGTTCAGCGCGTCTTCAGCGCCAACACGATCCGCTCGGGCCCGGTCAAGCTCGCGCAGGTCTGGGAGAACGGGAATTTCTGGGCGAACTCGTTCGCGCAGGGCACGACGCACGACCTCGTCGTCAAGATCGGCCTGACGCCGGATCTCAAGAACGCGACGAGCGTCAACGACCCGATCGTGTCGCTGCGCGTCGTCGGCGGCAGCCAGAACCAGTCGCTCGACTGCGAGCCGCCCGGCTACCAGCCGAGCAACCCGCCGGGAATGAGCAAGACGAACCTGAAGGACGAGCTCGCCTACGGGTGTGCGCCGAGCTACACGCAGAACCCCGGCAACCCGTGCCCGGCGACACCGACCGAGCTGTGGGCGTCACCCGAGCCCTGGAACTGCGTCGCGATCCAGACGGGAGGCGCGACCAACCAGGTGCCGGCCGGCCTGAATCAGCGAGTCCTCGGCTCGGAGAAGCCGTCGAGTTGCACCGCGCCGAACCACTGGAGCCAGTTCCCGAACATCAACCCGGGCGACCCACGCATTCTCGACGTCTTCATCGTCCCGTACGGCTCCTTCAGCGGCTCGGGGAGCGGCACCGTCCCCGTGCTGAAGTTCGCGACCTTCTATGTCACGGGCTGGACCGCTTCGGGCGGCGGCTTTTCAAATCCCTGTCAAGGCAACGGCGACGACCCGGTCCCGAACGGTGACGCCGGGAACATCGTCGGCCATTTCATCAAGTACGTCTCAGCGCTGAACCAAGGCGGTTCGAACGGTCAGCCCTGCGACCCGAACGGATTCGAGCCCTGCGTCGCGGTGCTCACGGACTAGGAGGTCCCGAAGTGCAAGTCATGCAGAAAATGCTGTCCACCCGAGGCGGGACCATCGCTCTCGGGGGCATTGCGGCGCTGATGGCGGCGTTCGTCCTGCTCCTCTACCTGAACCAGTACCGGAGCAGCGTCAGCGCCGACAGCGAGCCGGTCCCGGTTCTCGTCGCGAAGACACTGATCGAGAAGGGCATGCCGGGAGACGTCGTCGGGGTCAAACGGCTCTTCCAGAGCGACGCGACGCCGAAGGAGCAGGTGCGAGACGGCGCAATCACCGACCCCTCGACCCTGCGCGGCCGGGTCGCCGTCGAGGACATCTACCCCGGCCAGCAGCTCACGGTCACCGACTTCGCGGGGACGACGGATGCGATCGGCGCGAAGCTCGTCGGCAAGAACCGCGCCATCGCCGTGCCGGTCGACTCGGCCCGGGGCATGATCGGGCAGGTCGAGCCGGGCGACCGGGTCGACGTCCTCGCCGGCTTCAACGTGGTCGGCGGTGCCGGCATGGGCCAGGGCCGCCCGGTGACGAAGGTGATCATGCAGAACGCGCTCGTTCTGGACGCCCCGTCCGACACCGGCGCCGGCGTAGGGGCGACGAACCAGACGGCGAACGTCGTGCTCCGCGTCAACCGCAACCAGGCGACCGAGATCGCCTGGGCGGTCGACAACGGCAAGGTCTGGCTTCTCTTGCGGCCCCGCGCCGGGGCTCCGGTGACCAAGCCGGGCATCGCGACGGCGGAGAGCCTCCTCGTCGGCGTCCCGCCGGTGGCGGTCTACGGCCAGGCTCGCCGGCTGCTCGGAGGCCGATGATGACGAGCCGCGTCAAGACACTCGTCGCGCTCGACGCCGGGGTCGATCCCCAGCTGATCGAGTCCGCCCTGCCGGAGGGCTCGGACATCCAGATCGTCGCGGTCGTCGACGGCCTCGAGGAGAGCTGGACGGCCCTTCAGGAGACGGCGACCGATCTTGTCGTGGTCGCCTGCGCCGGCCACTCCGAGCGCACGCTCGTCTTCATCGATGGCGCCGTGAAGCAGCGCCGGGAGCGGCCGGTCGTCGTCCTCTGCGAGAGCTCGCCGAACGGGTTCGTCCGCCGCGTCTTCGAGGCCGGGGCGGACGACATCGTGACGCTGCCGGAAACGCCCGGGAACGTCCTCTTCACGCTCCAGAAGGCCGTCGCGCGCAGGTCGGGCAGCGCGACCGCCAGCGGCGTCGCCCTGGCGCCGATGATCTGTGTGCTCGGCCCGAAGGGCGGAACCGGCAAGACCCTGACCTCGTGCAACCTGGCGGTCTCGCTGGCGGAGAGCGGCAACAAGGTCACGCTCGTCGACCTCGACCTCCAGTTCGG
>DASTHD010000192.1:0-11402 GCA_035605555.1 Gaiellaceae bacterium
GAGATCGCGATCGCCGCGAAGGCACACTGGGGCTACCCGATGGAACAGGTGCGGCGTTGGGCCAGTCAGGGCGACTTCTCGGCCTCCGGGCTCGAGGCGAAGGAGTTCTTCGTCGCCGACGAGGAGGGACGGGCGGTTGGCTTCGCATCACTGATCAGGCGCGGGGCGGTCTGCGTCCTCGACGACCTCTGGGTCGAACCGAATGCCATGGGCAAGGGCATCGGCACCGAGCTCTTCACCATGGCGGCCGAACGCGCGAGGGCGCGCGGTGCGCGAACGCTCGAGTGGGAGGCGGAGCCCAACGCGGTCGGCTTCTACGAGCGGATGGGCGGGCGGTACCTGCGCGACGGCGAGCCGAGCGAGTGGGGCCGCATCCTGCCCGTTATGGGCCTCAATCTCTAGCCCTCGGGGGCGGTCCGGCGCGGCGCGATCCGCTGGACGAGGAAGAGGCTTGTAACGAACGTCCAGACCAGGAACAGCAGGAACGTGAAGACGCCGTAGGTGCCGGTGGGCCCGAACGAGTCACTGTCGCCGACCGTCGCCCCGCCGACGTCCACGATCAGGATCAGCGTGAGCAGGCCGCCCGCCCAGCCGACCGCAGCCGGGAGGAAGCCCGTCCGCAACACGCCGACAGACACGGCCAGAACGAACGCCGCGGCCGGCAGTCCCGAGAGGGTGTACGCGTACCGGCCGAGGTCGTAGAGCCCGCGGGCGACGCCCTGGTCGAGCAGGGTGTCGGCGCTCGCGGCCATCGCCGCCCAGCACACCATCCCGGCGACGAAGACGGCGTTCGCGGCGGTGCCGCCCGCGATGGCGATCGCGTGCAGTCTCACTGCCGGATCGCCCTCGGCCCGACGCATCGCGCCGGCGAGGGTGCCGATGAACCAGAGGAAGCAGATCGTCGCGAGTCCGAAGAAGAAGACCTGGAACGCGAGCTCCTGCGTGTTCTCTTCGAAGAAGGCGAGGAGCCCTTCGTTGGAGATGGACGGCGCCGGCGGGTCGGGCACGAAGATGAAGCCGATTACCGCCAGAAGGACGTAGCCGACCCCCGTCGCAGCCGACCAACGTTCGAGGCTCCGCACGGAGCAGAACCTACAGGCCGCCCTGGACGCTCCAGTAGGCAACCGCGACGCTGATCGCCCCGATCGCGATCACGCCGAGGATGCCGACGAGCCCGGGCCGCCCGTAGACGGCATGGCTCCGGCCGAAGCGGGAGAGGGCGAGCATCCCGAGCGCGCCCCCGGCCAGGCCGCCCAGATGGCCGCCGTAGGAGATCCCGGGAATCGCGAAGGTGAAGACGAGATTGATCACGATGATCCCGAGAGCCCCGCCGCCGAGGACGTGGGTCCCTTGGCGTTCCAGGACGAACGCCGCGCCGAGGATCCCGAAGATCGCGCCGGAGGCGCCCACCGTGACCGCGTTCGGGGAGATAAGGAGCGCGCCGGCGGAGCCGGCGAGGCCGGAGACGACGTACAGGAGCAGGAAACGGCCACGGCCGAGCACCGTCTCGACGGGCGAACCGAAGAACCAGAGCGCGAGCATGTTGAACGCGAGGTGGATCGGCCCGTAGTGGAGAAAGGCGGCGGTGAAGAGACGCCACCAGTCGCCGGCGGCGACGAGCGGACCGAAGAGCGCGCCGTGCTCGTAGATCCGGTTGCTCGTGCCGTTGATGGTCCCACCGGCGGCGAGCTCGAGCAGGTAGATCGCCACGTTGAACGCGATGAGCGTCTTCGTGACGAGCGCGCCCCCGCCCTCGAAGCTCGCGCGGCGGATCCCGCGCGAGACCCGCGCGGTGCCCTGCGCCTGCCCGGCGTGTTCGGGGCAGCGGATCCCGACCGGCGCAAAGGTCATGCAGTCGCCACAGATCGGGCGCCCGCACTCGGAGCAGGAGACCATCGTCTCCCGGTCCGGGTGGCGGTAGCAACGCATGGGTTCGGCCACGAGCCTGGGTAGCGTAGATGTCGTGCGGGTACACGTCGCTTTCACGCCGGAGGAGGCGCTCGAGGGGCGGATCGCGGTCATCGTCGACGTTCTGCGCGCCTCGTCGACGATCGCCCAGGCGCTCGCGAGTGGGTACCGGCGGGTCTACTGCTGCCGCGAGGTCGAGGATGCGCTGGCGCTGCGGGAGCGCCTGGGGGAGGGGCTCCTCGGCGGCGAGCGGAACGCCGTCCGGATCGAAGGCTTCGACATCGGCGCCTCGCCCCGTGAGGTGCTCGAGCCGCGGGGCGAGACGCTGATCTACTCCACGACGAACGGGACGAAGGCGGTGCTGGCAGCGGCCGCCGCGTGCGACGAGGTGCTGGTCGGGTCGCTGCTCAATCTCGCTGCCGTGGCGGGCGCGGTGCGGGACGACTGCGTGATCGTCTGCGCCGGCTTCCAGGGGCGGTTCGCGCTCGATGACGCCTACTGCGCGGGCCGGATCGTCCAGCTCCTTGGCGGCGAGGTCACCGACGCAGCGAAGGCGTGCGCGCTTATGGCCGGGTCATTTTCCAGCGCGCACGAGGCGTTGCTGGCGAGGACGTACGGCCCGCCGGGCCTCGAGGACGACATCCGCTTCTGCGCGCAGGAGAACACGGTCGACGTCGTCCCGCGCTTGAGCCGGATGGTCGACTCGGCCGCCGAGATCGTCGCCGGCTAGCGGTCGTCGTCGGGCGAGTGGGTGTCGGGAACCGTCGGTCCGATGTCGCCGTAGACGCCCATCACACGGCTGGAGGCAGCGTCGACGCGGTCCGTGTTGATCGCGGCCTCGGAGCGCGCTTCTTCGGCGTCGTCCTCGGCGGAGTCGCGGCCGAGCAGCTTGTCGAGCCATTCGCGCAGCATGCTCAGGTGAGCGTACACCTCGTGGTTCCTGGATCTTGACATCGAACACATGTTCGTGATAGAACACCTGTTCGGTCATGATCGCCTGCCTCTCCATCCCCGGCTACGAGCTTCGCGCGGCGCTCCGCAGGCGGCCGAGCCTCATGCTCGAGCCCGTCGCGCTCGCGCCGCCCGAAGGCGCCGAGCCGCTGATCGGGCCCGTCACCGCGGCCGCGCACCAGGTGGGCGTCCGGCCTGGGATGCGGATGGGGGAGGCACTCGCCACCTGCCCGAAGCTCGTCCTCGTCGAGCCCGACCCGGCCGGCGCCGAGCAGGCCTGGGACGAGATCGTCCGCAGGCTGGAGGACACCGGCTTCGCAGTCGAGTCCGCCCAGCTCGGCACCGCCTATTTCGACACGCGCGGGGTGGAGCGCCTGTACGGCGGCCTCGAGGCGGCGCTCGAGCGCGCCCTCGCAGCGGTCGGCTCACACTGGGACGCGCGCGTTGGCGCGGCCGCCCGCCGCTTCGCCGCCCTCGCGGCAGCCAACGTCGCGCGCCCAGGCCAGGTGCTGATCGTCGCCGACGAGCGCACCGAGGACTTCCTCGCCCCGCTTCCGCTCCGCCTGCTCGGGCTAGACGAGCGCCGCCGTGAGGAGCTGGAGGCGCTCGGCGTGAAACGTGTTGGACAGCTTGCCGGGCTACCGGGCGCTGCCGTGGCCGAACGACTGGGACCGGACGGCCGCAGCGCCTGGGGCCAGGCGAGAGGAGGGAGGCGGGGCCGCATCCGCGGTCGCCGCCCGCCCGCCGAGGTCTCGGAGGCGCTCGAGTTCCCGGAGGCGGTCGGCAACGAGTTCACGCTTCGCCGGGCGCTCGCCACCCTGATCGAGTCTGCTCTCGCGCGGGAGGAGCGCGCCGACCGGTTCGTCCGGAAGGTCGCACTCTCGGCCCGCCTCGTCGGCGGAGCCTCCTGGCGGCGGACGCTCACCTTCCGCGATCCGGCCGGCGACGCCGAGCGCATCCGGATCGCCCTCGCTCCGAAGCTGAACGACCTGCCGGCGCCGGTCCTGGCGCTCCGGCTCGACTTCGTCGAGCTGAGCGATGAAACCGGACGTCAGCTCGAGCTCGTCAGGCCGGAAGGAGCTGAGCTCCAGACCCGCCTCCGAGACGGGTTGCGCCAGGTGAAGGCCGCAACCGGCGGCGGAGCGGTCGCGAGCGTCGTCGAGGTCGCACCATGGTCACGGATTCCGGAAGCTCGAGCGCTCTTCGTTCCGCGGGACGAGTAGGTCGCCTCAATGAGCCGCGCGCCGCCCTGGTCGAGCCACAGCCGGACGGGGCCCCGCGACTCGTCAACCGGCTCGCGGTCGAGGTGATCCGGGAGGAGTGGCGCGTCGTCGACCGCTGGTGGACGGAGGATCCGGTCAACCGTCGGTACTTCGACGTCGTGCTCGCGAGCGGCCAGAACGTCGTCGTCTTCCACGACGACGAGCACGGCCGGTGGTTCAGCCAGCGCGGCGCCTAGGAGGGGTGACTACCGCCCGCGGGCGCGACCCGCAAAACCGGCGTCAGGCGCGTGGATGTTCAGCATCCGTGCCGGCCCGATCGGGCGGAAGCCGTGCGTGACGGCGATCGGCGCCGCGACGTAGACGCCCGGTCCCACCCGCACCGTCTCGTCCCCGAACTGGAACTCGACCTCGCCGTCGAGGACGTAGAAGGAGTCGACGTGGTCTTCGTGGTGGTGCGGGTCGACGCCCTCCCACCGCTCGTCGAACTCGAGGATGAAGAGCGAGAGCTGCTCGGTCTCGGCCTTGATCGTGTTCGTCACCCCGGAGGGCCGTACGAGCCGCTCGCCGCCCTCCGGCCCGGCGATGATCGCGTCCGCCGGCCCTGACGGCTCCTCGACGTCCACGTTGTCCCACGCGTGGGTACCGCCGCTGACGGCGTGGCGGAGGTACTCAATGAACTCGGAGTCGGGCGCGTGGATGTTCAGGTAGCGGGCGCGCCCGGGGCCCGCGTTCGTGAAGCCGTGGACGATGCCCGGCGGGACGGCGACCGTCGTCCCGGCTTCGGCGCGCACCTTCTCGGCGCCGTTGATGAACTCGAGCGCGCCCTCGAGCACGAAGAACGCATCGACGTGTTCATTGTGAAAGTGCGGCCCCGGACCCTGGAACTCCGGCCCGACGTCGACCTCGTTGACCGAGATCTGGTCGGTCTCGAGCTTCACCACGATCCGGTCGTTGAGCCGCTCGCCCTCGCCGGGCCCGAGAACGACGCCGTCGGCCATCGCTGCGGAGCGTAGTGGTCGTAGGCGCTTGACTGCGCGACCATGCAGGGCGAACATATGTTCGCCGATGGCATACGTCGAACTCCACGCGCACTCCGCCTACTCGTTCCTCGACGGCGCCTCGCTGCCCGAGGAGCTGGCGGTGCGGGCGGCGGAGCTCGGATACGAGGCGCTTGCGCTCACCGACCACGACGGCGTCTTCGGCTCGCTCGAGTTCGCGCACGCCGCGAAGGCGTTCGGCGTCCGGCCGATCACCGGAGCGGAGGTCACGCTCGGGGACGGCTCTCACGTGACGCTCCTCGTCGAGAGCCAGCAGGGATACTCGAACCTCTGCCGGCTCCTCACCGCCGCGCATGCGCACACCCGGCCGAAGGAGGGTGAGCCGCCGCTGGATCCCGCGCTCGACCGGCCGCTTCTCGAAGAGCTGAACGAGGGGCTGGTCTGTCTCTCGGGCTGCGCACGTCACGGGCTCGCGGTTCGCAACCCGAACGCGACGGCGAGCCTGGCACGGGCGTTCGGGCGCGACCGGTTCTTCGTCGAGTTACAGCGGCCGTTCGAGCGCGGCGACGTCCGACGGAACGCCGGGCTCCGCGACCTCGCCGAAGCGCTGAAGGTCGACACCGTGGTCACGGGCGACGTCCACGCGCACAGCCCCGCCCGGGCGCTGCTCCAGGACGCCCTCGTCGCGATCCGGCATCGCACGTCGCTCGAGGGCTCCGAGCCCGAGCGGCGCGGGAACCACGAGGCGGTCCTCCGCGGGCCCGATGAGCTACCGGAGCGCTTCCCGCTCGACCGGGACGCCGTGGAGCGAAGCGCGGCGATCGCCGAGCGCTGCTCGTTCGACTTGACCCAGGAGCTCGGCTACCGGTACCCGGATTTCTCGGACCGCGAGGAGCTGGCGATCACGCAGCTCGCCGCCGTCTGCAATCGGGCGTTCGACCACCGCTACAGCGACGCCAACGGCCACAAGCACAAGGCCCGCGCCCGCCTCGACGAGGAGCTGAGGCTGATAGACGAGCTCGGCCTGGCGGGGTTCTTCCTGCTCCACCACGAGGTCCTGGAGCTCGCGCGGGACGTCGCAGTGGAGGTGCGGGGCCGCGACTCGCCGCGCAACTCGCTCCCGCCGGGGCGGGGGCGAGGGAGCTCCGTCGGGTCGATCGTCTGCTATCTGACGGGGCTCTCGCACGTCGATCCCGTCCACGCGGGCCTCTCGCTCGGGCGGTTCATCAACCGCGAGCTCGATGCCGTCCCCGACATCGACCTCGACTTCCCGCGCGACATCCGCGAGAAGCTGATCGTGGCCGTCACCGAGCGGTACGGCCGCGAACACGCCGCGCTCGTCGCGAGCTTCTCCACCTACCGCTCGCGCGGTGCGATCCGGGATCTCGGCAAGGCCCTCGGGCTGCCCTACGGCGAGCTCGAGCGGCTGGCGCGCGTCTCGGACGGCTGGAACGCCAAGCGGGTCGGCGAGGAGCTCAGGCTCGTGCCCGGCTGGGAGGACAAGGCATCGTCGCCGCGGTGGCTCGCATTCGCGGAGCTGACGCGCGAGATCTCCGGTCTGCCGCGCCACATCTCGCAGCATCCCGGCGGCATGGTGATCTCCTCGCGGCCGCTCGTCGAGCTCGTCCCCGTCCAGCCGGCGGCGATGGCCGGCCGTCAGCTCTGCCAGTGGGACAAGGACTCCTGCGCCGACGCGGGCTTCCTCAAGATCGACCTGCTCGGGCTCGGGATGCTCTCCGCGGTCGAGGAGTGCGTCGACCAGATCGCCCGTCTCCGCGGAGAGACGATCGACCTGTCGCGGATCCCGCTCCAGGACCCGGAGACGTTCGCGCAGATCCAGCAGGCGGACACCGTCGGCGCGTTCCAGATCGAGAGCCGCGCGCAGATGCAGAGCATCCTGCGCACCCGGCCGGAGACGCTCGAGGACCTCATGGTGCAGGTCGCGCTCGTGCGGCCCGGGCCGATCCAGGGGAAGGCGGTGCACCCGTACATCGCGCACCGCCAGGCGCTGCGGGAAGACCCGGACTTCGTGCCGCCCGCCGACCACCCGCTGCTCGCGGAGCCGCTGCGCGACACGCTCGGCGTCGTCGTCTTCCAGGACCAGGTGCTGGAGGTGGCGATGGCGCTGTCGGGGTTCAGCGTGGGGGAGGCTGAGGGGCTGCGCCGCGCGATGAGCCGGAAGCGCAGCGAGGCGGCGATCGAGGCGTACCGGGAGCGCTTCGTCGAGGGCGCCGCCGGGAACGGCGTCGACGCGACGCTCGCGAACGAGATCTACGACAAGCTCGTCGGCTTCTCGGGCTTCGGCTTCCCGAAGTCGCACGCCGCGGCCTTCGGCCTCCTCGCCTACCAGTCGCAGTGGCTGCGCTGCCGCTACCCGGCTGAGTTCCTCGCCGCGCTCCTCAACGCGCAGCCGATGGGCTTCTACCCACCGGCGACGCTCGTCAGGGACGCGCAGCGGCGTGGGGTGGAGGTGCTTCCGCCCGACGTCAACCTCAGCGAGGCGAAATGCGTGGTGCGGGACGGGAAGGTCCGAATCGGGATCGAGTACGTGACCTCGGTGGGGGACGACGACGCCGCGGCGCTGGTGGCGGAACGCGAGCGCGGCGGCCGGTTCCGGTCGCTGCGCGACCTCGTCCAGCGCGCGCCGCTCCGGCGCGAGGGGCTCGAGGCGCTGATCTCGAGCGGGGCGTGCGCCGAGTTCGGCGCGGAGCCGCGGCCGCTGCTCTGGGAGGCGGGGCTTGCGCCGCGGTGCGCGTCGGTGCCGGGGTCGGCCGGCGAGGCGCGCCAGCTCGCCCTGCCGCTGGATCCGACGGTCGAGACGCCGAAGCTCCCGGAGCCGACGGAGTGGGAGCGGATGCTGACCGACTACCGCACGACGAGCCTCACCGTCGGCATCCACCCGCTCGAGCTCCTCCGCCCGCACCTCCCCGACCATGTCCTCTCGAGCCACGACCTGTGTCTGACACCGGACCGGGCCCAGGTGGCCGTGGCGGGGATGGCGGTGGCCCGGCAGCGCCCGTCCACGGCGAACGGCGTCGTCTTCATGCTGCTCGAGGACGAGTTCGGGCAGATGAACCTGATCGTCCCGCCGCAGGTCTACGACCGGCATCGTGCGATCGTCCGCGGCGAGCCGCTGATCCTCGCCCGGGGGCGGTTCGAGCGCCACGACCGAAACCAGAACGTCCTCGTGCGGGAGCTCGAGACGCTCGGCCCCCTCGCACGAAAGGTCGCGGACGTCCCGGAGCTCGGCTCCGCGCTACCGCCCGCGCACCACTTCGGGCACCGCTAGCGCCATTCCGGCAGATGCTTGGGCACGCTCTGGTTACCTGGCGGAAGGGTCGCGGGTATCTCGGAGGTAAACAATCCCGCGGTTCCAGACACAAAGGAGCGAGATGAAGATCAGCTATCTCGTACGAGGCTTCCCGGGCCATCCACTCCACCCGCCCCTCACCGACGTCACGGTCGGCCTGTACACCGGCGCGACGGCGTTTGCCGTCCTTTCGGCGCTCGGCGTCAGCGAGGAGAACCTGGCGCACGGGTGGTGGCTCCTGCTCGTCGCCGGCCTGATCGTCACCGTGCCGACGGCGCTGACGGGCCTCGCGGACTGGCTCACGATCAGCCGTGGAACGCCGCTCTGGCGGACGGCGACTGCGCACCTGCTGGCGATGGTCACGGCGACGGTGTTCTTTCTGATCGCCGCGATCGTCGGCCATGGCGACTATGTCGACGCCGAGGTCGGGGCGGCAAGCCTGATCCTGACGTTGATCGGTTTCGTGCTGCTGACGATCGGCGGCTGGCTCGGCGGTGCGAACGTCTTCACGCATGGCATGCGTGTGCTCAACCTCGTCGACGAACCTGCGCGGCGGGCCGTCACCCCTGGCCATCCCGAGAAGGAGCAGGCTGAGGGATAGCCGCGACAGCGGCCGGCCCGAGGTTAGAGCTCGTCGATCTCGAGCGCGAAGCGGGGGAGGCGCCGGTGCACCAGGTCGTTGAAGGCGGCGACGTAGTCGCCCGCGGCGTCCTCGTCCAGCGTCGAGGCATAGGCGTCGCGCATCTCCGCGAGCGTCTCGGTGCCGAACTCGACGAGCTCCTGGAACCGCCCGAACGCTTCCTCGGCGTCTCCCCGGTCGGCCCGGTCGTAGTCCCGTTCGGCCTCGTCCACACGGGCCAGGAAGTCGGCGTCCTCCTGCTCGAAGAGGTCGAGCTGCCGCTCGATGAGCTCCGAAAAGCGGCTCGCCATGGGCGGCCTAGGCTACCCCGGTGGTCGTCCGGACCTGGAATCTCTTCCACGGAAACACATGGCCGCCGGGGCGCACGCGCTACGTGGAGCAGATGATCCGCCTGGTGACCGAGGGGGAGCCGGACGCCGTCTGCCTGCAGGAGGTGCCGCCGTGGGCGCTCTCACGACTCCCCGAGTGGAGCGGGATGAACGTGTTCGGCGTCGTCGCCGAGCGGCCGATGATGGGGCCGCTGCCCATCACGACGGAGATCGGACGGCACATCACCGATCTCCATCCGGGGTTCTTCCGCTCGGGGTTCGAGGGCCAGGCGAACGCGATCCTCGTGCGGCGCACGATCCTGGCCCGGCACGTGCTGACGCTGAACCCGCTCTGGTTCCGGTTCCGGACGGCGCGACGGCTCCGGCTGTCCACACTCGCGGCGCTCGCCTGGGCCAAGGAGCGGCGGCAGGCGCAGGCGGTCCGGCTCGAAGGCGGTGCAGTGCTCGTAAACCTCCACGCGAGTCACGCCGGTGACGTGCGGATCACGGAGGCGGAGGTCGAGCGCGCGGCGGAGTGGGCGGCGCGTCTCGGCGGCGACGACCTCTGCATGCTGGCCGGCGACCTGAACGTGGACACGAGGCGGTCGGAGGTGTTCGGGCGCCTGGCCGGCTTCTCGGCGGCCGGGCCGGGGGTCGATCACGTCCTCGTTCGCGGCGCGGCCGCGAGCGAGTACGACAGGTGGCCGATCGAGCGGCGGACGCTCGACGGGCTCGTTCTCTCGGACCACGCACCGGTAGAAGTCCGGGTCGGATGACCTTCGAGGAGGCACGCGCCGCCTTTCCGGTGCTCGAGCGCTACGCGTACCTGAACGCCGGCTCGGTGGGGCCGATGGCGCGGAGGACCTACGAGGCCGTGGTGGAGGCCGAGCGGGAGGAGCTCGGCCCCCGCGGGAGCCACGACGCCTTCAACCGGGTCGTCGAGCAGCGGGAACACCTGCGAGGCGTGCTCGGCGCGCACGTCGGCGTCGCGCCGGACCACATCTCGCTTGCCACGTCCACCTCCGAGGGCTGCCGAGTCGTGTTGGCAGGACTCGCGCTCACCCCGGAGGACGACATCGTCACGACTGACGCCGAGCACTACGGCCTGCTCGGCCCGCTGCATGCATCGGGTGCACGGGTTCGCGTCGCGCGGGTCAAGGAGCGGCCGGCGGCGGAGGCGCTCGACGCGATCCTCGCCGAGGTGGGGCCGCGGACGCGGCTGGTAGCGCTCTCCCACGTGCTGTGGCTGAACGGGCACGTGATCCCGGTGGAGGAGCTGCAGGAAGCGCTGTCCGTCCCGCTGCTCGTCGACGGCGCCCAGTCGGTAGGCGCCATTCCCGTGGACGTGTCGCCGTTCGACTTCTACACCGTCTCCGGCCAGAAGTGGCTCTGCGGCCCGACCCCGACCGGCGGGCTCTACATCAAGGATCCGGAGCGACTGCGGGTCGCGGGCCCGAGCTACTTCGCGCAGCAGTCCTACGACGAGGACGGATCGTTTGTCCCACGCGAGGGCGCAAGGAGGTTCGACCTGAGCTGGATCCCCGCGGCCTTCATCGCGGGGCTGGAGGCGGCGCTCGAGTTGGCGCCGGAGTGGCGCTTCGAGCGCTCCCGCGAGATCTCGGAGCGCTGCCGCGAGCGATTGCTCGACGCCGGCCACCGCGTCGTCACGGAGCCCGGGCAGGCGAACCTCGTAGCGTGGCGCCACGAAGGGGACACGGCGGAGGTCGTGAAGCGCCTTTACGAAGGGGGCGTCGTCATCCGCGACCTCCCGAAGGCAGGGCTGCTGCGTGCTTCGTGCGGCTGGTGGACGAGCGACGACGACGTCGAGCGCCTCGCCGCGGCGCTGAGCACGTGACCTCGGCATCTTCTCGTCCGTTGCCGCGACCACCTTCGACGGCGAGCGTGCGGCGCCGCTTCTTGCCAAGTGGCTGCCTCGCATGACCGATCTCGTCGACAAGGAGGTCATCGTCCGCTCACTCACGGGAACGAAGACGGCCCGCGCGGCGGCGGCAGCGGGGATCGTCGAGGAGTTCCGGCAGGCACCGCTCGACGCGGAGACGACGA
>DASTHD010000212.1:0-10697 GCA_035605555.1 Gaiellaceae bacterium
GGACGCACGAAAAAGCGCTTGGGGTCACGGCGCACGGTCTCGTACTCCGCGAGCGTCATCCGGATCTGCTCGGTGCAGGAGCTCGAGCCGCACTCGCAGACGAAGTCGGCCTGCTCGGCAACGAGGCTGAACCCTTCGCCGAGCTCGCGCAGCCGCTCGTTCACCTCCCGGAAGAGGACCTCGTTCTGCCCGATGCGGCGACCCTGGTCGTCCACGGCCGCAGTACTAGCGCAGGAGTAGGGTGTGAATCAACCCTTGGGGGAAGGATGATCGGATGGGCAAGCCAGACCACGCCGGGCGGGCACGTGTCGTTGTGGTCGGTGCGTCCGCCGGCGGTGTCGAAGCCCTGGGTCGGCTGGCCTCACTCCTTCCCGAAGATTTCGATCTGCCGATCCTCGTCGTCCTGCACGTCCCGCCGACGGTCAGCTTCCTGCCCGAGATCCTCTCGCGTCGAGGGGCGCTTCCCGCCGTCCACGCCCGAGACGGCGACCCGATCGTCGCCGGCCAGTTCACGATCGCGCCGCCCGATGCCCACCTGCTCGTCGGTGGCCGGTCACACGTCGTCGTGAATCGCGGGCCGCGCGAGAACGGCTACCGGCCGGCCGTCGACCCGCTGTTCCGTTCAGCTGCCGCGCAGTACGGCCCCGGAGTGATCGGAGTAGTCCTGTCCGGAGCACTCGACGACGGCGCGATCGGACTGGCGAGGATCAAGCAGGCGGGCGGAGTGGCGATCGTCCAGGAGCCGTCAGACGCCCTGCACCCGGCGATGCCCATGAGCGCAATCGAGGCGGCTCGGCCCGACCACGTTGTGCCCCTCGACGAGCTCGCAGAGCTGCTCGCGGAGCTCGATCGCGCTCCGGCCGAGAACGAGGCACAATCGAGCCGGGAGGAGAACCGAATGGATGCGGATCCGACACAGATGGAGCCCCAGGCCGTCACGGAAGCAAACCGGAGCTACGGCGAGGTCACCCCGTACACCTGCCCCGAATGCAACGGCACCCTGTGGGAGATCGAGGAGCACGGAGTCGCCAAGCTTCGTTGTCGCGTCGGTCACAGCTACACCGAGGATGCGTACCGCTACGAGAAGGCGGTCTCGCTCGAGGCCGCGCTGTGGACGGCGGTGACCGCGCTGGTCGAGAAGGCCGACTTCTCACGGCGGCTGGCGAGCCGTCTTCGATCCGGCGGCCACGACATCTCGGCAGAGCGCTACGAGCGGGAGGGCGAGAACGCCCACCGCCAGAGCGAGCTCGTGCGCGAGGCGGTGCTCGCCTTCGAGCTCCCAGTGCCGACTGACGAGGAGGCCCACGCGTCTTGACCGAGGCCACAGGGGTCGGTCCGACCGAGCTGGGGACGGACGAGGAATTCGAAGAGCTGCTGGGCTTCATCCGCGACGCCCGCGCCTTTGACTTCACCGGCTACAAACGGCCGAGTCTCCGGCGCCGCGTGGCGCACCGGATGCATGGCGTGGGTATCACGTCCTATGCCGACTATCGCGACTACCTCGAGGCGAACGCCGGCGAGTTCGCGGAGCTCTTCAACACCATCCTGATCAACGTCACGGCATTCTTCCGCGACCCGCCCGCTTGGAAGCTGCTCGCGGAATCGATCGTCCCGAGGATCCTCGACTCGACGGACGGCGGGCCGATCCGAGTCTGGTCGGCGGGCTGCGCCACCGGCGAGGAGGCGTACAGCCTGGCGATCCTCTTCGCGGATGCCCTCGGCGAGGAAACGTTCAAGGAGCGCGTGAAGATCTACGCGACCGACATCGACGACGACGCCCTCGCCGGCGCAAGGCACGCGCGCTACTCCAGATCGGCGCTCGAGAATGTGCCCGAGGAGTCGCGCGAGCGGTACTTCGAGCCACAGAACGGCCGTTACGCGATCAACGTCGACCTGCGTCGCAACGTCGTCTTCGGCCGGAACGACCTGCTCACCGACCCGCCGATCTCGCGAGTCGACCTGATCGCCGCGCGAAACACGCTCATGTACTTCGCCCCGGAATCCCAGTCGAAGATCCTGGCCAACTTCCACTTCGCGCTGAACCGGGACGGGCTGCTCTTCCTCGGGCGCTCGGAGGCGCTGCTCACGCGGTCGAATCTCTTCGAGCCCGTCGACCTGAGGCGCCGCGTCTTCTCGAAGACCCACGTCGCCGAGTTTCGGGAAGGGCTTCGGGAGCTGACGAGGCGCGAGGCCGGGCGGACGACCGTCGAGGTCGACGAGCTTCGGATCCGGCAGGCGACCTTCGAGTCGGGCCCGGTGGCGCAGCTCGTCGTCGACCGACAGGGCACGCTCGTCTCGGCGAACGTTCAGGCGCGCGCGCTGTTCGCCATCGCGCTGTCCGATCTCGGCCGGCCGCTCCAAGACCTCGAGATCTCGTACCGGCCCGTCGAGCTGCGCTCCCGGATCGACGAGGTCTACGCGGCGCACCACACCGTCGCCGTCCGGGACGTGCAGTGGTCGGTCGGCGGTGACTCGCGGTGGTTCGACGTCCAGGTGAGCCCCCTGCTTGCGCCCGACGGCGAGATGGTCGGGGTCGGGATCGCTTTCACGGAGACGACGCGGTACCGGACGCTCCGCGAGTCGCTGGAGCACTCGAAGGAGCGTCTCGAAACGGCCTACGAGGAGCTCCAGTCGACAGCAGAGGAGCTCGAGACGACGAACGAGGAGCTCCAGTCGACGAACGAGGAGCTGGAGACGACGAACGAGGAGCTCCAGTCGACGAACGAGGAGCTCGAGACGATGAACGAAGAGCTGCAGTCGACAAACGAGGAGCTCCACACGATCAACGACGAGCTGCGTGACAGGTCCGAGGAGCTCGACGAGGTCAACTCGTTTCTGGAGTCCATTCTCGGGAGCCTCGGTGCGGGCATCGTCGTCACCGATCGCGAGTTTCGGATCCAAGCGTGGAACGACGAGGCCCGCGAGCTTTGGGGACTCGCGGCAGATGAGGTACACGGCCAGCACGTGATGAATCTCGACATCGGGCTGTCGCTCGACGAGGTGATGCCGCTGCTTCGGGCCGCGCTCGCGGGCACGACCGAGGAAACCGAGGGCACCTTCGACGCGATCAACCGGCGTGGTCGCAGGATCCGGTGCCGCGTCGACGCGTCGCCGCTCACGACGCCCGACGAGGAGATCCGCGGCGTCATCCTCGTGATGCGGGACGCCGACGCGACCGACGGGTTCGAGTGAGCGCCGAACAGTCGGTCGAGCGGCTGGAGGCGGCGCGCCGCGCGCTCGAATTCGAGCGCGCGCGGTACGACGAGCTGTTCGAGCTCACAACCGTTGCGTCGCTCGTCACCGACTCGGCCGGAGTGATCGTCGAGGCCAATGCCGCTGCCGCCGGGCTCTGGATGACCAAGCCGCAGCTGCTGATCGGCAAGCCGCTGACCGTGTTCGTGCCGCTCGAGGAGCGCCGTTCCTTCCGCGACCGCATCACGCAAGCCGCAGAGGGCGCTGCCGCGCAACGCTGGATCGCCGAGTTCCACGGCCGGGACGGCGCCCGGATCGCGGCGCAGGTGACGGTGGCAGCGGCGCTCGCGGATCGGGAGATGGTGCGCCTTCGCTGGGTGATCGAGGACGTTTCGGAGCAGTACGCCCACGCGCAACACGAGCGCCGACTCGCCAGCGAGTACGAGGAGCGGGTCCTCGTTCGAACCGCAGCCCTCCAGGACCAGCGCACACTGCTCGAAGCCGTGATCGAGAACATCCCGGCCGCCCTCTTTGTGATCGACACCGAGAGGCGGCCGATGCTGATCAATGACGCGGCCCTGCGGCTCCTCGGGCTCGGACCCGGCCAGGGGGAGGACGTCTTCCGCGCCTGGCAAGAGGTGGACCTCGTTCGCCTCGACGGGACGGTCGTCGAGGCCGACGAACGGCCGATCGGCCGAACGCTTGCGAGCGGCGAGATCGTCAGCGGCGAGATCTACGAGGTCGAGCTCGACGGGGAGCCCGCCTTGCTCGAGCTGAGCACGGCGCCGGTCACGTCCGCTTTGGGCGAGAGGATCGGCGCGCTCGCCGTAGTCCGTGACGTGACGGCCAGGGAGCGGGCCGAGCAAGCCGAGCGCGACTTCGTTACGAACGCTGCCCACGAGCTCCAGAGCCCGCTCGCTGCGATCGTCAGCGCCGTCGAGGTCCTGCAGGCGGGCGCGAAGGACGGCCCCGAGCGCGACGTCTTCCTCACCCACATCGAACGCGAGTCGGACCGCTTGGCGCGACTCGCGCGGGCGCTGCTGATCCTCGCGCGGAGCCAGATCGGGCTCGAAGCGCCACGCGACGAGCTCGTCGGGCTGTGCGCGCTGCTGGAGGAGACCGCGGACGGCCTGAAGCTCGCGGATGGTGTCGACGTGGAGGTCGCTTGCGACGCCGACCTGGCGATGCTTACGAACCGCGAGCTTGTGGAACAGGCACTCATCAATCTCGCCGAGAACGCAGCCAAGCAAACGAGAAAGGGGAAGATCGCCCTGGGCGCTCAGGTCCTCGCCGACCGTTTCGTGGAGTTCACGGTCGCGGATACCGGCCCTGGCATCTCGGCGCCGGAGCGCGCGAAGGTCTTCCAGCGGTTCTATCGCGCCGACGGCGACGGCACATCGGGCTTCGGGCTCGGACTGGCGATCGTCCGCGCGGTGGCGGATGCCCTCGACGGTGAGCTCGAGCTGGACTCGACCCTCGGCGAGGGGACGACGGTGCGGCTGAGGGTTCCAGGCGCGGCGCGGTTGGTCGACAGTTGAACCGGGTCCTCCTCGTCGACGACGAGCCGGCGATCCGCGACGCCGTCGAGTACGCGCTACGCAACGAGGGCTTCGAGGTGGACGCCGTCGCCGACGGCGAGACAGCGCTCGAAGCGGCGCTGGAGAACGACCACGACGTGATGGTGCTCGACCTGATGCTCCCCGGAATGTCCGGCTCGGAGGTCTGCCGGCGGGTTCGGGCTCAGAGTGCGCTGCCGATCGTGATGCTGACCGCCCGCGGCGCCGAGCTCGACCGGGTGCTCGGCCTCGAGATCGGGGCCGACGACTACATCACAAAGCCATTCTCGATGGCCGAGCTGGTCGGCAGGATCCGCGCCATCCTCCGGCGCCGCGAGCTCGACCGGAGCGGCCGGGGCGGGACGTTGCGCGTAGGGTCGCTGGAGCTCGACCCCCTCCGCCACGAAGCCCGGATCGACGGCGAGCCGAAGCGGCTGACGCCGTCCGAGTTCAAGCTCCTACTGCTCCTCGCGGAGGAACCGGAGCGCGTCTTCAGCCGACGGGAGATCATGCAGCACCTCTGGGACAGCGACTATGTCGGCGACCAGCGCGCCTGCGACATCCACATCTCGAACCTGCGGCAGAAGCTGGAGCAGGATCCCTCGAACCCGGAGCGGATCGTCACCGTCCGCGGCATCGGGTACAAGCTTGCCACTGTGTGAGCGAACTTCCACGAACCCGTAGGGCCAACGCTCAGGGTTCCACGGCTACCGTCCGTGCTTCGTGTCGGTAATCGATTTCAGTGTCACGACGGCCGAGGTGGACGGCAACGCCTTCGTCGTCAGTCTCACCGGCGAGGTGGACCTCCACACGGCGCCAGAGCTCGAACGCGCACTGGACGGAGTGATGGCTCTCGGCTGCACGAGCGCGGTCGTCGACCTCGCCGACGTGAGCTTCATCGACTCCACGACACTGAGCGTGCTCCTGCGCACGCACACACGCCTCCGGGCGCTGGGCGGCCGACTCGTGGTCGTCGCGAGTGACCGTCGGATCCTGCGCACGCTCGAGCTCACCGGGCTCGATCGGCTGCTGCCGATCGAGCGGACGCTCGCAGAGGGCGTCGCGGCGATTCTCGACTAGCAGGCCCCGAGCGGCCCACCTTCCCCCAAGGCGCCGCCGCTCGCCGGGGGCTCGAGAGATTCCCAGCGGAAGTCGGCGTCCGACCGAAGGCCGGGTGTTCGTCCTTCGGAGCACGGAAATCGGCTGCTCGGGCTTCCGCTGGGCCTGGAGCGACGCTACTCCGTGCTTCGTGAGCGTTCTGGCCGCCCTTCGTTGGGCTTTGCTTACGGGCCGTCTCACGGCCAGGACCTCGCCGCGGAGCCGGCGAGCCTCGAGCTCAGCGCCTGACGATCTTGAACGTCGGCCTGGCGACCCGGATTGCGGTCGGGTCGGACCAGGACATCTGCCGTCCGCCGAGGGGGAGCGCCAGCGAGATGCCGCGCACGCGGTAGAACCATCGGCCGGGGGCGAGCGGGAGGGTGGCCGAGGTCGACGGCGTCTCGAGCGATCCGACCTTCGTCCACGGATAGGCCTTCTTGCTCCACTGCACCTCGTAGCTGTCGGCGCCGAGCGCCGGCTTCCAGGCGACGAGCGGTGTGCCGTACACGGCGGGCTTCGCGCGGCCCGCAGTGAAGAGCTTCCCGTTCGTGCTCAGCCCGGAGACGTACGGCGCCGCGCCGGCGGTCGTCGTGACCGCCTCGCTCACCTTGCCGAAGGTGAAGACGCGGCCCGAGGCGCAGGCGTCCTGCGGCAGCTCCGTGTCCTGGTACTCGACGGCCGTCGGATCGGACGGAGTGCCGTGCGTGCGGACCGGGACGACCGTCCAGTAGTAGCGGTTCTCGGGCCAGCCGTTGTCCCAGAGGTCGACCTGGGGCGGTGCGAGGGACGCCGCCTCGACCTTGTCCTCCTCCGTCGGCGTGCTGCTGCCACCGCCGGCCGTTTCGGACTTGGCCACCTGGACGGCCTCGTTCTCCGTGACCGACGCGTTGTCGACGGCGAACGTCTTCCCGTTCTTGCCGTCGCTCAGGATCCAGCCGGTTCGGGCGAGCGCTAGGCCAGGGGCGTCAGTCGGCAGGACCAGGCCGGCGGTCGTGCGCGGCGCCCAGGCCGGCGAGCCGACGACTGAGCCCCGGTAGACGATGTTCACGCAGTCCACGTCGGTGCTGACGTACACGCGGTAGAGCTCGCGCGGGGTCGCGGGGTTGAACGCGTCTGCGCTCCCCGTGTTCCCGGCGTACGAGAGCCCGGGCATCAGCTTGAACGCCGTTGCCTGGTTCGCATAGGAGTCCGAGGCCATCCAGAACGGCCTCAGCGTCGAGTTGGCGATCGGTGGGTTCAGGTGAACGTAGACGGGGCTCCAGGGGCCGTACGACACGACGGGAATCCCGTTGACCGTCGCGCCGACCTTCGCTCGGACGGCGCGGACGCGCCAGCGCACGGCCGCCGTCCAGGCCGGGTCCTGGTGGAACGTCCAGTGCTCGCGCTCGTCCGCGACGTTCGTCCGCGTCGCGATGCGCTTGTTGGGGCCGAGAAACCAGACGTGATAGCCGGTGGCGCCGTCGACCGGGCTCCAGCGGACGAGGCCGGCCGGGCTCGGGCTCGCTTGCGGGACGTTCGCCCAGCGCATGTTGAATCCGAACGGCGCGCTCCAGCGCGTCACGCCTCTCCGGGTCACGCCCCGGACGTGCGCCCAGAGCGCGTAGGGCGATCCGGTCATCCAGGGAAGCGCGACCGGGATCGAGGTCGTCGGTGAGCGCAGGCCCGTCGAGGACCAGATCAGGTTGCCGTCGGCGAAGTTGCTGCGCGTCGCCAGCTCGAACTCGTACCGCGTGGCGCCGCGGACCGGCCGCCAGGCGAAGGAGGGCGTGCGCGAGAAGCTGTGGACGGGCGCTTCGTCGGCGCGAAGCAGGAACGGCCTCAGCCCGTTGGGCGCGGGCAGCGCGGCGTTCGCCGCAGGGGCGAACGCGAGCATCGCAAGGACAACGGCAGCAACACGGACCGCAGGCATGGCCAAGAGCGTTGTCGGCAGGGTCGTTTGATCACGGCGTCCCTCGTTCGAGGGACGCCCCGACTGCGAGGAGCAGCGCGTCGTCGCCCGGGCGCCCGATGAGCTGCACCGACGCGGGCAGGCCGTCCTCCGCCGTTCCGGCGGGAAGGGTAAGGACCGGCCACCCGAGCACGTTGAACGGATAGGTGAAACGGGTGAGGATCTCGCGGACCTCGAGCTCCTCCACGTCGGCGGGCGGAGGCACAATCGGGAGCGTCGGCGTCAGCAGCAGGTCGAGCCCTTCGAGCGCGGCGTCCGCGGCCCGGCGGTAGGCCTCCCGCGCCTCGTGTGCCGTTTCGACCTGGGCGTCCGTGACCTCGAGGCAGCGCTCGATCTTCGCCCGGACGTTGTCGCCGTAGGCGTCGGCGTGCTCGGCGAAGAGGTCCCGATGGACATCGGCGACCTCCTGCATGAACATGGGGTAGGTGCCCCGCGCGAACGGGAAGTCGACGGGCCTGGCGTCGAGGCCTGCGCCCACCTCGCGGACCCGGTCGGCGACGAGCGGGTGCGCATGCTCAGTCCACGCGATGCCCGCCGCCGGCGTGCCCGGGCTCTGCTGCTCGAACCCTGGAACGAGCGACTCCATCATCCGCGCGCAGTCCTCGACGGAGCGAGCCATCGGGCCGGCGGGGTCGAAGGTCGGCGCGAGCGGGAAGCAGCCGTCGAGCGGGACGAGCCCGTAGGTCGGCTTGAGCCCGACGACGCCGCAGCAGGCGGCAGGGATCCGAATCGAGCCGCCGGAGTCGGTCCCCAGCGCGGTGTCGGCGAGCCCGGCGGCGAGCGCCGCGGCCGAACCGCCGCTCGACCCGCCGGCGATCCTTCCGGGGGCGGTCGGGTTGGGAACCGTGCCGTAATGGGGGTTCTGCGAGGTGACGCCGTAGGCGAACTCGTGCAGGTTCGTCTTGCCGAGGTTCGCGTAGCCAGCCTCCTCGAGCCTCGTGACCGCCTCCGCCGTCCGCTCGGGGACGTGGTCTGCGAAGACGACCGACCCGTAGGTCGTGACGAGCTCGGCTGTGTCGAAGAGGTCCTTGACCGCCAGGGCGATCCCCTCGCGCGGCGCCTCGGGCCGCGCCAGGAAGATGCCCTCGTCGGTCAATCCACGGCGAGATAGATGAACGCGATCAGCCAGGTGCCCGCGAAGAGCAGCAGGAAGAGCCCGAAGAGCGCCAGGCCGACGACGTTGTTGCGGTGTGCGAGGTCGGCGTCCGGCTCGACCGGCATCACGTGGTACTCGGGTGGGCGCGGCTCGGGAAGTTGCTCGGTCACGCGAGGATCGGGTCGAGGGCCATGGCCACGAAGAGCAGGGCGAGGTAGGCGAGCGAGTAGTGGAAGAGGATCGCCGCCCGCCTCGGCGTCCGCTCTCGCCACAGCGACCAGGCGAGCCGCAGGAACCAGGCCCCGAGCAGTGCGGCGGCCGCTAGGTACACGGCTCCGAACGTCCCGGTCAGGACGGGCACGAGGGTCAGCGCGACGAGCCCGGCGGTGTAGAGCAGGATCTGGCGCGCCGTCTCGCGGTCGCCTCGCACGACCGGCAGCATCGGAATCTTGGCCGCCGCGTAGTCCCGCTTGATCAGGAGGGCGAGCGCCCAGAAGTGGGGCGGCGTCCAGAAGAAGACGATCAGGAAGAGGTAGAGCGCCGGCAGCGTCAGGTCTCCGGTCGCGGCCGCCCAGCCGACGAGCGGCGGAACTGCCCCGGCGGCGCCGCCGATCACGATGTTCTGCGGCGTGGAGCGCTTGAGCAGCCTCGTGTAGACGAGGACGTAGAAGAGGTTCCCGACCAGCGCGAGCACAGCCGCGAGCACGTTCACGAGCGAGCCGAGCAGCACGAACGACAGGGCCGACAGGGTCAGCCCGAACTCGAGCGCGAGCGCCGGGCTCACCCGACCCGCCGCCACCGGGCGCTTCGCCGTCCGGCCCATCGACTGGTCGATGTCGGCGTCGAGGACGTGGTTGAGCGCGCTCGCCCCGCCGCACGCCAGCGCCAGTCCGGTCATGGCTGCGACGAACAGCCCGAGCGGAGGCACCCCACCGGCGCCGACGAACATGCCGGCTCCGCCGGTGAGGAGGAGCAGCGACATGATCCGCGGCTTCGTCAGCGTCACGTAGTCGCGCCAGCTCACGGGTGACGGGCGCTCGCCCCGGTAGAGCCGCGCGGTGGCGACGAGCGTGACCGAGAACGCTGCCGCAGCGAGGGCGAGGTGCAGCGGCCGGTACCACCAGCTGCCGATCGCCGCCAGGAAGAGCACGAGCGCCGACGCAGTCCACCGGAAGGTCTCGCGGTGAGCGAACCACGAGCCGAGCACCATCGCCACGAGCAGTGGGGCGGCCACGACCACGAGCGCGCGGTGGGCGATCCCGAGTTCCCCGCTCGCGATCACGAGCGCACCCGTCGCCGAGGCGCCGAGCCCGCACAGGCGGAGCCAGGGGCCGGCTCTCATGCCCCTCGCTCCACTAGCCGGCGCCGCAGATCTCGCAACGGCCGGGCGCTCGTCACATACGGAAGCTTGTCGAAGTTGTGCGGCGGCGGCGGCGAGGTCGTGTACCACTCGAGCGTGTCCGCCATCCACGGGTCGTTCACGGCCCGCGGGCTCTTGCGCCGCGACCAGATCACGTTCGCGACGAACACGAGCACGCCCACGCCCATCACGTAGGAGCCGAACGTGGAGATCAGGTTGTACGTCTCCCAGAGATCGTCATGGCGATACGTGTACACGCGCCGCGGCATTCCGTCGAGGCCGAGGAAATGCTGCGGGAAGAAGGCCACGTTGAAGCCGATGAACGTCAGCCAGAAATGCCACTTCCCGAGCGTCTCGTTCAGGTAGCGCCCGAAGAGCTTCGGCCACCAGTAGTAGAGCCCGGCGAAGATGCCGAAGACGGAGCCGCCGAAGAGCACGTAGTGCAGG
>DASTHD010000232.1:0-4116 GCA_035605555.1 Gaiellaceae bacterium
CGGCTGCCCTGCTCGTAGCGCTCGCCGTCGACCTGCTCGGAGCGCGGCAGCAGCGCCTCGACCTTGCCGAGATCGACCAGGATGTTGTTCCGGTCACCGGCCTGCTGGACGATCCCCGTGACGACTTCGGTGACGCGGTCGACGTACTCCTCGTACATGATCTGGCGCTCGGCCTCGCGGATGCGCTGCTGAATCACCTGCTTCGCGGTCTGCGCGGCGATGCGGCCGAAGTTCTCGGGTGTGACGTCCTCCCGCTGGATCTGGTCCTGCGGGACCTGCGACCAGTCGATCTCGAGATCGTCGTCGGAGATCAGGGTGTGCTGCTTCTCGCCGGTCTCCTCTTCGATGCGCTCGAGCTCGTCGAGGGCGCGCTCGCGCGCCTCCTCGAGCAGGCGCTCTTCGAGGTCCGGCGGCATGTGGATCGCGTAGACCCGGAAGTCGCCGTTCTCGTCGATCTCGACGGTGGCGTGCCGGTACGCGCCCGGCGTCTTCTTGTACGCGGCGAGGAGCCCGTCGCGCAGGGCGTCCACCAGGATCCCGCTCTCGAGATTCTTCTCCCGCTCGAGCTCCCGGACCGCCTCGATGATCTCGCGGCTCATCTCATACCCTCTCTTCCAGCAGATTGCCCCGCACGATCGCGTCGTACGGAATCTCGTATTCGGTTCCGTCGGCCGACACGCGCACCGCCCGCGGCGTCGCCTCGACGATGTCTCCCTTGAAACGCTTGCGGCCGGCGATGTCCTCGGAGGTCCGGAGCGCAACGCGCTGCCCGACCGCACGCTCGAAGTGCGCGGGGGTCCGCAGCGGCCGCTCGATCCCCGGAGAGGACACGTCGATGGTGTAGTGGCGGAGATACGGGCGCAACACGTCGGTGACGCGCTCGCAGAGCGCATGGTCGACCCTCTGCGGATGGTCGATGTACACGGTGAACCGCTCGGGCCCGGCGAGCTCGAGTGCGAGCACCTCGACGCCCGGGATCGCCTGCTCCACCTGCGGGGCGATCTCTCTGAAGAGCGTCTTTTCCTTGTCGTGTGCGTCGGCCATCTGCGTTCTCCTCACAAAAAATGGGCGCCGCGCGCCCATTTCAAAAAGCCTGAAATGTGGTGAGGTGAGGATAGCAAGGTCAGCCCAGACCGAGGATCGCGACGCCGGCGACGACGAGGACCGCGCCGGCGAAGCGCTTCGGCGTCACCCGCTCGCCGAGCACCGGCGCCGCGAGGGCCACGGCGATCACGACACTCGTCTCGCGGACGGCGGCGACCGAGGCGGCCGATGCTCGCTGCAGCGCGAAGAGCGCGAGCCCGAAGGCGCCGAACGTCGACAGGCCGGCGATCACGGTGGCGAAGCCCAGCTGCCGGCGGAGCGCCGCAAGGCCGCGCCGCCGCGCCATCACCGCCGCATAGACGATCACGGGGCCGGCCATCACGAGCTCGAGGTAGGCAAGCGGGTCGGCGTGGTCGACCCCACGCGCGTCCGCGAGCGTGTAGCCGGCGATGCAGGCCGCGATCGCCACGCCGAACGCCGCGCCGCGCGAGTCGCCGCCGCGCAGGCCGCGCACGAGCAGCACGCCGAGCGCGACGAGGAGGACGCCCGAGACCTCCACGGCCGACGTGCCGACGCCCAGGATCGTCACGCCGATTCCGAGCACGAGCACCGGCGCCAGGCCCCTGGCGACCGGGTAGACGACGCTCAGCTGTGCGTGGGTGTACGCCGCGGCGAGCAGCGCGAGGTACGCGAGCTCGAAGCCGGACGAGACGGCGATGTACGGAACGGCTGCAGCTTCGACGTCCCACCGCACCGCGGCGACGGGCAGGAAGGCCACGACGGCGACCGCGAAGGTGACGGCGGTAGCCGCCTGGACGTCCGGCGCCCTGGCCAGCAGCAGGTTCCAGAGTGCATGGAGACACGCCGCGCCGAGCGCAAGCGCGAGTGCATCCGCGGGCATCGGCTCTACTTGACGGCTTCGACGTACAGCGAGCCGACTCGCCGATGCTCGCTGTCCGGCGCCGGCTCGATCTGACTCTCGCCGAAGTCGCGCTGCTCCACAGCCTCGAAGCCGGCGGCGCGCAGCAGGAGCGCGAGCGTCTCGGCGTCGTACATCGTCTGGTGCCCCGGCTCGGCGAAGAACTCGTGGAGGGCGAGCAGTCGCGTCGGGGCGTCGGGCCAGGCGATGTCGGGCGTGCCGCAGTCGGGGACGCCGATCCTGAGCACGCCGCCCGGCCGCAGGAGCCGGTGCGACTCGCGGGCGAGGTCGTAGCCGTCCTCGATCGAGAGATGCTCGAGGACGTGCTCGTGGAAGATCGCGTCGACCGACGCGTCCGTGAAGGGGAGCGGCTTGAGGATGTTCCAGGTGAGATCGACGTCGTCGCCGACGAGATCGACGTTCACCCACCCGTCCTTGCGCGCCGGGCCGCTGCCGAGGTGGAGGCGGAGCGGATCGGCCGCCCTGATCGTTTCTGCGCTGTGCCGCGCGCGGGGCGAGGCGACGGCAGTGGCGGCCACGCGCGTCTGCAGCCGGAAGCGTTGTGGCACGACGCGGCGGCCGACGCGGCGCACGAGCGGCGCCGGGGCCGGAGCGCGATTCGCCCGGCGTCTCGCGAGATAGCTCTCGATCAGCGCCCGCGCCTCCGTCGGCTCGGCCGCGTCAGCCCTCGGCGCAGTCACGGCGGTGAGGATAACGGGGGCTCAGGCGTCGCCCAAAACGATCGTGACCGGGCCGTCGTTCACGAGCTCGACGGCCATCGGGGCGCCGAACCGGCCCTGCGCCACCTCGACGCCGAGCGCGTGCAGCGCTGCGCAGAACGCCTCGTACAGCGGCTCGGCCTGCTCCGGCGCGGCCGCGCCAGAGAAGCTCGGCCGGTTGCCCTTTCCGGTGTCCGCGATCAGCGTGAACTGGCTGACCACGAGCGCCGCACCGCCCACGTCGGCCAACGAGCGGTCGAACCGCCCGTCATCGTTTTCGAAGACCCGCAGGCGAGCGACCTTCGCCGCCAGCCGCTTGGCAGCCTCCAGCCCGTCCTCCCGAGCCACGCCCAACAGCACGCACAGCCCCGGACCGATCTGACCGATGACCTCGCCGTCCACCACGACCCG
The DNA here is from genome assembly GCA_035605555.1 of Gaiellaceae bacterium. Taxonomy (GTDB): domain Bacteria; phylum Actinomycetota; class Thermoleophilia; order Gaiellales; family Gaiellaceae; genus JACDAN01. The sequence continues at coordinate 3,094 of DASTHD010000232.1, forward strand.
GGCCGACGAAACGCGCTGAACGACCGCCCTCACGAGCCGGCACTCTGCCGTATCGCCGCGAAAGCGGGCTTCGCCCGGCTCGCGCTGAAGCGCTCTAGGCGAGGTCGCTGAAAGTCGTGAGGCTTTCAGCGAATCAGGAGAGATTCTTGATGCGGGCGGCGTAGTCGTCGTTGCCGGGCTTGAGGGAGCTTGCGAGCTTGTAGTGGCCGTTCGCCTCTGCGTCCTTGCCCAGCTTCTCGAGCGAGCGCCCGAGCGCGTAGTGCGCGTAGTCGTCGGTCGGGGCGAGCTCCAGCATCGCGCGGAACTCGCGCTCGGCCTCCTCCCAGCGCTGGATCCGGAAGTACGCGATGCCGAGCGCCTCGCGAATGGACGCCTTGTCGGGCTCGCGGCGCTTCGCCTTCTCGAGGGCGACCGTGGCCTGAGCGGCCCGGCCCTTCCTCAGATGGGCACGTCCTTGCTGGAAGAGGTCATAGGTTTCGCTCACGCTTTCACGGTAGCTCAGGCCGGCCCGATGCCAAACGAACGCAGGGAGAGGAGGCCACGGAGGCGCGCCGTCGTTCCGAGACGCCGCCGCAGGGCCCTTCGGACGGCCCGAAGCTCGACCCGCGCCTGGCCCGCCGCGCGCGCTGCGTCGCCGTCCGGCGCGTAACGAGCCGTCGAGAGCGCCGAGGCCAGCCGCTCGCCCTTGACGCCGACGTTGCGCTCGAGGGTCGCGCTCAGCTCACGCGGGGTCGCACTCGCCGGAACGGCCATCCCCTGGTCGGCGAGGTAGTCGGCCAGGTCGAGCCGGACCGCCCCCGCGAGCTCTCTGGGGTCGCGCGTGAGGTAGCGCGCCTGCCGCCGTGCGGTCTTTGCCGCCCACAAGGCGACGGTGAGAACCAGCATGATCCCGAGCAGGAGCGCGATCAGGCTGCCACGCAGACCGCCGTCTCCCTGGTTTCGGGCGCGGCGGCCGAGCGCGGCTCCACCGGGGTCGGCGCCGCGTACACGATCGCGGCCGCCGTCGCCGCGGTCGCGGATCTG
>DASTHD010000234.1:0-5637 GCA_035605555.1 Gaiellaceae bacterium
GCCGGTGTGTGATCAGGAGCACCGATCGGCCGTCGGCGGCTGAGAGCACGTCGCCGACGAGCGCCTCGGCATTCTCCGGGTCGAGATGCGCCGTCGGCTCGTCGAGGAGGAGCACCGGCGCGCCGGACAGGAGCGCCCGCGTCAGCGTCAACCGCTGGCGCTGGCCTCCCGAGAGCTGCGCGCCGTCCTCGCCGACCATGGTGTCGAGTCCGTCCGGCAATGCAGCGACCCAGGAAGCGAGCTGAGCGCGGCGGAGCGCGTCCCAAAGCTCCTCGTCGGACGACTCGGGACGGGCTAGTTCGAGATTCGCGCGAATCGTCGAGTTGAAGACGTGCGCGTCCTGGCCCGCGAGCGCGAACATGGCACGGACGTCCTGCTGGCGATAGTCGCGGAGGTCGCCGCCGTCGATCGTGACGCGACCCTCCTCGGGGTCGAGGAACCGCAAGAGCAAGTTGGTCACCGTCGTCTTCCCCGCCCCGCTCGGGCCGACGAGCGCGAGGCGCCTGCCCGGTTCCAGCCGCAGGTCGAGGCCGCTGAGCGCCGGCTCCTCGGCGGATGCATAGCGTGCGGTGACGCCCTCCAGCGCGACGACTGCCGGTCGCGTGGGAGCGTTGCGAGGCACATCGGGATCGCGAACCGCAGGCTCGCGGTCAGTGAGCTCCAACACGCGGCGACCGGAGGCCAGCGTCCCCGCGAGCTCGCGCGCCGCGGCCGGTAGCGGAGCAACCGCGTCGAACGAGGCGAGCGCGAGGAGGGCGAGCGTCGCCACGAGCACGCGATCGAGGGCGCCCGAGTCATGGGCCGCCACCGCGACGGCGAGGACGCCCACGACGGTCAGGCCGGCGACCAGGATCGAGAGCGCGTCCGCAACTCCTGCGGCGAGCGCATCGCGGCGGCTCAGGCGGACAAGCTCACGGTCGAGCGTGCGGATGCGTTCGAGCGTCTCCTCCTCCCGTCCGTAGGCAACGAGCTCCGGCGCGCCACGGAGGAGCTCGACGAGGTCGGCGGTCAGCTTGGCGCGTGCACCGGCCTGTCGGCGGCCAACGCCGCGATTGACCAGAGCGGCGACGAGAGGAACGAGCACGCCGCCGACGAGGAGCCCGACGGCGAGGATCGCAGCCGCCGGAGGGAGGACGGCGGCGGCGACTCCCACGCTGGCCGCACCGACAACAAGCGCGACGACCGGCGGTCCGAAGCCGCGGACATACAGGCTCTGGAGCGCGTCGACGTCTCCCACCATGCGTCCGAGCAAATCGCCCGAGCGGTACTCCTCCAGCTGCGCCGGCGCCAGTGGCTCGATGCGCTCATAGAAACGAGATCGGATCCGACCGAGCGCGCGAAGGGCGGCGTCGTGCGAGACCAGGCGCTCGAGGTACCGCGCCAGCGGTCTCGCGATCCCGAAAAAACGGACGGCGACGATCGTCACGGTCAAGGCGAGAATCGGCGGCCGCTCGGCCGCGCGCGAGATCAGGTACCCCGCCGACGTCATCAGCGCGACGCCGAAGCCGACGGCGAGGCTGCCCATGAAGATCGAGAGGGCCATCGGGCCCGAAGGCGGTTGAGCGAGCGCCCCCAGACGGCGAAGCGTCTCGGTCACGCTGCCTCGGCCTCGAACTCGACTATCCGCCCCGACTCCAGTCGCACGATTCGGTCGGCGAGGAGGGCGAGCCCGGGTCGGTGGACGGCCAGGAGGAGAGTGCGTCCCGCTCGCAACCGCTCTATGGCCTCGGCAACGAGCTCGGCGCTCTCCGGATCGAGATTCGCAGTCGGCTCGTCGAGGATTACAAGAGGGGCGTCGCGGAGAAAGGCCCGAGCGAGAGCGACCCGCTGGACCTCACCCGCGGAGAGCGGCCGGCCGCCGTCGCCGACGACCGTCTCGTAGCCGCGGGGCAGCTCGCGGATGAACGTGTCCGCGCCGGCAAGCGCCCCCGCCGCCCGGACGCGCTCATGTCCTGCCGCTGGATCGCCGAGGCGGATGTTGTCGGCCACGGTGCCGCGGAAGAGCGTCGGGCGCTGAGGCACCCAGGCGACCTGCGCCCGCCAGGCGCGCGAGTCGCACCCGGCCAGGTCGACCGACCCCACCGTCACGCGGCCGTGCGTCGGTTCCAGGAGCCGGAGCAGCAGCGCCGCGAGCGTGCTCTTGCCCGCTCCGCTGGGCCCCACGAGCGCGACCGTCTCGCCAGGAGCGAGCTCGAGGCTGACCGCGTCGAGCACGCCGCCCGGCCTGGCGGGATAGGAGAACGAAACGCGCTCGAGCCGCACGGGGAAATCTCGCAGGCTGGGCGGCGCAGCCGCGCCGGACCGCGTCGCCGGCGGCGTGTCGATGAGGTCGAGGAGCCGATCGGCCGCCGCCCGACCTTCGGCGCTCGAATGGAACTGTGCGGCCAGGTTTCGCAGTGGGAGGTAGAGCTCAGGCGCGAGGACGAGCACGGTCAAGCCCGGCTCGAGCGCCAGGTTTCCGTCCACGAGCCGCACGCCCACGGTCACGGCGACCAGGGCGATCCCCAGCGTGGCGGCAAGCTCGAGCACCGCTCCGGAGAGGAACGCGATGCGCAACGTCCCCATCGTCGTCCGGCGGTAGCGCTCACTCACGTCGGCGATCCGCTCGACCTGCGCCTCACCGCGGTTGAACGCGCGCAGCGTCGGCAGCCCGCGGACGACGTCGAGGAAGTGAGTGGAGAGGAGCGTCAACGCCTGCCAGCGCTCGCGCGTTCGCCGCTCGGTAAAGCGACCGATGAGCCACATGAACACGGGGACAAGCGGCAGCGTCAGCAGCATGACCCCGGCCGAGACGAGGTCGATGGCCGCGACGAGCGCGAGCACGGCCACGGGGACGACCACGGCGAGGACGACCTGCGGCAGGTAGCGCGCGAACGTCGTCTCGAGGGCGGCCGCGCCGGCGACTGCGGTCGTCGCGACTTCCGCGCTCGCGGCGCCGTCGAGCGCAGCGGGCTGATCGCGAAGCCGCCGCTCGACGAGCTCGAGCCGGAGCCGCGAGAGCACGTCCGTCGCGGCCCGCCTCCCGACGGTCTCGAAGCCCCAGGCCGTGGCTGCCCGGCCGACGACGACGGCGACGAGCAGGAGAAGCGGGAGGGTCACCTCGTCGAGGGTCGCTCCTCCGAAGCTGCGGGCGGCGACGGTCGCGATCAAGACCGCCTGGGCGAGGACGAGCAGCGCGGCGGCCACCCCGAGGGCGGCGTCCGCCGCCAGCATCGCCCGCACAGCCTTCGCACGGCGGGCGAGGCGCGGATCGATCAGCGGCACAGTTCTCTAGGCGCCGGTCTTCCGCGCTATCAGCTCGACCGGGTCGACCGCGTGCTCGTCCCCGCCCAGCCGGTGCCGGAAGACGTAGTACGTCCAGCCCTGGTAGAGCAGGAGGATGGGAGTCACGATCAGCGCCACTACGGTCATCACAGTGAGTGCGTAGTGGGAGGACGAGGCGCTGTCGATCGTGAGGCTGTTCGCGAAGTCGGTGCTCGAGACCATGACGCGCGGGTACAGACTCGTGAACAGGGTCGCGACGAGCAGCACCGTCCCCAGGGCCGTCATCGTGAACGCGGCACCGCTCCGCCGGGCAAAGGTGAAGTACGCGGCCAGAACGAGCGCGGCGATCCCGAACACGGCGGGCAGAAGCGGCGGGAAGAGATCCTTGTCGTTGCGGTCGACGGCGACCGCAACGGTCCAGATGAACGCAAGCGCGCCGACCGTCGCGGCCGGAATCGCAAGCCGCCGTGCGGCGGCGGCAGCGCGCTCGGACAAGTCGCCGTTTGTGCGCAAGGAGAGGAAGCTCGCGCCGTGGAAGGCAAACAGCAGCACGACCGCAACCCCCGCCGCGACCGTGTACGGGTTGAACAGGTCGAGCAGGTTGCCCGTGAAGTCACCGTTTGAGTCGATCGGGAGGCCGTAGAGGAGGCTGGACAGGCCGATGCCCCAGATGAGCGCGGCGCCGAAGCTCCCAACGGTGTTCGCCCACAGCCACGTCGCCCGCCAGCGGGGGCTCTCGCTCTTCTCCCGCCACTCGAAGGAGACGACACGGATGATGAGCAAGAAGAGCACGAGCAAGAGGGCGAGGTAGAAGCCCGAGAACATCGTCCCGTACCAGGCCGGGAAAGCCGCGAACGTCGCAGCGCCGGCGATGACGAGCCACACCTCGTTCCCGTCCCAGATGGGGCCGATCGTCTGGAACATCACCCCGCGCTCGCGCTCGTCCCGCGGCAGGAACGGCAGCAGCATTCCGACGCCGAAGTCGAATCCCTCCAGCAGGAAGTACCCGGCCCAGAAGAAGGCGATGAGGCAGAACCAGAAAACCTGGAGGTCCATCAGTACCCCACTGCGGGCAGCGCTTCCTCGCCACCCTCGCCGACCGGCTCAGGTGGATCGACCGTGGCGTAGCGGCGCATGAGCACGAAGTCCACGACGGCGAGTGCGACGTAGAGCGTGGCAAAGACGCCGATGCTGAGGCCGATAGTCCACGAACTGACGCTCGGCGAGTTCGCGTCGGCCGTCTTCAGCAGCCCGAACACGATCCAGGGCTGGCGTCCGAGCTCTGTGAGGACCCAGCCGGATAGTGCCGACACCCAGGGCAGCGGAATCGCGAGGACTCCTAGCCAGAGAAACCACCTCGTCCGGTCCAGCCGGCCGCGCCAGTACAGGAAGGCTCCGAGCGCTGCGACGAGGAAGATCAGCGTCCCCACATAGGCCATGATCCTCATGCTCCAGTAGGTGGCCCGCACGGGCGGGATGTAGCTCTGGCCGCGTCCGTACCGCCGCTCGTACTCTTGCTGGAGCGGGCTCATCCCCTCCACCTCGCCGGAGAACGACCCGGTGGCGAGGAACGAGAGCAGCCGAGGGACCTGAATCGAGAAGCTCGGAGTCTGGTCGCTCTCGGTGAATCCGCCGATCTGGAAGAGAGAGAAGGCGCACGGCTGACAGGTGTCCCACTGAGCCTCCGTAGAGGCGATCTTCATCGGCTGGTAGTCGGTGACGACGATGCCGAGATGGCTGCCGAGCCACAAGTTGGCCGCGGACACGGGCACCGCGACGATCAGGGCCAGTTTCGCCGCGCGCCTGAAGAGGTCCATGTTCCGCCTGCGCAGTAGGTGCCAGCACGAGACTCCGAAGATGACCATCGCCGCGGTGGTGAGCCCGACCAGGATCACGTGCGCAATCGCCCAAATCGCGAATCGATTCGTGAGGAGTTCCCACACGCTCGTCAGCTCGGCTCTGCCGTCGGTGACGGTCGAGCCGACGGGCCGCTGCATCCATGAGTTCGCCGTCATGATGAAGAAGGCCGACAGCCACGTCCCCAGCGCGACCAGCCAGATCGTCGCCAGGTGCAGGCGACGGGAGAGCCGGTTCCAGCCGAAGATCCAGAGCCCGAGGAAGGTGGCCTCCAGGGCGAACGCTGCGAGGCCCTCGATCGCGAGCGGGGCGCCGAAGACGTCGCCGACGAACTCGGAGTAGATCGACCAGTTCATCCCGAATTGGAACTCCTGCACGAGCCCCGTCGCGACTCCGATCGCGAAGTTGATCAACAGCAGCGTTCCGAAGAAGCGAGTCAGCCGCAGCCAGGCTTCGTCGCCTGACCGATACCACAGCGTCTGCATGACCGCGACGAGCGGGGCGAGCCCGAGCGTC
>DASTHD010000240.1:0-30566 GCA_035605555.1 Gaiellaceae bacterium
GTGGCCGGGATGGCCGCCGTGCGCATGGCCGGCTCCGGCGTGATGAGCGTGCTCGGGATGTTCGTGGCCAGTCATGCGGTCTTGGCGAAGCGCTGAACCGCCGCAAGGAGCTCGCGACTCTTTTCGTTCGCGGCGTCGGGATCGCCAGACTCGAGCGCGCCCGCGACGCAGTGGTTCACATGGTCGATCAGGAGCTCGAACGCCACATTCTCGAGCGCAGTCTTGACCGCCCCCACCTGCGTGAGGACGTCGATGCAGTAGCGGTCCTCGTTCACCATCCGCTCGATGCCCCGCACTTGCCCTTCGATGCGATGAAGGCGCTTGGCCAGCGTTACCTTGTCGTACCCATGCCGCTTGTCCATGGAGGGGAATATACCCTCCAGGGGTATCGACCTACGTGCCTAGAGCCGGCGGGCGCCGACCCAGGTGGATGAGTACCACCCGCTGATCGACGAGATCTTTACGACGTCACCGGTGTGCGGCGCGTGGATGAAACTGCCGCCGCCAATGTAGATGCCCGCATGCCCGAGGCCGTTGAAGAAGACGAGGTCGCCGGGCTGGAGCTGGCTGCGGTCGACAGGCGTTCCGTAGCCGTACTGAGCGGCAGCGTTGTGCGGAAGCGAGACGCCGATTTGCGAGAACACATACATGATCAAGCCGGAACAGTCGAAGCCGCTCGGGCTCGCGCCGCCGTAGACGTACGGCACGCCGAGGTACTGCATTGCAATCCCAACGACCCCGCCGTACCGGGACGGTGGTGGCGCGGGCACTGCCGCGGGCGGCGCGGGAGCCTGGGTCGACGTGGCTGACGCCGACAGGTCGGGAATCAGCGGCTGCGGCGCGGCCAGGCGCGCGCGGGCCTGCCGGGCGAGCTCTGCCTGGCGCCGTTGCTCCGCGGCCCTGATCTGGGCGATCTCGCTCTTGATCGAGCTCAGGAGGCTCCGTCGCTCGGCGAGCCGCCCCTCGATCGACGACTTCGTGGCGGCGCGCTCGGCGACGAGCTGCGCCTGCTGCTCCTTCGCGTGCTTCAGGAGCGCGCGCTTGCGGCGGACGACGCTCCGGTACCGCTTGACCTCCGACAGGGCCGTAGAGTCCTGCTCCGAGACCTGGCTCACGGCCTCGAGCCCCTCGACGAGCTCACTGAGGCTGCGGGAGCCGACGAGGACATCGAGCGTCGAGTCCTTCTCGTCGGAGGTGTAGATCGCCACCATCCGCGCCGCCAGCGCCTGTTGTGAGCGCTTCAGGTTCCCGGTGGCGATTTTGAGCTCGATCCGGTTCTGCGTGAGGTCGGCGCGGATCGCCCTCAGCTTGTCGTTCGCGGCGTTGTAGGCCTCGATCGCGTGCTCGAGCGATGAGTCGAGGCTCTGGATCTGGCCGAGCACGCTTTGCGCCTGCGCCTGCTTGGACGCCACGCTGGCCGGCTCAGCGGTCGCAGACGACGTGGCCGCGAATGCCACGATCAAAACAGCTATGAGACTGAGTGCGCGCCTTCTCATCAGTCTGTAACGGCCCCCGACGGCTGGGAGACCTCGCGCGCCGGACTGGGACCGGGTCGTTACAGGTGGGGCACCCTAACAACCGGGGCGGACAGCTGCAAATGGATCCTGTGGTAGGTTCCTGCCCTCGTGCGCGGGCCAGGGAGGGGGGTGCGGACGCTTCTTACTGCCGTCGTTGCGGGGACGGCCGCATTCGCGACCCTCGCCGGCGGCGTCTCGGCCGAGAACGCCGCCGACCTGCAGCGGCGCGCGCAGGAGCTGCGCGAGCAGAACCAGGCGCTCGCCGGGAGCTCCGAGTCCGCGGTGGCGAGTCTGGCGTCGATCGAGGCGCGTCTGGGGCAGGCGCGTGCCGAGCTCGCGTCGTTCCGCGCCCGCGCCGCGCAGGTGGGGGAGCGACGGCGCGCCGTCTACCAGGAACTCACGATCGCCCGGTCGGCGCAGCGGGCGACGAACCGCGCGCTGGCCCGGCGCCTGCAGATGCTCTACGAGCAGGGCGAGACGGACGCGCTCGCCGTCATCCTCGGCGCCGGCTCGCTCAACGCCGCGCTGGACGCGATCGAGTCGATCGATCTCGCCGGAGAGCAGGATCACGCGCTCCTCGCGAAGCTCAAGGCGTCGTCACGACGGCTCGCAGCGCTGAACGCGAGGCTCGCGGGCCGGCAGCGGGAGCTGGACCAGCTCGCAGCCGCAAGGGCGGCCGCCACCGCGTCGCTCGACGCGGCTCGAGCGTCCAGGCTCGCCACGATCGCTTCGATGCGCGCCCGCACGAACGCCAACGCCGGCGCCATCGCAGGCCTGGAGGACCGCGCGCGGACCCTCGCCGCCGTGCAGCCTGCTCCTCCGGTCGCGGCGCCCGTCCCGGGTGCCCCCCGTGTCCTGCCGGCGACTGCGTCGCAGGGGGTCTACTCGCTGACCGTCGTCGCGACGGGCTACGCGCTCGGCGGGACGACCTCGAGCGGGATGCGGGTCGGCTGGGGCGCCGTCGCCGTGGATCCCTCGCTGATCCCGCTCGGCTCGAGGCTGAGCGTCCCCGGCTACGGCCTCGGAGTCGCAGCCGACACGGGCGGGGCGATCCAGGGCACGCGTATCGACCTCTGGTTCCCGACGGTCGCACAGGCGCGTGCGTGGGGCTCCCGGTCGGTGACGATCACCGTCTACTCCAATTAGACACGGCGATGGATCGCCCTGACAATACGAGCCATGGCGACTGAAGCGGCGGGCCACTCCGAGACGATCTCGTCCTCCAGCGAGCAGCTTCGCGTGATGCTCGTGGACGACCACGACCTGTTCCGGACGGGTCTCCGGAACCTGCTCGAGGAGCAGGGCGTCCTGATCGTGGCCGAGGCCTCGGAGGGCGCGAGCGCCCTCGGACTCGTGCGCGAGCTGGCCCCAGACGTCGTCGTGATGGACCTCAATATGCCGGGGATGAACGGGATCGAAGCCACTCGCGAGATCGCTCGTGTCGCCCCGCTCACCCGGGTCGTCGTCCTCACCATCTCCGACCAGGACGCAGACGTCCTCGACGCCATCCTCGCCGGCGCGTGCGGCTACCTGCTCAAGGACTCGTCGATCCAGGATCTGATGGCCGGCATCCGCGCCGCCTCGGTCGGCGAGGCGCTGATCTCACCGCACATCGCGTCCAAGGTCCTGCAGCAGGTCAGAGCCACGGCCGTCGAGACCGATGCCCCCGGCCACGGGCCGGAGCTGTCCGACCGGGAGAACGAGGTACTGCGGCTGATCGCGAACGGCAAGGACAACGCCGAGATCGCACAGGAGCTCCACATCAGCCCCAAGACGGTCAAGAACCACATCTCGAACATCCTGATGAAGCTCCAGATCGAGAACCGCATCCAGGCCGCGGTGTACGCGGTCCGGCGCGGGATCGTCTAGGCGACCTTCGGTTCCCGCACGCCGTTCTTGAGCGTCGCGAGCAGGCTCCGGAGCTCGGCGAGCTCACCCCGCCGACGCGTCAGGAGGTTCGCCAGCGCCGAGAGCTCGAGCGCACGCTCCTCCCCCGGCTCCTCGGACAGCTCGATGACCTTGTCCGAGATGCGGCGCTCGAGCCTCGTGCAGTCCCCGTCCAGCGACAGCGCCGCCGCATACCCGTCCGTGAGCGTCTCCTCCACGACGGCGCGCCCGGGATGGCGACCTGCCTCGATCTCGTCGAGCAGGACAGTGATGCGTTCGATGACAGCGGCGTTCTGCGGCACGTTCGTCTCCCGGAGCGTCTGCGGCACGTTCGTCTCCCAGACCGATCATTTCACTCATTCCGACGGCTGGCTATAGGCCAATTGGCCCATCTTTCGAATCGTCAGGACCTAGGGGGAGGGCGCACTCCTTCTTAGAATGCGCCGGTGCTGCGCCGGCTTCTCGTCGGGATCGTCACGCTGTCGCTGGGGGCGGGTGGCGCTGCGTCAGCCGTCGCACGTTCGGAGGCACCGCCGCTGGCGACACGCCTCGCCCGCGCCCTCTCGGTCCCGCACGTCAGGGCCGCGCGGTCGGCGGCCGTCGCCGTCGACCTCGCCGACGGGCGAACGGTGTTCGCGCGGCACCAGGCGCTCGCGCTCGTGCCGGCCTCGAATGAGAAGCTCGCCGTCGCCTACGCAGCGCTGGCGCTGCTCGGGCCGAGTTACCGGATCGAGACTTCGGTGTTCGGCGAAGGGGAGCTCACTGGCCGCACCTGGCGCGGCGACCTGGTGCTGAAGGGCTTCGGCGACCCGACGCTGAGCAAGGGCGACCTCCGTGCCCTGGCGTTCAAGGTGCGGGCGGCCGGGATCCGCCGGGTCACCGGCGGGATCGAGGCCGACGAGAGCTATTTCGACTCGCGGCGCACCGGGCCGGCCTGGAAGCCCTGGTACTACCTGAACGAGTCGCCGCCCCTGTCGGCGTTGACCGTTGACCGAGGCCGCTTCCGCGGCTGGTTCGCGAAGGACCCGGCGCTCGCGGCCGGGAAGCAGTTCCGACTCGCGCTTCGGGCCGTCGGCGTCGCCGTGCGGGGGGTCACGGAGCACGGGGCCGCCGACCCGCTCGCGGAGCAGCTGGCGACGACCGGCTCCGCCCGCCTCTCGGCGATCGTCCGCTTCATGAACACGGAGAGCGACAACTTCACCGCCGAGCTCCTGCTGAAGCAGCTCGGCGCCGTCGAAGAGGGCGTCGGCTCGAGCGCGGCCGGGGCCAAGGCCGCGCTGCGAATCCTGCGGGAGACGTCCATTCCGGTCGCCGGGGTTCGGCTCGTCGACGGCTCCGGGCTCTCGCCGCGGAACAGGTTGACGGCTACGGCGTTGATCGGGATCCTCGTGGCGGCCTGGCACAACCCCGTGATCCGGCCCTCATTCGTCCGCTCGCTCGCCGTGGCCGGCCACACGGGCACGCTGGAGGATCGGATGGAGCGGCCGCCGGTCCGAGGAGCGGTGCTCGCCAAGACGGGGACGACCTCGGAGTCCTCTGCGCTCTCCGGCTACGTCAAGAGCCGCTTCGCCTTTGCCGTCCTGCAGAACGGCCGGCCGGTGTCGCTCTTCTGGGCGCGGCGGGCCCAGGACCGCTTCGCGACGGTGCTAGCCCGCCAGTAGCTTCGACAGCGCCTCCTCGTCCAGCAGCCGAACGCCGCTCTGCTGGGCCTTCGTGAGCTTGGACGCGCCCGGCTCCTCGCCGACGATCAGGCCCGTCGTCTTCTTCGAGACCGAGTTCGTCACCTTCGCTCCCTGCGCCTCGAGCTCGGCCTGCGCCTCCTCCCGCGTCCAGCTCTCGAGCGTCCCGGTGATCACGTACGTCTGGCCCGTCAAGGGCCCCTCGATGGGGCGATCCTCCGCGTCCGACTCGAAGCGGAGGCCGAGCGACCTGAGTTCCTCGACCAGACGCCGGTTGTCCGCGTCGGAGAACCACTCGACGATCGCCTCGGCGCGTTCGGGCCCGATCCCCTCCACCTCCATCACGTCCTCCTGGGCGGCGTCCATCAGCCGGTCGACCGACCCGAAATGGCGTGCGATCGCCTGGGCCGTCACCCAGCCGACGTCGGGGATGTTGAGGCCGAGGAGGACGCGCCTGAACGGGATCCGCTGGCGAGAGGCCTCGATCGAGTCGATCACGTTGGACGCACTCTTCTCCTGGAAGCCGTCGAGCTCGAGCAGCTGCTCCTTCGTCAAGCGGTAGAGATCCGGCAGCGAGCGCACGAGGCCGAGGTCCCAGAGACGCCGGACGAACTGCTCGCCGACGCCGTCGATGTCCGCGGCGGCCATGACCCAGTTGTTCAGCGTCTCGAGCCCGCGGGAGGGACAGGCCCGGTTCGGACACCGGTGCATCGCCTCGCCCTCGGGCCGGACGACCTCCGCGCCGCAGAGCGGGCAGTGCGTCGGCATCCGGAACGGCTTCGTCCCCTTTCGGTGCGCGCCCGCCGGGCCCACGATCTGGGGGATCACGTCCCCGGCGCGCTGGACGATCACGTCGTCGCCCTCGCGGATGTCCTTGCGGTTGATGTCCTCCTCGTTGTGGAGCGTCGCGCGGGAGACGGTGACGCCGCCCACCTCGACCGGCTCCAGCATCGCCCAGGGGTTCAGCGCGCCGGTCCGGCCCACGCGGATCAGGATCTTGTTCAGGCGGGTCGTCGCCGTCATCGGTGCCCACTTGTAGGCCCGGGCCCAGCGCGGCCTCGAATGGAGAGCGCCGAGCTCAGCCTGTTGCTCGAGCGAATCGACCTTGATCACGATTCCGTCGATCTCGTAGTCGAGGTCGATCCGGGCCGTCTCCCACTCGTTGCACCTACGGGCGACGTCCTCGATCGAGTCGAGCCGCTCGGCGAGGGGGTTCGTCCGGAACCCGCGCTCGCGCAGCCACTGCAGCGTCTCCCAGTGCGAGCTGGCCTCCACTCCCTCCCGGACGCCGACGCCGTAAACCCAGAGCGACAGCGGCCGTGAGGCGGTGATCGCAGAGTTCTTCTGGCGCAGCGAGCCTGCAGCGGCGTTGCGCGGGTTGGGCGCCAGCTTCTGGTTCGTGCCGGCAAGCTGCTCGTTCAGCTGCCGGAACCCGGACAGCGGCAGGTAGACCTCGCCCCGCACCTCGAGCAGCGGCGGCGGGTCGTCCCCGAGCATGCGCAAGGGAATCGCCGGGATCGTGCGCAGGTTGACCGTGACTTCCTCGCCCTGGACGCCGTCGCCTCGGGTCGCGCCGCGCACGAGGACGCCGTTCTCGTAGGTGAGGCTGATCGCGAGCCCGTCGATCTTCGGCTCGATCACGTACGAGAGCGGCTCGTCACGGTCGAGGCGCTTCCGCATGTCCTCCGCCCACTTGAACAGGGCCTCGTCGGTCGTGACCTTGTCGAGCGAGCCCATCGGCATCAGGTGCTCGACCTTCCTGAACTTCTCCGACGGAGGGGCGCCTACTCGCTGCGTCGGGGAGTCCTGCCTCACGAGCTCGGGATGCTCGTTTTCGAGCTCGACGAGCTCGTCGTAGGCGCGGTCGTAGGCAGCGTCCTCGACGATCGGCTCGTCGAGCACGTGGTAGGCGTGACCCCACTGCGCGAGCAGGTCACGAAGCTCGGCAGCCCTCTTTTCGACGTTCTTTGCGGCCTTCGTCGCCATCGCTCGATCGTACCGAGAGGGATTCAGCCGACTCGTGTGGAAAGGTGGCAGTTGGCGGGCGGACTGTGCCTCTCCCCCCGCCCGCTGGGCCCCGGCGGCTGGCTGCAGGCCGTCCGGGGCCCCCCATCAAATGGGGGAACCCCTGGTTCCCCCATTGGCCCCCTCCTTGCGACCCGCCCTGGTTGTTGATCGGCTTGCGGAGCCGCCGTCGGCGCGTGGTTGTTCAGGCGGTCTTGGCGTTTGTTGTGCCTCCCGCGCGGCAAAGCCGCGCTCCGGCGCCTACGCGTCGCCCAGAACCCGAACGGCTCAGTAGTGGACGCGCTCGAGGTACAGGCCCCACGGTGGGGCTGTCGTGCCTGCGTCGGCCCGCGCCCCGCCGTCGAGGAGCTCTGCGACTGCATCGGGCGGGAGTTCGAGCATCGTTCCCACGAGCGTTCTCACCATGTGGCGGAGGAAGCTGTCCGCCGTGAGCTCGAGCTCGAGCGTCTCTTCGCCGTCGAGCCAGCGGGCCTCCAGCACTCGCCGTTTGAAGACCTTGTGCTGCGTCTCCGTTGGCGTGAAGGCGCGGAAGTCGTGCGCACCGACGAGGAGTGCCGCCGACTCGTCGAGCGCGGCGCGGTCGAGCGGGCGCGGGTACCACCAGGCTCTCCTCGCCTCGAACGGCGAGGGGGCGCGCCGGCGGTAGATCCGGTACCGGTAGCTGCGCGCCTTGGCGGAGCGCCTCGCGTGGAACTCGGGCGGCGCCTCCTCGACGGCGACGACGGCGATCTGGTCCGCGAGCTCCGCGTTCAGCGCCTCGGCCGCCCGGTCCGCAGGCGGACCTCCCTCCGCCTCGACGCTCGCCACCTGGCCCAGGGCATGGACTCCGGAGTCGGTCCGACCGGCGGCGGCGAGCTCGTCCCACGAGCCGTACACGGCGTCGAGCGCTCTCCGCACCTCGGCTTCAACCGTCCTGTGGCCCGGCTGCGCGGCCCAGCCGCGGAACCCGGTTCCGTCGTACTCGAGTGTCAGCTTGAGGCGCACCGCGCGCGTATCATCGCCGCGTGGCCGACGAAGACTGGCGCGTCGAAGTCGAGCTCGACGACGACGAGCACGGGTACTCGCTGAGCGAGCGCCTCCGGGCGGGCGACCTCGACGACCAGGCCCGCGAGCGGCTCGGCGAGCGAGTCGTCGTGTCCCGGGACGGCCCGCGCCTCTTCCTCTACTCGGCGACCGAAGAGCAAGCGCGCGAAGCCGAGCGGGTGATCCGCGAGCTCCTCGACCGCGACGACCTGAGCGCCGAAGTGACGACCAGCCGCTGGCATCCGGTCGAGCAGGACTGGAAGGACCCCTCGGTCCCGCTGCCCGCGAGCGCCGATTCCGTCGAGGAGGAGCTGGAGCGTCGAGAGGCCGCCGACGAGCAGGAGGCCGAGCACAGCGGCTCCTGGAACTGGCATGTCAGGGCCGAGGTTCAACACCGAGGCGACGCGGTCGAGCTCGAGAAAACCCTGCAAGCGGGGGGTTTTCGCGTGCACCGGCGATGGCGCTACGTCACGGTCGACGTGGCCACCGAGGAAGTGGCGCGCGAGCTCGCGGACCGCCTCGCGGACACGCTGCCTGACGGATCAGAGCTCGTCGTCGAGACGAAGCCGCCCGACCCGATCTTCGTCTTTCTCGGGTCGCGCGGCGTCTAGCTAGGCAGTCGCCTCGGCCGGCTCTTCGACCCGCTGGGGCCGGACGACCGGCGCCGGCGGGACGAAGTCGACGACCTCGAGGTACGCCATCTCGGCGCCGTCACCCGGGCGCGGGCCGAGCTTGACGATCCGCAGGTAGCCGCCCGGCCGGTCGGCGAAGCGCGGGCCGACTTCGGCGAAGAGCTTGTGGACGACCTCCTGCGAGCGGAGGTAGGCGAGCGCCTGCCGACGGGCGGCGAGGTCGCCGCGGCGGCCGAGCGTGATCATCTTCTCGGCGATCGGCCGGACGGCCTTGGCCTTGGCCTCGGTCGTTTTGATGCGACCGTGCTCGATCAGCGACCCGGCGAGGTTGGCGTAGAGCGCCTTCCTGTGCGCCGAGTCGCGTCCGAGCTTCTTCCCCGAGCGATGGTGTCGCATCGGGCGGTGCTACTCCTCCCCGCGAAGGTTGAGACCGTGGGTGGCGAGCGTCTCCTTGACCTCTTCGATCGACTTCTTGCCGAAGTTCGGAATCGCGGCCAGCTCGCCCTCGCTCTTCGTGACGAGATCGCCGATCGTCTCGATCCCGACCCGCTTCAGGCAGTTGTACGAGCGGACGCCGAGCTCGAGCTCCTCGATCGGGAAGTTCTCCATCCCGTGCGCCTGCGGCGCCTCCGTGGCTGCGGCCTGTGCAGCGGCAGCCTCGCCGAAGCCCTCGATCTTGTCGATGTCCGTGAAGATCGCGAGCTGGCGGATCAGGATCTCGGCCGCCTCGCCGATCGCCTCACGCGGATCGACGGAGCCGTCGGTGGTGACGTCGAGCGTCAGCTTGTCGTAGTCCGTGCGCTGCCCGACGCGCGCCGCCTCGACGTCGTACGAGACGCGCCGAACCGGCGAGAAGAGCGAGTCGATCGGGATCACGCCGATCGTGTGCTCAGGCCCACGGTTGAGCTCCGCCGGGACGTAGCCGCGCCCGCGCCCGATCGTCATCGTCATCTCCAGGCGCCCCCTGTCGGAAAGGTGCGCGATCTCGAGCTCCGGGTTCAGGATCTCGAGCTCCGCTGGAGCTTCGATGTCGGCTCCGGTGACAGCACCGGGGCCACGCTTGTTCATCCGAACCTCGATCTCGGGCGACTCGCCGTGGAGCCGCGCGACGAGGTTCTTGAGCGAGGAGATGATGTCGACGACGTCCTCGCGGACGCCGTTCAGAGTCGTGAACTCGTGCGCGACGCCCTCGATCTTCACCGAGGTGACGGCGGCGCCCTCGAGCGACGAGAGCAGCACGCGGCGCAGCGAGTTGCCGAAGGTGTGGCCGAAGCCGCGGTCGAGCGGCTCGATCACGAAGACGCCGCGGCGCTCGTCCACTTCCTCGTGGACGATCCGCGGGATCTGGAACTCCATCAGGCTGGTTCTGGTTGCCAAAGCGATCCTTCCGGTGGTCGTTACTTCGAGTAGAGCTCGACGATGAGCTGTTCCTGGACGGGGGTGTCGATCTCCTCCCGCTCGGGCCACTTGAGCACCTTGCCGGTGATGCCCTCGTGGTCGGCCTGCAGCCAGGGGGCGACCGAGGCCGTCAGGTCGGTGGCGTCGCGGATCACCTGCTCGGCAGGCGAGCCCGGCGCCATCGTCACGACGTCGTCCGGCTTTACCTGGTAGCTCGGGATGTTCACGCGGCGGCCGTTCACGTGGAAGTGGCCGTGGCGCACGAGCTGGCGGGCCTGCGCGCGGGACGCGGCGAAGCCGAGCCGGTAGACGACGTTGTCGAGCCGCGTCTCGAGCAGGCGCAGGAGGTTCTCGCCTGTGATCCCCGAGCCGCGGGCAGCCTTCGTGTAGTAGGTGCGGAACTGCTTCTCCAGCAGGCCGTAGTAGCGCCTCGCCTTCTGCTTCTCGCGCAGCTGGAGCAGGTACTCGGACTGCTTGATCCGGCCGCGACCGTGCTCACCCGGCGGGTAGCTGCGGCGCTCGACCGAGCACTTCTCGGTCAGGCAGCGCTCGCCTTTCAGGAAGAGCTTCATACCCTCGCGGCGGCAGAAACGGCACTTCGGGCCGATCGAGCGGGCCATTAGACGCGCCTCCGCTTCTTCTGGCGGACGCCGTTGTGCGCCTGCGGGGTCACGTCCTTCACGCCGAGGATCTCCAGGCCGGCGGCCTGGAGCGAACGGATCGCCGTCTCGCGACCCGAGCCCGGGCCCTTGACGAAGACCTCGACCTTCTGGAGGCCGTGCTCCATGCCCTTCCGGGCGCAGGCGTCAGCCGTCACCTGCGCAGCGAACGGCGTCGACTTGCGCGACCCCTTGAACCCGGCCGAGCCGGCGGATTCCCACACGATCACCGCGCCGTCCTTGTCCGTGAGCGTGACGATCGTGTTGTTGAACGACGTCTTGATGTGCGCCTGGCCCACGGCGATGTTCTTGCGGACGCGGCGGCGCGTCCGGCCACGACCGGCTTGTCGGCGAGGAGGCGCCATTACTTGACCGCCGCCCTCTTGCCGCGCCCGACGGTCTTCTTCGGGCCCTTGCGGGTGCGGGCGTTCGTCTTCGTGCGCTGGCCGTTCACCGGGAGGCCGCGCCGGTGCCGCAGCCCACGGTAGGCGCCGATCTCGGAAAGGCGCTTCACCGCCTGGGTGCGCTCGCGGCGCAGGTCGCCCTCGACCTGCAGGTTCGTGTCGATGTACTCGCGAAGCTTCGTGATCTCAGGGTCGGTGAGGTCGCGGATCTTCTCGTCGGGCGAGAGGCCCGTCCCCTCGCACACCTTCAGCGCGGTCGCGCGCCCGATGCCGAAGATGTAGGTGAGGCCGATCTCGAGGCGCTTCTCACGCGGAAGGTTGACGCCGGCGATGCGTGCCAAGTTCTCTCTCCTTTACCCCTGTCGCTGCTTGTGCCGCGGGTTCGTGCAGATGACCATGGTGCGCCCATGCCGCTTGATCACGCGGCAGCGCTCGCACATGGGCTTCACAGATGCTCTGACCTTCACGTTCTACTTCCTCTCACGCGAACCGCGCCCTTGCGGGGCGCGAGTTCCGAACGGTTAGTTACAACACGGCGCGGCACGGCCCACGCCGAGGCGAGAATGCTAGCAAAACCCCTTCGTTAGGCGATCTGGCGGGCTCTCGCCGCCGTCAGGATCCTGGGACCTTCGTCCGTGATCGCGACGGTGTGCTCGAAATGGGCCGACCGGGAGCCGTCCGCAGTGGAAATCGTCCAGCGATCCTCTCCGAGCACGACGTCGTGGCCCCCGACGTTGATCATCGGCTCGATCGCCAAAGTCATCCCCGAGGCGAGCGTGGGGCCCCGCCCCGGCTCACCGTAGTTCGGGATCTGCGGGTCCTCGTGCATGTCCCGCCCGACGCCGTGGCCGACGAGGCTGCGGACGACCGTGAAGCCGCCCTCCTCGGTCGCCTTCTGGACCGCGTGCGAGATGTCGGTCAGCTTGCCGCCGACCAGCGCCTGGTCGATCCCCGCGTGGAGCGCCGCGTTTCCGACCTCGAGGAGCCGCTCGGACTCCTCGTCGATCTCGCCGACCGGGAATGTGAAGGCGGAATCGGCCACGAAGCCGTCGAGCGTGACGCCGACGTCCACGGACAGGATGTCGCCGTCGCGGAGCTCGTACGGGCCTGGGATGCCGTGCACCACAACCTCGTTGGGCGACGTGCAGATCGAAGCGGGGTACGGATACGGGCCGTGGTAGCCCTTGAACGTCGGGACGCCTCCCCTCGAGCGGATGTACTCGTCGGCAATCCGGTCCAGCTCGCCCGTCGTCGTACCGGGGCGGACGTGCTCGCCGAGCAGCGCGATCGTGTCGGCGACGACCTCGCCGGCGCGCGCCATGCGCTCGAGCTCCTGAATCGATTTGCGGACGATCACGATCTCGCGGCTACCTGTTCGAGGGTGTCCTGCACCTCGGCGAAGACGCCGTCCACCGATTTGTTCGCGTGCACACCCACTAGATTGCCTTGCGCGCGGTAGTGCTCGACGAGTGGCTCGGTTTGCTCGTGGTAGAGCGCCAGGCGGCGGTCGATCACGTCCGGTGTGTCGTCCGCCCGCCCCTCGAGCTCGGCCCGCCTGAGCAGCCGCTCCCGGGCGATCTCGTCGGGCAGCTGGAACTCGAACACGATCGAGAGACTGCGGCCGATCTCGTCCAGCATCGCGTCGAGCGCGTCGGCCTGGGGCGAGGTGCGCGGGAAGCCGTCGAGGACGAAGCCGCGCTCCGCATCCGGCTGCATCAGCCGGTCGCGGATCAGGTCGATCATCAGCTCGTCCGGGACGAGCTGGCCGCTCTCGACGATCGGCTTCACCCTCCGGCCGAGCTCGGTGCCCTCCTCCATCGCCGCCCGGAGGATCTCCCCGGTCGCGATGTGCGGGATGCCGTACTCGGCCTGGATCCGCTTCGCCTGTGTTCCCTTCCCCGACCCCTGGGGACCGAGCAGGAGCACGTTCACTACTTCAAGAAGCCTTCGTAGGAGCGCATCATCATCTGCGACTCCATCTGGCGCATGGTGTCGAGCGCGACGCCGACGGCGATCAGCACCGAGGTGCCGCCCAGTGCGCCGGCGAGCGCCTGGGAGACGTTCAGGTACGCAATCACGATGCTGGGGAGCGTCGCGACGAGCGCGAGGTAGATCGCGCCGGGCAGCGTCAGCCGCGTGAGCACGCGGTCGAGGTACTGGGCGGTCGGCGGCCCGGGACGAATGCCGGGGATGTACCCGCCGTGCTTCCGCAGGTTGTCCGCCTGGTCGACCGGGTTGAACTGGACCGCGGTGTAGAAGAACGTGAAGATCACGATCATCGCCCCCTGCAGCAGCAGGTACGGCCAGTCGGTGTAGCTGAAGTACTTGTTGATGAAGCTCTGCGTCTGCGGGAAGTACTGGGCGATCGTCGGCGGGAACGCCATCACGGCGGCGGCGAAGATCACGGGGATGACGCCGGCCATGTTCACGCGCAACGGCAGGTAGGTCGAGCCGCCGGTCGTCATGCGGCGACCCACCATGCGCTTCGCGTACTGGATCGGGATCCGGCGCTGGCCTTCCTGGATGAAGACGACGGCGACGACGACGCCGACCGCCATCAGCGGGAAGAACAGCCGCTCGAAGACGCCGCCCTCAACCCATGCGCGAATCCCGAGGGGAAAGCCCGTGAGGATCGAGGCGAAGATCAGCAGCGAGATCCCGTTGCCGATCCCGCGCTTCGTGATCAGCTCGCCCATCCACATCAGCAGCGTGGTGCCGGCGGTGAGCGTCACCACGATCAGCGCGCCGCGGCCGAAGTTCGCCTCGAGCGCGCCCTGACGCTGGAAGAGGAACGCGAACCCGGTCGCCTGCGCCGCCGCGAGGACGACGGTCAGGTAGCGCGTGTACTGGTTGATCTTGGCGAAGCCGGCCTCGCCCTCCTTCTGGAGCTCCTCGAGACGCGGGATCACGACCGTCAGGAGCTGCAGGATGATCGAGGCGGTGACGTACGGCATGATCCCGAGCGCGAACACCGCGAACTGCGAGAGCGCGCCGCCCGAGAAGAGGTTCAGCAGTGCGAGCACCGTTCCGCCCGCCGACGAGTTGAAGTAGTTCTCGACCGTGGCCGAGTTCACGCCCGGCGCCGGGATCCACGAGCCCAGTCGGTAGAGCGCCAGGATCACGGCGGTGAAGAGGACGCGTCGGCGGAGCTCGGGGACGCGCCAGGCGTTCGTGAGCCAGGAGAACATCTAGCTCTCCTCGGCTTCCGGCTCGGCCTCGGCGGCAGGCTCCTCCCCGGGCTGCTCCTCGGCGGGTGCTTCGTCCGCGGGGGCCTCGGCCGCCGGCGCCGCGGACGCCGGAGCGGGCGACGACCCCTTCTTGCGGCGGCGCTTCACCTTCGGCTCCTTCAGCGCGGTGAACGAGCCGCCGGCGCCCTCGATCTTCTCCTTGGCGGTGCCGGAGAAGGCGTGGGCGGTGACGGACAGCTTCTTCGAGAGGTCACCCTGCCCGAGGATCTTGACCTCGAGCTTGGCGTTGCGGATCAGGCCCGCCTCGGCGAGCAGCTCCGGCGTGATCTCGGTGCCGGCCTCGAACCGCTCGAGGTCACGGACGTTGACCGCCGCCATCTGCGTGCGGTGCGGGCCGACCGGCATCGCGTCCTTGGAGTACGGGCCGCGCTGCTTGCCGAGCCGCATGTAGATCGGCATCTGGCCGCCCTCGAAGCCCGGCCGCATCTTGTGCGAGCCCGAGCGCGCCTTCTGACCCTTGATCCCGCGGCCGGAGTAGCGCCCCTTGCCGGAACCCATGCCACGGCCCACGCGCTTGCGATCCTTGCGCGCGGCGGCAGGCTTCAGATTCGACAGGTTCAGCTGCTCGGCCATGTCTGGGCTACTCCTCGCCTTCGATCCGGACGAGGTGGCGCACCTTCCTCAGCTTACCGGCGAGCTCCGGGCCTTCCGGGTGCTCGACCGTACGCCCGATCCTGCCCAGGCCGAGCGCGCGGAGCGTGCCGCGATGCCGTTCGCTCTGGCCGATCTGGCTGCGGACCTGGGTGATCTTGAGCGTCTTAGCCATCGCTCCGTTCCTCGGCGCCCTCGGGCTCCGCCGCGACGGCCACAGGCTCGGGCTCCGGCGCGGCGGGCGCCTCCGGCGGCTCCTCCGCTGCAGCCTCGAGCTTCGGCACCGGCAACACTTCGGCGATCGTCTTGCCCCGGGCCTTCGCGACCTCCTCGGGCCGACGGAGCCGCTGCAGGCCGTTCACGGTCGCCTTGAGCATGTTCACCGGGTTCGTCGTCCCGAGGCTCTTCGCGAGGATGTCTCGGACGCCGCCGAGCTCGAGGATCGCGCGGACGCCGCCGCCCGCGATCACGCCCGTTCCCTCGCTGGCCGGCCGCAGCAGCACGCGCGCCGCACCGAACTCGCCAAGGATCTCGTGTGTGATCGTCGTGCCGTGCTTCGGCACGGTGAACAGGTTCTTCTTGCCGTCCTCGACGGCTTTCGAGATCGCCAGCGGGACCTCGCGGGCCTTGCCGTAGCCGACGCCGACGCGGTCGACCTCGTCGCCGACGACGACGAGCGCCGTGAACGAGAACCGCCGGCCGCCCTTTACGACCTTGGCGACGCGGTTGATCTCGACCACGCGCTCCTTGAGCTCACGGGTCTCCTGGTAGTCGCTCAACGGTCACCTCCTGTGCAGGGCGTGCTGGCTGGGGCCGTCATCAAAACTCGAGTCCCCCTTCGCGTACAGCGTCTGCGAGCGCCTTCACGCGCCCGTGGTAGAGGTAGCCGCCGCGGTCGAAGACGGCCGTCTTGACGTTCGCCTGCTTGGCCTTCTCGGCCAGCAGCTTCCCGACCTCCGCGGCCTGGTCCGACTTCGTCCGCTTGTCGCCCTTGAGGTCGAGCGAGCTCGCGGCGGCGAGCGTGCGCCCGGCGGTGTCGTCGATCAGCTGCGCGGAGATGCCTTGGTTCGACCGGAAGACGACCAGGCGCGGGCGTTCGGCGGTGCCGAACACGTCCTTGCGCACCCGCTTGTGCCGGCGCTGCCGGCGCTGTCTCATCGTCAGCTGCGCCATTACGCCCTCTTCCCGACCTTCCGCCTGACGTACTCGCCGGCGTAGCGGATGCCCTTGCCCTTGTAGGGCTCGGGCGGCCGGACGGCGCGCACCTCTGCCGCGGTCTGGCCGACCTGCTGCTTGTCGATGCCCTTGACGATGACCTCGGTCTGGGTCGGCACCTCGAAGGTGATCCCCTGGCGCGGCTCGATCACGACCGGGTGTGAGAAGCCGACCTGAAGCTCGAGCGACTGCCCGCGGAGCGCCGCACGGTAGCCGACGCCCTGGATCTCGAGGCGCTTCTCGAAGCCCTTCGTGACGCCCTCGATCATGTTCGCAACGAGGGTCCGCGTCAGTCCGTGCAGCGCGCGGTCGTCGCCTCGCTCGGTCGGGCGCGAGACGACGAGCTCGCCGTCGGACTGCTCGATCTTCATCCGCTGCGGCACCTGCTGCGTCAGCTCGCCGAGCGGCCCGTTGATCATCACGCGGCCAGGGTCGAGCGACACCGACACGCCGGCGGGAATCTCGATTGGCTTCTTTCCGATACGGCTCATTCAGCTACCACACAAAACAGATGACTTCGCCGCCGATGCCTTCGCGCTCGGCGGTCTTGCTCGTGACGACACCCCTGGAGGTCGACATGATCGCCGTGCCCATTCCGCCGAGAACGCGCGGGAGGCGATCCTTGCGAGCGTACACACGGCGGCCTGGCTTGGAGACGCGCTTCAGGTCGGTGATGATGCGCTCCCGGCTGGGGCCGTACTTGAGCTCGACTACGAGCTTGTCGAAGCTCTCGCCCGGGCGCACCGAGTAGCCCTCGATGTAGCCCTCCTCCTGGAGCAGCCGCGCGATCTCGACCTTCTGGCGCGAGACCGGCATCTCGGTCGTCTCGTGCAGCGCCTTGTTGGCGTTGCGGATCCGGGTGAGCATGTCTGCGATCGGGTCTGTCTGCATTCCCCGCTCCCTACCAGCTCGACTTCGTCATGCCGGGGATCTCGCCGTTGTGCGCGAGCTCGCGCAGGCAAATCCGGCAGAGGCCGAACTTCCGGTAGACGGCGCGCGGTCGGCCGCAGCGCCGGCAGCGGGAGTACCCGCGCGCCTTGAAGCGCGGCTCGCGCTGCTGCTTGTTCACAAGCGCTTTCTTTGCCACTACTGCTGGTCTCCTCTGTCTTGGGTCGCGAACGGGAGCCCGAGCGACCGGAGCAGCGCGAACGCCTGCTCGTCGGTCTTGGCCGTCGTCGTGATGGCGACGTCCAGGCCGCGGATCCCGGCAATGTCGTCGTAGTCGATCTCGGGGAAGATGATCTGCTCGCGGATCCCGATCGAGTAGTTGCCGCGGCCGTCGAACGACCTCGGGCTGAGCCCGCGGAAGTCGCGGATGCGCGGCAGCGCGATCGAGACGAGCCGATCGAGGAACTCGTACATCCTGTCGCCGCGCAGCGTCACGCGCGCGCCGATCGGCATGCCCTCGCGGATCTTGAAGCCGGCGATCGACTTGCGGGCGCGGCGGACCTGGGCGCGCTGCCCGGCGATGGTCGTCAGCTCCTCGATCGCGGCATCGAGCGCCTTGGCCTCGGTCTTGGCCTCGCCGACGCCCATGTTCAGCGTGATCTTCTCGATCCGCGGCACCTGCATGATCGTGGTGAGGCCGAGCTCGTCCTTGAGCCGCCCGCGGATCTCGTCGACGTAGCGCTGCTTGAGGCGCGGCGTGTATGTCTCGGTTGCGGTCGCCATTACCTGTCGATCTCCTGGCGGCAGTCGTCGCGGCGACAGACGCGCACCCGGCGGGTGGCGGCGCCCTTCGACGACTCCTTGACGACGGTGCCGACGCGCGTTGGCCGGTTGCAGACCGGGCAGACGAGCATCACGTTCGAGACGCGGACCGGCGCCGCCTTCTCGATGATCCCGCCCGGCTGGATCTGCGGGGCGCCCATCCGGCTCGGGTTCCGCATCGGGCGCGGGCGGGTGTGCCGCTTGATCATGTTCAGGTTCTCGACGATCACGCGGCCCTCCTTCGGGCGCGCCTCGAGAATCCGGCCCTGCTTGCCGCGGTCTTTTCCGGACAGGATCTGGACGAGATCGCCTTTCTTGATCCTCATCGTCTGACTCATCAGAGGACCTCAGGCGCCAGGGAGACGATCTTCATGAAGTTCTTCTCGCGGAGCTCACGCGCGACCGGCCCGAAGATGCGCGTACCCCGCGGGTTGGACTGCGCGTCGATGATCACGGCGGCGTTCTCGTCGAAGGCGATGGACGTGCCGTCGTTGCGGCCGTATGGCTTCTTCGTGCGCACGACCACGGCGCGGACCACTTCGCCCTTGCGGACGGCGCCCTGCGGCGTGGCGGTCTTCACCGTTCCGACGATCACGTCGCCGACCCGCGCATAGCGGCGATGCGAGCCGCCGAGCACGCGGATGCACAGAAGCTCGCGGGCGCCGGTGTTGTCGGCGACCCTGACGCGGGACTCCTGTTGGATCACTGAGCGACCTCCACGATTTCCGCCAGGCGCCAGTTCTTCGTCTTTGAGAGCGGGCGCGTCTCGACGATGCGCACGACGTCCCCGGCCTTGGCCTGGTTCTGCTCGTCGTGCGCGTGGAAGCGTTGCGAGCGCCGAACGACCTTCTTGTAGCGGGGATGCGCCTTCACGACGTCCACACGGACGACGATGGTCTTGTCCATCGCGGCCGAGACAACGACGCCGCGGCGCTCCTGACTCCGGCCCCGCTCGCCCTCCGGCTTCGGCAGGCGCGAGATCGGCTTGCGCCCGGCCGGCTTCTCGCGCGCGGGCTTCGAGCGCGTGCGGCGGTCGGAGCGCGGGACGCGTTTACGCTTCTTCTTCGCCGGAGCCTCTGCGACGGTGGCCGCCTCCTGGGCAGGCGCCTCGTCCGCAGCCTCCTCCGCGGGAGCTTCTTCGGCCGGAGCCTCCTCGGCAGGGGCCTCCTCGGCCTCGGCGACCGGCTCGGGCGCAGGCTCGGTTGGCTCCGGAGTCTCGGGCTCGGGCACTGGCGGGCCGGGCTCCTCGGGCGGAGTCTCGGGGTCGGGCTCCGGCGGCGACTCGCCGGAGGCCTCGGCCTCGACGGCGGTCGGCTCCTCCGGAGTCTCCTCGGGCGTGTCTTCGGTTGTCTCGTTGTCTGCCATCGCTAGCTCTCTTCGCGTTCGTTGCGGACGGTGAGGATGCGGGCGATCTCGCGCTTCGCGAGCTTCAGGCGCGCGGGGTTCTCGAGCGCGCCGGTCGCCGACTGGAAGCGGAGGTTGAAGAGCTCCTGACGCCGGTCGTGCAGGGCGTTCGCCAGCTCCTCGTCGGACATGTCCCTGATCTCCTTAGCCTTCAAAGAGGTTCGCCTCCCGCTTCACGAACTTCGTCTTGACCGGAAGCTTGGTGCCCGCCAGGCGCAGCGCCTCCTTGGCCAGCGGCTCGGGCACCCCGGCCAGCTCGAACATCACGCGGCCGGGCTTGACCACGGCGACCCAGTGCTCGGGCGAGCCCTTGCCGGAGCCCATCCGGGTCTCGGCGGGCTTCTGCGAGACCGCCTTGTCGGGGAAGACGTTGATCCACACCTTCCCACCGCGCTTGATCTTGCGCGTCATCGCGATTCGGGCAGCCTCGATCTGGCGGTTCGTCACCCAGCCGTCCTCGAGCGCCTTGATCCCGAAGTCGCCGAACTGCACGTTCGTCTGCCCCTTGGACTGGCCGCGCCGGCGGCCGCGCTGGAACTTCCTGTACTTGGTCTTCTTGGGGAGCAGCATCAGCTCTCGGTCCCTTCCTCCGGCGTGGCCTGCTCGGGAGCCGGCGTCGGCTCCTCGGCGCTCGCCTCGGGCGGCGCCTGCTGCTCCGGCGGTGCCTGCTGCTCGGGCGGCGCCTGCTGCTCCGGCGGTGACTGCTGCTCGGGTTGTTGCTGCTGCTGCTCCGGCTGGGACGCCTGCGCTCCGCGACCCCCGCCGCCGCGACCACGTCCGGCGCCGCCGCGCCGGCCGCCGCCGCGCCGCTCGCGCACCGGGCCGAGGCCCTCGCGATCGGCGCTGCCGCGGCGTCCACTCTCGCGCGAGGCGCTCAGGCCCTCGGTCCGGCCACCCCGCCGGCGGGCCTGATCCTGGTCGCCGAGCCGCGCGTCGCCGCGCCCGCCACCGACGCTCTCGTAGCCCTCCGGCATGATCTCGCCCTTGTTGATCCAGACCTTGACGCCGATGCGGCCCGACGGCGTCTTCGCCTCGACGAAGCCGTAGTCGATGTCGGCGCGGATCGTGTGCAGCGGCACGCGGCCCTCGGAGTACGTCTCCGAGCGGCTCATCTCCGCGCCGCCGAGGCGGCCGGAGCACGTGATCTTCACCCCTTGCGCGCCCGATCGGATCGCCGAGGCGAGCGAGCGCTTCATCGCGCGGCGGAAGGCCACGCGGTTCGCCAGCTGCTCGGCGATCGACTGCGCGACGAGCTTCGCATCGAGCTCGGGTCGCTTGATCTCGTTGATGTTGATGTGGACGTTCTTCTGCGTGAGCGCGTGCAGGTCGCGGCGCAGCGCGTCGACCTCGGCGCCCGACTTCCCGATCACGATTCCCGGCCGCGCGGTGTAGATGTCGACCGTGATCCGCTGCTTGTCCTTGCGGATCAGGATGTCCGACAGCCCCGCGTGCGAGAGCTTCCCGAGGATGTGCTCGCGAATCTTGACGTCCTCGAGGATCGCGTCGGAGAAGTCCTTGTCGTTCGTGTACCAGTTGGACTTCCAGTCGTGGATGACGCCGACGCGCATCCCACCCGGATGGATCTTCTGGCCCATCTAGCTCTCCTCGCTCTCGGTCTTCTTCTTGCGCGGCGAGCGCTTCTTCGGCGCCTCCGCGTTCGTCGTCTCGGCCTTGGGCGCAGCCTTCTTGCGTGGCGCGCGCTTCGGCTTCTCTTCGGCCTTCGGCTCCTCGGCGATCGCCTCGGCGGCCTCGGGCTCCTGCTGCCGCCGCCGGCGGCGCGGGCGGCTCACCTGGCCGTCCTCGTCAGCGGGCCGCAAACGCAGGGTCACGTGGCAGGTCTTCTTCTCGATCCGCGCGGCGCGACCGCGGGCCCGGGCGCGCCAGCGCTTGATCGTAGGGCCTTCGTCGACGTAGGCGGCGCTCACGATCAGGTCGTCGCCGATCAGTCCGTGGTTCGCCTCTGCGTTGGCGACGGCGGACGCGAGCACCTTCTCGACCTCCCGCGCGGCCGCGCGGGGCGTGAACGCGAGCACCGTTCGAGCCTCGGGCACGCTGCGGCCGCGGATGTGCTCCACGACCAGGCGGGCCTTGCGGGGAGTGACGCGCAGCCACTTGGCCTGGGCGCGCACCTCCTGCGGCTCCTCGACGACGGGAGTTCTGGCGCGAGCCACTAGCGGCGCACCTCCGTCTTGCGGTCACCGGAGTGGCCGCGAAAGGTCCGCGTCGGCGCGAACTCGCCGAGCTTGTGGCCGACCATCTGCTCCGTGATGAAGATCGGGACGTGCTTGCGGCCGTCGTGGACCGCGATCGTGTGCCCGACCATCTCGGGGAAGATCGTCGAGGTGCGCGACCAGGTCCGGATCATGTTCTTCGATCCGGAGTTGTTCATCGACTCGATGCGGCTCATCAGCCGCTCCTCGACGTACGGGCCCTTGCGGGACGATCTACTCAACTACCGCTTCTCCTTGCCTCTCCGGCGCTGCCGGATGATCTGACGATCCGATTCCTTGTGCTTGCGGCGTGTGCGCTTGCCGAGCGTCGGCACGCCCCACGGCGTCACCGGGTGCCGGCCGCCCTTGGACTTGCCCTCGCCGCCGCCGTGCGGGTGGTCGACGGGGTTCATCGCCGAGCCGCGGACGGTCGGGCGGACGCCCTTCCAGCGACTGCGGCCCGCCTTGCCGCCGGTGATGTTCTCGTGATCGACGTTGCCGACCTGACCCACCGTCGCGCGACACGCGAGTGGTACTCGCCGCAGCTCTCCCGAGGGTAGCCGAAGCACTGCGCCTCCCTCGTCCTTGCCGACGAGCTGGACGCCGGACCCGGCGCTGCGCGCCATCTTGCCGCCCTGACCCGGCTTCAGCTCGACGTTGTGGACGAGCGTCCCGGTCGGGATGTTCTGCAGCGGCAGCGCGTTCCCGGGCTTGATGTCGGCCTGGGGGCCCGACTCGACGGTCGAGCCGACGCGCAGCCGCGCCGGCGCGAGGATGTACGACTTCGCCCCGTCCGCGTAGTGGAGCAGGGCGATGTTCGCCGACCGGTTGGGGTCGTACTCGATCGCGGCCACCTTCGCGGGGATCCCGTCCTTCGTGCGCTTGAAATCGATCACGCGGTAGCGGCGCTTGTGGCCGCCGCCCCTGTGGCGCGTCGTGATGCGGCCCCTGTTGTTGCGACCGCCGGTCTTCTTGACGGACTCGACGAGGCTCTTCTCGGGCTCGGACTTCGTGATCTCCGCGAAGTCGGAGACCGTCATGAAGCGGCGGCCCGGGCTCGTCGGCTTGAAGCGTCTGGTGGGCACTAGACCTGAGCCCCCTCGAAGATCTCGATCGACTCGCCCTCGCGCAGCTGCACGATGGCCTTCTTCCAGCCCGGCCGGCGGCCGCGGGTCATCCCGCGCCGCTTCGGCTTCGAGCGGACCTGGACGATGTTGACGCCCTGCACCTTCACGCCGAAGAGCTCCTCGACGGCCTGGCGGACCTGTGTCTTGTGCGCATCCGGGTGAACGCGGAAGGAGTACTTGCGGTCCTCCAGCAGGCTGTAGCTCTTCTCGGAGACCACTGGCGCGAGCAGGACTTCGTTCGGGTGGAGGCTCATGCGGCACCTCGCTTCTGCACGTCCTCGAGCGCGGCTTCGCTGACGAGGAGCGCGCGCGCCCAGACGATCGCCGCCACCTCGAGCTCGGCTGGCGTGATCACCAGCACCCGCGCAAGGTTCCGGAACGACTTGATTACCTGCTCGTCGTCCTCTCGGACAACGAGCAGAAGGGGGAAGTCCTGGCCCCAAGCGGAGAGGAACTCAGCGGCCTTCTTGGTCGACGGCTCCGTGAACCCAGATCCGTCGAGCACAGCGAACGATCCGCGTGCGGCGTGGCTCGAGAGGGCAGCGCGGAAGGCCGCCTTGCGGGCCTTGCGGTTGACCTTGACGGTGAAGTTCGTGCGCGGCTGGAACGCGTTGCCGCCGCCCGTCCACTGCGGGGCGCGCGTGGTGCCGGCCCGGGCGCGGCCCGTGCCCTTCTGACGCCACGGCTTCCCTCGGCCGCCGGCGACGAGGCCGCGGCTCTTGAACGCGCGGGTGGCGGCGCGGTCGGCGTTCAACTCCGCGCGTACCGCCTCGTGGACGAGGTGCGGCTTGACGTCGGCGCCGAAGACCGCTTCCTCGAGGGTCGCGTCTTTGGACTTCTTGCCGGCCGCGTCGAGAATCGGTGCCTTCGGGCTAGCCACTGCGCACCTCCTCCCGGATCTCCACGATCCCGTTCTTCGGGCCCGGGACGGCGCCCTTGACGAGGAGGAGGTTCTGGTCCGGATCGACGGCGTGAACGCGCAGGCCGACCTGCGTCGAGCGCTTCGCGCCCATCTGGCCCGCCATCCGCATGCCCTTGAAGACACGGGACGGCGTCGCCGAGGCGCCGATCGAGCCGCGCTGGCGGATGTTGTGGGAGCCGTGCGACGTCGGCCCGCGGCTGAAGTTGTGGCGCTTGATCGTTCCCGCGAAGCCCTTCCCGATCGAGATCCCCGAGACCTTGATCCGGTCGCCCGGCTCGAACGTCTCGACCGTGACCGTCTCGCCCTCGGTGTAGACGTGCGGCCCGCGGAGCTCGACGAGCCGGCGGTGCGGCCCGACGTCGTGCTTGCCGAGATAGCCGAGCTTCGGCTTGGTGAGCTTGCGCTCGGCCACCTCGTCGAAGGCGAGCTGGACGGCGTCGTAGCCGTCCGCGTCGGCGGTCCGCACGGCGACGACCGGACAGGGGCCTGCCTGGATCACGGTCACGGGCGTGACGGCGCCGGTCTCCTCGTCGAAGACCTGCGTCATGCCGAGTTTTCTTCCCACGATCCCCTTCAACGCTTTCCGCTCCCTACAACTTGATCTCGATGTCGACCCCGGCCGGCAGGTCGAGCCGCATCAGCGAGTCGACCGTCTTCGGCGTCGGGCTGTGGATGTCGATCAGCCGCTTGTGCGTCCGGATCTCGAAGTGCTCCCGCGAGTCCTTGTCCTTGAAGGGGCTGCGGATCACGGTGTAGACGTTCCGCTCCGTCGGCAGCGGCACAGGGCCGGTGATGGTCGCGCCGGTGCGAGTCGCCGTCTCGACGATCGAGGCCGCCGAGCGGTCCAGCGCCTGATGGTCGTAGCCCTTCAGGCGGATTCGGATCTTCGACTGCGGCACCGGCGCGTCCCTTTCCTCGTCAGTTGACGATCTCTGTGACGACGCCCGCGCCCACGGTGCGGCCGCCCTCGCGGATCGCGAAGCGGAGGCCCTGATCCATCGCGATCGGCTGGATCAGCTGGATCTCCATGTTCGTGTTGTCGCCCGGCATGACCATCTCCTGGCCCTCCGGGAGGGCGATCGAGCCGGTCACGTCGGTCGTCCGGAAGTAGAACTGCGGCCGGTAGCCGTTGAAGAACGGCGTGTGGCGGCCACCCTCGTCCTTCGAGAGGACGTAGACCTCGGCCTTGAAGTGCGTGTGCGGGGTGATCGACCCCGGCTTCGCGACGACCTGGCCGCGCTCGACCTCCTCACGCTTGGTGCCGCGGAGCAGCACGCCGGCGTTGTCGCCCGCCTGGGCAAAGTCGAGCGTCTTGTTGAACATCTCGAGGCCGGTGACGACCGTCTTCTGCGTCTCCTCGTGGATGCCGATGATCTCGACCTCCTCGCCGGAGTTGATCTGGCCCTGCTCGATCCGGCCGGTGACGACCGTGCCGCGGCCCGTGATCGTGAAGACGTCCTCGATCGGCATCAGGAACGGCTTGTCGGTGTCGCGCGTCGGCTCCGGGATGTAGGAGTCGACGGCAGCCATCAGCTCGAGGATCTTCTTCCCCTGCTCCTCGTCGCCCTCGAGCGCCTTCAGCGCCGAGCCGGCGATGACCGGAATCTCGTCGCCGGGGAACTCGTAGGCGGAGAGGAGCTCGCGCACCTCCATCTCGACGAGCTCGAGCAGCTCCGGGTCGTCGACCATGTCCGCCTTGTTCAGGAAGACCACGATCGACGGCACCTCGACCTGGCGCGCCAGGAGGATGTGCTCGCGCGTCTGCGGCATCGGGCCGTCAGCGGCCGACACGACCAGGATCGCGCCGTCCATCTGGGCGGCGCCCGTGATCATGTTCTTGATGTAGTCGGCGTGACCCGGGCAGTCGACGTGGGCGTAATGGCGGTTCTCCGTCTCGTACTCCACGTGCGACGTGTTGATCGTGATGCCGCGCTGGCGCTCCTCGGGAGCGTTGTCGATCGACTCGAACGACCGAACCTCTGCGCCACCCTGCTCCGCGAGCACCTTGGTGATCGCAGCGGTGAGGGTCGTCTTGCCGTGGTCGATGTGACCGATCGTGCCGACGTTGACGTGCGGCTTCGTGCGCTCGAACTTCTGCTTGGCCATTCCTTCCTTTCCTTCCGTTTAGCTCTGCGAGTCGACGAGCTCGCCGGCGATCGACTGAGGGACTTCCTCGTATCGCTCGAACTGCATCGTGAACGTGGCCCGGCCCTGCGTCGTCGAGCGCAGGTCGGTTGCGTAGCCGAACATGGTCGCCAGGGGCACTCGCGCGGTGATCACCTGCGCGTTGCCTCTCGGCTCGAGGTGCTCGATCCGGCCCCGGCGTGAGTTGAGGTCGCCCATGACGTCGCCGAGGTAGTCCTCGGGCGTCACGACTTCGACCGCCATCACCGGCTCGAGCAGCTTGGGCTTCGCACGCTTCATCGCCTCCTTGAAGGCCATCGAACCGGCGACCTTGAATGCCATCTCGCTCGAGTCGACGTCGTGGTACGAGCCGTCGACGAGCTCGACGCGGATGTCGACCACCGGGTAGCCCGCGAGGACGCCCGACTCCATCGCCTCCTGGATCCCCAGGTCGACGGACGGGATGTACTCGCGCGGGATCCGGCCGCCGACGATCTTGTCGAGGAACTCGTAGCCCTCACCGGGCTCCGACGGCTCGAGGTTGATGATCGCGTGACCGAACTGGCCGCGGCCGCCCGTCTGGCGGACGAACCGGCCCTCGATCTTCTCGACCCGCTTGTCGACGGTCTCGCGGTAGGCCACCTGCGGGCGGCCGACGTTCGCGTCGACGTTGAACTCGCGCGTGAGGCGGTCGACGATGATCTCGAGGTGCAGCTCGCCCATCCCGGAGATGAGCGTCTGCCCCGTCTCCTCGTCGGTCAGCACGCGGAACGTCGGATCCTCCTCGGCGAGGCGCTGCAGCGCGGTCGCAAGCTTGTCCTGGTCGCCCTTCGTCTTCGGCTCGACCGCGACCGAGATCACCGGATCCGGAAACGTCATCGACTCGAGGACGATCGGGGCGGTGTCGACGGCGAGCGTCTCACCGGTCGTCGTCTGCTTCAGGCCGACGATGGCCGCGATCTCGCCCGCGCCGATGCCCTCACGCTCCTCGCGGTGGTTGGCGTGCATCTGGAGGATGCGGCCGATCCGCTCGGTCTTGCCCGAGGTCGTGTTCATCACGCGGTCACCGGACTTCACCTGGCCCGAGTAGACGCGGATGTACGTCAGCTTGCCCACGTACGGGTCGGACATGACCTTGAAAGCGAGCGCGGAGAAGGGCTCGTCCATCGCCGGGCGGCGCGAGAGCTCGTGCTCGGTGCGCGGGTCGACCCCGTGCACCGGCGGTACGTCGAGCGGGCTCGGCAGGAAGTCGATCACGGCGTCGAGCAGCGGCTGGACGCCCTTGTTCTTGAAGGCGGAGCCGAGCAGCACCGGCGTGACGGTGATGTCGAGCGTCGCCGCGCGGAGCGCGCGCCGCAGCATCTCAGGCGTCACTGCGCTCTCGTCCTCGAGGTAGGTCTCGAGCAGCTCCTCGTCGTGGTCTGCGACCGCGTCGATCAGCTGGTGGTGGTACTCGTTCGCCTGCTCGGCCAGCTCCGCCGGGACCTCCCCGATGTCGAGGTTGGTGCCGAGGTCGTCGCTCCAGATGAGCGACCGCATCTCGACCAGGTCGACAACGCCGCGGAAGTTCTCCTCCTGGCCGATCGGCAGCTGCACCGGCACCGGCCGGGCGCCGAGGCGGTCGACCATCGACTGCACGGAGGCGAAGAAGTCCGCGCCCGTGCGGTCCATCTTGTTGATGAACGCGATGCGCGGAACCTGGTAGCGGTCGGCCTGACGCCAGACGGTCTCCGACTGCGGCTCCACGCCGGCGACGCCGTCGAAGACGGCGATCGCGCCGTCGAGCACGCGAAGGCTCCGTTCGACCTCGACCGTAAAGTCCACGTGCCCGGGCGTATCGATGATGTTCACGCGAAAATCGCGCCAGAACGCCGTCGTGGCAGCAGACGTGATCGTGATGCCGCGCTCCTGCTCCTGCGCCATCCAGTCCATCGTCGCGGCGCCCTCGTGGACCTCGCCCATCTTGTGGGTGCGGCCGGTGTAGTAGAGGATCCGCTCGGTCGTCGTGGTCTTGCCCGCGTCGATGTGGGCCATGATCCCGATGTTCCGGACCTTCTCGAGCGTGGCGGGAGCCTTGGTCGCCTGAGTCGCCACGGTTACCACCTGTAGTGCGCGAAGGCCTTGTTGGCCTGCGCCATGCGGTAGAGGTCGTCCTTGCGCTTGAAAGCGCCGCCCTGCTGCTCGAGCGCGTCGAGGAGCTCGCCGGCGAGCTTCGCCGCCATGCCCTTCTCCCTGCGGTCGCGCGAGAACGTCACGATCCAACGGATCGCGAGCGTGCGGGCGCGGCGGGCCGGCACTTCCACCGGCACCTGGTAGTTGGCGCCACCGACGCGGCGTGATCTCGTCTCGAGCACCGGCGTGACCGACTTGACGGCAGCTTCGAGCACCTCGACCGGAGTCTTGCCCGAGCGCTCGGCGGCGATCGCGAGCGCGTCGTAGACGATCTTCTCGGCGGTGCTCTTCTTCCCGTTCTGCATCACGCGGTTCATGAGCTGACTGACCAGCTTGGAGCTGTGCACCGGGTCCGGCGCGATCTCCCGCGGCTGAATCTCGGCACGGCGCGGCATTACGAGCCCTTCTTGGCGCCGTACTTGGAGCGAGCCTGCTTCCGGTCCGAGACGCCGGAGGTGTCGAGTGCGGACCGGA
Source organism: Gaiellaceae bacterium (assembly GCA_035605555.1). GTDB lineage: Bacteria > Actinomycetota > Thermoleophilia > Gaiellales > Gaiellaceae > JACDAN01. The sequence goes on from DASTHD010000240.1 coordinate 28,422, forward strand.
TCACCTTGTAGCGGATGCCCGGGAGATCCCGGACGCGGCCGCCGCGAATCAGCACGACCGAGTGCTCCTGAAGGTTGTGCCCCTCGCCCGGGATATAGGTCGTGACCTCCATCCCGTTCGTCAGCCGAACGCGGGCGACCTTGCGCAGAGCCGAGTTCGGCTTCTTGGGCGTGGTCGTGTACACGCGCGTGCAGACGCCCCGCTTCTGCGGCGCGCCACGCAGGGCAGGGGTCTTCGTCCTGTTCTTGGGCTTGACCCGGCCCTTGCGCACAAGCTGATTGACGGTCGGCATTTGCTCCTTCGAGGTGGTCGTGACAGCACAAAGGTCGGCGGGGGGCTATGCCCCTGCCAACCGGCCGCGGAATGGTAGCAAAGCCCTTTGGCTCCTGGGATTCGGGGCGAATCCGGACATGCGTTTCGCGGTCGCGGCCCATAGCCAGATCACCGAAACGCAACTACAGTGAGCCTGGGCCGGATCGGGCTTGTGCGGCGGCCTGAGGAGAGGATGGGACGAGCGAAAACGACGGAGGAAGGGGCGTGTAGATGAGCGATGCCCTGGCCTGGGCGATCTTCGCCGCCGGCGCCGTCGTGCTCGCGCTCTTCTTCGTGTTCCTGATCCTGCGCGAGCGGCGCACGGCCGATCGGCGGTTGGAGGCGGTCGTGAACGAGCTCACAACCCGCATGGACGGGATGCTGCGGGAGCTTCACGCCGCCGTCGACCGGACCGACGACGGCGACCAGCGCGCCCGGATTCTGGGCGAGCTGGCGGGGACGATCGACCTGGACGAGGTGCTCGCGCGGGTGCTGGAGGCGGCGGGCGCGATGCGCGGCGTCGACGCGGCGATGGTGACGGTGGCGAGCAACCCTGGGGAGAAGCCGATCGTGGCGACCGTGGGCCTCTCCTCCGAGGAGGCCGAGATGCAGGCCGTCGCTGCCCCGCCGGCCGCCGGCGGATCGCGGCCGATGACCGTCTCCTACGAGTATCCCGACGGCGCCGAAGCAGGCGGTGGCGGCGCGGACCTCATCGACCACGGCGTCGCGGTGCCCATTCCCGGAGAGACGGGTCCCATCGGCTATCTCACGTGCTTCAGCAGGTCTTCGGGCCATTCATTCAGCGACGGGGACCGCCGGTCCCTCGAGGAGCTCGCGGACCGAGCCGGCCCCGCGATCGAGAACGCGCACCGCTTTCGCGAGGCGCGTCAGCTCGCCGACCTCGATGCGCTGACGGGGCTCCACAACCGGCGGTACTTTCACGAGACGCTCAAGCGCGAGGTGGCGCGGGCGCATCGCTACGGGCGGCGGCTCGCACTCGTCGTCTTCGACCTGGACGACTTCAAAGCGATCAACGACCGGATCGGCCACCTCGCCGGCGACAGCGTCCTCGCGGAGGTGGCGGAGCGGGTCCGGTCGGTGGTTCGCTCTGCGGACGTCGCCTGTCGCGTGGGCGGCGACGAGTTCGGAATCATCCTCCCGGAGTCCACACTGGCCGACGCGGAGCAGCTGTCGCACCGGATGCAGGCCGCGGTCGCCTCCCGCCCGATCGGCGACGCCGGGATGCTCCAGCTCTCCGCAGGCGCGGCCGAGCTCGGCGCCGAGGACGACGCGACCAAGTTCTTCGAGCGCGCGGACGACGCGCTCTACAAGGCAAAGGAATCCGGCAAGGCCGAGGTCGTGGCAGCAGGCCCAACCGAGGCGCCGCGCTCGGACGCCGCCGACAACGTGGCCGGCCGAGCCATCGGCCCGCTTAGCTAGCGGCTTGCGCCGCTCGCTTCGCCGAAAGTCTCACGACTTTTCCCGAGGTGAGGGCCCGGCTAAGCCGGGCCCTCGTTGCTTTTCGGATGCGAGCTCGGCTGCCGCCGATCGCAGCGAGCGAACCGGCAAAGCCGGTTCGCGAAGCGCTAGCTCAGTGGGCCGATGGCTCGGCCGGCCACGTTGTCGGCGGCGTCCGAGCGCGGAGCCTGGGTCGGGCCTGCGGCCACGACCTCGGCCTTGCCGGATTCCTTCGCTTTGTAGAGCGCGTCGTCGGCGCGCTCGAAGAACTTCGTCGCGTCGTCCTCGGCGCCGAGCTCGGCCGCGCCTGCGGAGAGCTGGAGCATCCCGGCGTCGCCGATGGGGCGGGAGGCGACCGCGGCCTGCATCCGGTGC
>DASTHD010000001.1:0-4336 GCA_035605555.1 Gaiellaceae bacterium
GAGGAATGAGCCCTCAGGGATCAGCCGCAGTTCTGCGCCACGAGCTGATCGGGCTCGCCGGCGTCTTCGAGCGCAACGTCTACCTCGTCAAGCGCTACATCTGGTGGGACATCGCGTTCTTCGTCTGGACGGTCGCGAACACGCTCACGATCGTCTTCATCGGGGAGGGCGTCCAGGCGACGGGCGCCGACGTCAACGTGCAGGAGCTGACGACCCAGCTTCTCGTCGGCGCCGTCGTCTGGGCCTACCTCGGCGTGCTGTTCGAGATCCTCACCGAGACCGTCGCCTGGGAGCGCTGGGAGGGGACGATCGAGTACACGTTCATGGCGCCGCTGTCGCGGCCCGTGCACCTGTTCGGCATGGGCCTCTTCGCGATCGTCTACGGGATCCTGCGGGCGATTCTGCTCTTCGGCGTCGTCGCGCTCTTCTTCGACCTCGACCTCTCGAACGCGAACTTCCCCGCCGCGCTCGTCCTGCTGCTCGTGGCGTCGTTCTCGTTCATCGGGATCGGGATGATGTGCGCGGTCCTGCCGCTGATCTCGCCCGAGAAGGGGACGCAGCTCGGGTTCATGGCGCAGGGGATCCTGCTCGTCGTCTCCGGCGTCTACTACCCGGTCGACGTGCTGCCGGAGTGGATGCAGTGGTTCTCGACGATCTCGCCGGCGACCTACGCGCTCGAGGGGCTCCGCTCGGCGATCCTCGACGGCGAGGGGCTCACGTCGATGGGCGAGGAGCTCCTTGCGCTCGTCGTGATCGGCGTGGTCTCGATCCCGCTCGGGCTCTGGGTCTTCCGCCGCGGTGAGCTGTACGCGAAGCGCCACGGCAAGCTGAAGAGGTCCGGATGATCAGGCGCGCCGAGACCGACGGCGACCTCGAGGCGTGGTGCGAGATCTGGAATGCGATCACGCCGCGGGAGCCGAACAAACTCGAGGACGTGAAGCGGCGCATCGAGCGTCAGCCTGAGCGGCTTTACCTCGTCGCGTTCGAGGACGGCACGCCGGTCGGCCTCGGCTTCGCCGGACCGTCGCAGTCCCCCGAGCGGACGGCGCTGGCCGTGCGCGTGCTCCCGGCACAACGGCGGCGCGGCCTGGGCTCCGAGCTCCTCGAACGCGTACTCGAGCACGCCGGTGGACTGGGCGCCGGGCACGCCTCCGGGATGGTCTTCGAGGACGACCCGGAGTCGATCGCGTGGGTGACGAACCGCGGCTTCGACGAGTACCAGCGGCAGGTCGAGCTGTCCCGGCCGATCGCAGCCGGCGAGGCGCAGCCCGAGCTGCCTGACGGGATCGCGCTCGACGAGCTCGACAAACGGCGTCTCGAGCAGGCGTATGCCGTCTGGGTCGAGGCCTACCCGGACATGCCGGTGAGGCCGCCGATCCCCGCCCCGAGCTACGAGGAATGGCTCGAGGAGGAGGTCTCAGGCCCCGTCACCTTCATCGCGCTCGACGGCGACGACGTCGTCGGTGCAGCGGCGGTGTTTGAGCGCGCCGACGGCCTGGCCGAGCACGGGCTGACAGCCGTCCTGCGCTCGCACCGAGGCCGAGGGATCGCCACCGCGCTGAAGCAGGCCCTGATCCACTGGGCCTCCGAGCGCAGCTACCGCGAGCTCACGACGTGGACGCAGGACGGAAACGCCGCGATGCAGGCGGTGAACCTCAACCTCGGGTATCGCCCGCTGCCGGCCGTGATCAACGTGGCGAGGCGACTATGAGACGCCCCGACGCGACCAGGGTCTTCTACGGGATGGAGTTCTTCGACACCCTCGGCATGTCGGCCGCGTTCACGGTGTGGGCCGTCTACCTGGTGCAGGACGTGGGGGTGAACCCGTTCCAACTCGTCCTGCTCGGCACCGTCAGCGAGATCGCGATCTTCCTGTTCGAGGTGCCGACGGGCGTCGTCGCCGACACCTACAGCCGTCGCCTGTCGATCATTATCGGGATGATTGGCGCCGGAGCGTCGATCGTGCTGCTCGGGCTCGTCGAGGTCTACTGGGTGATCCTGCTCGCGGCGATCCTGCGCGGCATCGCCGGCACCTTCATGAGCGGTGCCTGGGAGGCGTGGATCACGGACGAGCACGGTGTCGACGGAATCGCTCGGGTCTTCCTGCGCGGCAACCAGTTCTCGTACCTCGGGGCGATCGTCGGCTCGGCCGCCGGTGTCGGGATCGCAACGCAGGATCTCGGGCTCGCAGTCGCCTTCGGCGGCCTCGTCTCCGTGGCCACCGGGATCGCCTGCATCTTCCTGATGCCCGAGCACGGCTTCCAGCGGCGGCCGGTGGAGGAGCGGACCGCACCGCTCCGCTCCATGAAGGCCACAGCAGTGACGGGCGGGCGCCTCGTGCGCAGCCACAACATCCTGCTGCTGATCGTCGGCATCACCTTCTTCGCCGGGGCGGCGTCGGAGGGCCTCGACCGGCTGTGGGAGGCGCACCTCCTCACCGACGTCGGCCTGCCGACGCTCTGGGGCCTCGACCCGGTGGTCTGGTTCGGCGTCTTCAACATCGCGGGGCTCGTGGCGGGCATCGTCATCACCTCCTTCCTCGTTCCGCGCTACGAGTACGCCGACAACTCCAAGCTCGCCCGGTCGCTGCTCGTCCTGACCGTCGTCCTCTCGGCCTCGGTCGTCGTGTTCGGCCTGGCCTCGAGCTTCGCCGTCGCCGCGGTGGCGTACCTCGTGGCCCGGCTCGTGCGACGGCTCAAGGAACCGCTCTACGTGACCTGGCTGAACAAGAACGTCGAGGACTCGAGCGTGCGCGCCACGGTGAACTCGATCGCGAGCCAGGCGGACGCGATCGGAGAGGTTGCGGGCGGTCCCGTGATCGGCGCGATCGGGACTGTTGCATCGCTCCGCGCGGCGCTCGTCTCGACGGGCCTCCTGCTCGTGCCGGCGATCGGGCTCTTCGCCCGCGCGCTCCGCCACGGCGGAAGCGAGCCCGAGCTCGAGGAAGCCGAGGCGACTGCATGAGCCGGATCCAGATCCTGAGACCGCTTCGGGAGCGCGACTTCGCGCTCTTCTGGCTCGGCTGGACCGTCTCGCTGATCGGCGACGGCTTCTTCCTGGTCGCGATCGCGTGGCAGGTGTTCGACCTCTGGAACTCGCCGACCGCGCTGGCCGTCGTCGGCGTCGCCGAGACGATCCCGATCGTCGCGTTTGTCCTGATCGGTGGGGTAGTGGCCGACCGGTTCGAGCGCCGGAAGGTGCTGATCTTCTCCAGCACCCTGCGAGGCGTGGCCGTTGCGGTCCTCGGTCTGCTCGCGGTCACGGACTCGGTGGAGCTCTGGCACATCTTCGTCCTGTCCACGTTCTTCGGAGCCGGCCAGGCGTTCCAGGGCCCTGCGGCGGGCGCGATCATCCCCGACCTCGTCCCGAAGCACCTGCTCGTCCAGGCGAACTCGCTCTCGCAGTTCGTTCGGCAGGCGGCATTCGCGTTCATCGGGCCGGCGGTGGGCGGCCTCGTCGTGCACTGGATCGGCGCCGGCTCGGCATTCCTGATCGACGCGGCCACGTTCGGCGTCGCGATCATCGCCCTCCTGCTGCTGCACCCGCGGCCGGCTGCGGCAACCTCCGAGGGCGCGACGTCCATGCGCCGCGACATCGCGGAGGGGCTGCGCTACGTCAGGCAGAAGGTCTGGCTCTGGGGGACGCTCGGGTGGGCGCTCGCCGCGATCTTCCTCGTCTACGGACCGTTCACCGTGTTGCTCCCGTTCCTCGTCCGCAACGAGCTCGGGGGCGACGCCGGCGACCTGGGACTGGTGTTCGCCGCGGGTGGGCTGAGCGCGATCTTGGTTTCGCTGGTCATCGGTCAGATCGGGCTTCCGCGGCGGCACATCACGTTCATGTACGGGCTCTGGATGGTCGCCTGTCTTCAGATCGCGGCCTTCGCGCTCGCGGACGTCCCCTGGCAGGCGATGGCGATCTCGTTCGCCGGGGAAGGCTGCTGGGCCGGCGGCCTGATCGTCTGGGTGACGCTGATGCAGCGCGTGGTCCCGGCAGAGCTCCTGGGCCGCGTCAAGAGTGTCGACTGGCTGCTGTCGCTCGGCCTGGCCCCGCTTTCCTTTGCCGTCACCGGGCCGCTCGCAGGCTGGATCGGCGTCAGGCCGGTGCTCGTGATCGCCGGCACCGCTGCGGCCGTGCTGACCGTGCTCTTCTACTTCCTCCCGGGGATGCGCGACACAGAGACTCCTGGCAACACGAGCCGCGTGATCCTCAGCGAGCCCGTCGAGGTTCCCGGCGGCCAGCCCGTCGGCCGGACGGACGAGCCGCTGGGCGAGGTCGCGCGCTAGCGGCGAAGGCAGAGCGCCGCGATGTCGACCTGGTAGACCCGGTGAGGCCGCCG
>DASTHD010000008.1:0-11974 GCA_035605555.1 Gaiellaceae bacterium
CGCAGCGCGATCAGCACCGCGAGCGCGACGACCACGGCCCCGACGACGTCAATCGGGGCCCGAAGCGTCGTCAGCACCCCGCCCGCGCCGCCGAGCAGGATCGCCCACAGGAGCGGCCGCGCGAGCACGATCCCGTGGCGCCTGGCCTCGAGGCAGATCTCCTCGTGCTCGTCGTCTGCGATCACGCCCGCGGCTTTCGCGCCGAACCCCGGCGTTTCCTGCGGGTTTGTGGCGGCGCAAACCCGGCGAAACCATGTCCATGGAAGATGTCGCGCGCCGCGCGCTCGTCACCGCGATCGTCGTCGGAGCCGTCGTCGTGCTCGCACTCGCGCTCTGGAAGCTGAAGCTCCTGCTCGTGCTGCTCTTCCTCGCCTTCACCCTGGCCGCAGCCATGCGGCCCTCCGTGGAGGCTCTCGCCCGCCGCCGCATCCCGCGCGGCGCCGGGATCCTGCTCCACTACGCGGTCCTCGCCGCGCTCCTCAGCCTGCTCCTCTGGGCCGTGGTCCCGAGAGCGATCCACCAGATCCAGGAGGCGCTCGGGGAGGCGGAGACGGAGGGCGGTTTCAAGGGCGACGCGCTCGGGTGGCTGAACCAGCGTCTGGAGCGCCTGCCGAGGGTGGAGGACGTCTTCGACCCGGCGCTCCACCTGACGCTGCTCGGGTTCGAGATCGCGATCGGCATCTTCTTCGTCTTCGCCTGCGCCGCCTACTGGATCCTGGAACGAGACGATGCCGTCCGGCTCGTCACGGCCCTGGTGCCGGATCGCCGGCGCAGGATCGTTCGGGACACGTGGGACCTGATCGACCTGAAGCTCGGCGCGTACGTCCGCGGGCAGGCGCTGCTGATCCTCTTCGTGGCCACGGTGCTCTCCCTGGCGTTCTGGGCGATCGGGCTGCCGTTCTGGCTGCTGATCGGAGTGTTCGCGGGCGTAGTGGAGATCGTCCCGGTGATCGGCCCGCTGGTCGCGGGCGCGCTCGCCGTCGGCGTCGGCTTCACCGAGTCCGTGGAGGTCGGCGTCGCAGCCGGGCTGATCGTGCTGGTCGTCCGCCTGCTCGAGGACTACTTCGTGATCCCACGCGTGCTCGGCGACGCCGTGGGCCTCTCACCGCTCGTCGTGATCGTCTCGGTCGCGGCGACCACGATTCTCGTCGGCGAGCTCGCGGTCCTCCTTGCGATACCACTCGCGGCCGTCGCGGCAACCCTGTTCGAGGTGATCGTGCTCGAGCGCGACCCGGCCGAGCAGGAGGTGCCGACCGTGTTGTTCCCGGCGCAGGACGCCGAGAACTCGCCCTAGGCCCTACGCCACTTCCCGAAGATCAGGCCGCCCAGGGTGAAGCCGAGCCCGAATGTCCCGAGGGTGAAAGCGCCGAGCGCCGCAACCTTCCGCACACGCCCCAGGCGCTGCCAGCGCCCGATCGCCTCCTCCTCCTCGCTTGTCAGCGGCTCGCCTCGGCGCTTCTTGCGCAGCGCTCCGCCCGCTCGCAGGCCGAGATAGAGGTCGTCGAAGATCTCGGTGGGCTCGTCGACCACGATCTGAGTGTATAGCCTGCCTCGGCTGTGCCCGGGGCCCGAACCCGTCTCCTCCACCTCTCGGATTTGCACGTCGGGAGCCACGTCGACTCGGAGCTCGAAGCGGGCCTCACCGACCTGATCACACGAGTCGACCCCGAGCTGATCGTCGCAAGCGGAGACCTGACGCACCGCGGGCGGCCCGAGCAGCACGACGAGGCGGCCGACTTCCTGCAGAGCCTCGGCCGGCCCGTGCTCGCCGTCCCTGGAAATCACGACATCCCATACACGCCAATCGCCCGGTTCACGCGTCCCTATGAGCAGTTCGAGCGCCGCTGGCAGACAACGAGACCGATCTACAGCTCAGAGCGCCTCCACGTCGTCGGGCTGAACTCGGTACGGCCGTGGGTCCATCAGGCGGGACAGATTCGGCCCGCCCAGCTTACGTACGCAGCCGAGAAGCTGGCCGAAGCCGGGCCGGACGCGCTCCGCGTCATCGTTCTGCACCATCACCTGCTCGGCGCACCCTGGCGTTCGCGGAAGAAGCCGGTGCGCGACCGAAGCCGGGTGCTCGGCGGCCTGGTCGACGCGGGCGCCGAGCTGATCCTCGCGGGCCACATCCATCAGGTGGCGATCAGCGAGCGCCACGAGTTCGAGGTCGCCTCAGGTGACATCCAGGGCGTGACCGTTTCGAGCGCGGCTGGCCTCGGGCAACCCCGCCCGAAGCGCCGCGGAGAGGCTCGAGGACTGATCGTTTACGAGAGCGGTGAGAGCTCGCTCTCCGTCGAGACCTACATCTGGCGCGGGGACGACTGGGGGCTCACCGCGATCCGCCACTTTCCGCGTGGTCGCGAGCCGCTCGCCGCCCAGCCGACCCCGATGCCAGGGGAGCTCAGTACCAGCGGCCCCTAGCGAAACCGCCGAAGGCGATCAGGCCAACCAACGCGATGATCAGGCCGATCCAGAGATTCCAGAAGATCGCCAGGATGATCCCGATGATGACCAGAATCCCGCCCAGACTGATCCCACCCATGCTGCTCCTTTCCGCCCCGACGGTTCGGGACTAGTAAGCCGGCCGCCTCCCGACGACCATCCGGTAGATGAGAAGCAAGACGATCGCTCCGACGATCGCGGTCAGCCAGGTGCTGATGTCGAAGAACTCATCGAGCGGGTGAGCGTCGAACACCGCCGCCGCCACGAACCCTCCGATGAGCGCACCGGCAATGCCGATGAGCGTCGTCACGATCAGTCCGCCGGGGTCGTCTCCGGGCAGGATCGCTTTGGCGATCAAACCCGCCAAGAGGCCCAGGATGATGAAGGCGATGATTCCCACGTAGTCCTCCTTCTAGGTGACCTCAGCGAAATACCCCGTGCGGACTGCAGGAAAACTAGGGCATCCGCCGGGCGTTTGGGCCCGTGACCCCGCGTTTTTGGACGATCCGTCGGTAGAGGATCACGAGCACGGTCGCGGCCAGCACCGACAGGACGAAGACGCCACCTGCCCCAAAACCGAGCCCGAGCGCGACCGCTCCACCGACGATCGACCCCGCGAGCCCGAGCAGGATCGTCAGCCAGATCGGCATCGGGTCCGGCCCCGGAACGGCGAGACGACCGAGTGCGCCGATCACCAGGCTCGAGATCAGAATGGCCAGGAGGTCGACGAGGCCCACGGCGCGAGGCTAACGGCTGGGGTTCAGCGCGGCGGCGCGATCGTCACGGGCTCGCCGAACGCGGAGAGCCGGTCGACCATGAAGTGGCCGACGGAGAGCATTTCCGCCCGAACGACGCGATCGCGATCGTCCACCGAGAGGCGGAACCAGGCCGGGAATCGCGGCTCGTTGCGGAAGACCGAGAGGACGCGGACGCTGCGCCCGTCGAGGCGCTCCCGCCCCAGGAGCCATGGTCTGCGGGCACCCGCCCAGATGTAGGCCGGCGAGCGGATCGGCTCCGTCGACGCCGCCTCCCAGCGCCCTCCCGCCCAGTCCCACCGGCGGCCGCCGATCACGACGGCCTTCACGCCGGTGTTGATCTCGTAGCGCATCCGGTCGGGCGCCCTGAACGCAAAGCGGGTGCGAATGCTCGACGTGCCGTTGCTGAGGCGCTCGTCGACTCGCACCGTCGGGATCGCCCCCATCCTCCGCTCGATGGCCCGGTAGAGCGCCGCCCCGGACGGCGGCCGCCTCGCCGGCAGCGCGAGCGCGACGCGGGCCGCTTTCCGGCCACCTCGGCGGACCTGGACGCCGACGAACGAGGGGTCCCCCTGGAGCACGGGAGCGTCGCCGGCCACGCAGTTCCAGCCGCAGTCCGCCAGCGGCTCGACCTGCTGCGAGTCCACGGCGACCGTCACGTCCTCCGGCGGGAGGTCGGCGGAATCGGACGGCGCCGCGATCACCTCCAGCCTCCCGGGTGCGGCGGCCACGATCACCACCACGTCCTGGTCGTGGCCGGCGTAGCGGACGTAGCGTGGGTCGTAGCCGGCCGGCGCCGCGGCCGGCGCGCCGGGCGCAGCGGAGGGACTGGCGGAGGATGACCCGGTCGAGACGATCCAGGCGGCGCCCGCGATCGTCAGCGCCACGACGCAGGCCGCGACGGCCCACCCGAACCATCTCTCGTTCGTCACCGGAACGACGGTAGCTGGGAGCCCGCCGCCGAGGCGGCGGGCTCCCGATGACTCTCGAGCCTAGGGGGCCGGTACCGGACAGGCCGGCGCTGCCGCCGGGTTGCTGTCCGTGCACTGGATCCGCCCCTGGATCGTCGGTGCAAGCGGCGATTTCGTCGCCACGTAGTCCGCGAGCACCTGATCCATGATGTCGAGCGTCGACATCCGAGGTGCGAAGACCGGATAGCCGTCGCCCCCGTTCGCCATGAAGTCGTTCTCGAGGATCGAGTACGGCCCGCCCGAGGCGGCCAGGTCGATCGGCGCCCCGGTGCAGGTGCCGTCAGCGGCCTGCCTCCGGGCTCCCGTCACACGGCTCAAGGCCGGCTGCTGCACGTCGTACGTGAAGCAGAGCCCTGAGACCTGCGGGAAGCGACCGTTCGTAGCCGGGATGAACTGGACGCCGTTCTCGAGCATCGTCTTCAGCTCGGCCCCGTTGATGCTGACCGTGACGACGATGTTCCCGAACGGGAGGACGCCGAGCACCGACCCGCGCGTGATGTTGTACGGCGGCGGCGGTGTCGCGTATGCCGGACAGGTATCGCCGGTGTTGTCGACGGCCGGACAGGTCAGGTCGTTCCTGAGGCCGCCCGAGTTCGTGATTGCGAAGTCCTTGTTGTAGGTCGTTCGCATCGCGTCCGTCGTCACGTTCCCGATCAGCGACTCGCACAGCCGTCCGTCGCCAGCCCCGCAGTTGTCACGCCGCGGAATCAGCACGCCCGACTGCCCGATCACCGTGTTGAAGATCGGCGCGAGTTGGGCGCTGAGCTCGTCGATCCGGGCCTGCACGGCGGGATCGGGCGTCACGCCGATGTTCCACGGCTTGTGCCAGTCGGCCGTCTTGTAGACGACCTCGCCGCGGTCTTCGTCGATCACGAGGCGGATCCGCGTGAAGCGGATGCCCTTGCCCCGGTTCTCCGCGACGAGGACGCCGTTCGACCGGTACGAGAGCGCCTGGATGTCGTTGTGGTCGCCGATCACCACATCCGTGTTCGTGACACCGTCGGCGATGTCGATCAGCGGCCCCGTCGCGGTGTCCAGGAATCCGGCGTTCGCGCCTTCGTGGCCGAGCGCGATGACCGCGTCGGATCCCTTCGCGGCGAGCTTCGCCGCCACCGGGTTGATCGCCGGCAGCACCGGACGCACCTCGAAGTTCCCAAGCCGCCCCGGGAAGAGGAGCAGCGGCGTGTCGACGGTCGTGAAGCCGACGATGCCGACCTTGACGTCACCGAACCTGAAGGTCGACGACGGCGACCACTCGGGGGGCGTCCTTCCGGTCGTCTTGTCGACGACGTTCGCCGACAGAATCGGGAAGTCGGCGAGCGGGATCAGCTGGTGCCGGTAGTAGTCCTCGCCCCGGTCGAACGAGTGGTTGCCGACCGTGTCGACGTCGAAGCCCATCATGTTCATGATCGGCGGCGTCACCTTGTCGCCGAACGCGTTCGAGATGGGCGGAGTCGCCCCGCCGAACGAGTCGCCCGCGGTCATGGTGAGCGAGCCGTCACGGACCTCTTTCCGGTACTCGTTGAACCACGTCGTCAGGAACGCGGCGCCGGCGATGTTGAACGTCGGCCCCAGCGCTGTCCCCGTCGGCGTGCCGTTCGCCGCGAGCACGAAGTCGGACGCCTCGGCGGCGGCCGGCGGGATCTGCGCGTGCCAGTCGCTGATGTCGAGGAGCGTGATCTCGCGGAGGTCGTGTGTCCGCTCGAGGATCTTGTAGAGGATCTTGCCCCGCGCGTTCATCGGACCCGGGATCCCGAGCACGAACGAGAGCGTCGGGGCGACGTCGATTGCCCGGACGTTCCTGACCTTCCGCCCCGAATGCTTGATGCCGGGGCCGGACGCGACGAACGTCGCGTGCATGTTGAGGTTGTGCCTCAGGTCGACCAGGTCGGGTAGGTAGCCGTGCTGGCCGAAGAACTGTGAGAACGCGATCGTCTTGCCCGCGGTCGCCGCGTCGAACTGGTACGGCGGCCGCGCGACGACGACCACGTCGCCGCTCCGGTTCGGATGCAATGAGTCCGACCCGTCGACGTTCCGCAGCTCCTCCTTCTTCAGGATCTTGAGGATCACCGGCCGCCCCGGGACGTCCGGGTCGGTCAGTGCGCTGAAGGCGTTGATGATCTTCGTCCGGACGCCCTCGTAGGTCTCCCCGGCGGGGAGCGTCGGGTTGACGTAGATCTGCGCCGTGCCACCGGCCCAGCAGGCCTTCGCGAGCCCGAAGGCACCCGCGCCCTGCGGGGTGCGGCAATTGGCGAGCACCTCGGCGCTCGCGAGGCCGGCGTCCGAGAGCACCTTGCCGGCGTTGATCGCGAGCCACTGCGGCCCGAAGCCGTGGTCGGACGACGCGACGACGGTCGTGTCCTTCTTGCCCATCAGCCGGCGGCCGAGCGCCAGCGTGTGGTCGGCCTCCTCGTAGGCGGCGCGAATGTAGCCCTCGCGCTTCGCAAGCAGGCCGTCCTTCGTGCCGTCACCGTTGACGTCGTCGTAGTAGGGGTTCGGCCGGCCGTCGATGTCCGTCTTCGTGAGGAGCGCCGTGAACTGGTGCTGGAACTCGTCGGTCGTGGGCGTCCCCAGGAAGAGGATGTCGGGCTTGTAGCCCAGGTCCTCGAAGATGTAGTGGAGGTACGCGAGGTGGGCGTCCGCCCACTTCAGGCCCTGCTCCACGTACGTGTCCTCGTCGATCTGCAGGGCCTCGAGCGGAGCGAAGTCCGCCGCCACGGAGGTCGGGAAGTTCTTCGCGAGCGTCTCCTCGAACGCGGCCGAGCCGGCGGGACCGAGCGCGTTGTAGGTCGCATTGACGCGTGCGATCGACGTGAAATAGAGGCGAAGCTTCGACAGATCCGAAGTGAGGTCGATCAGCTTCATGTAGAAGCCGGCGGTCTGTCCCGCCCTCGCGCCGGTCAGCGTGACCTTCGCCTCGGCCCAATCGCCCTCTGCAAGGTTCGCCACGGCCTGCGAGCCGTTCTTCCCGGACGTCGAGGGGACTACGAGCACGTGGTCGTAGCCGGCAGCGCGGCCCGCGCTGTCGTAGATGTAGAGGTCGTAAAAGCGGTCGACGTTGTCCGCCGCCGGGAAGGCGGTGTTCCGGACGCGGAACTGCACCTGTTTCGATGTCCCCTGCGACGCCGGCACCGCGCTCCACCCCGCCGCGTCCGTGACGGCGGGCACCGCATACGGAACCTGCGTCGGCGTCGTGTTCTCGTTCTGTCCCGTGCGCTGGTACGAGATCCCGAAGCTGTTCGACAGCCCTGGTTGACCCGCCAAGTCATAGTTGACCAGGACGCCGCGGGTCGAGAAGAAGCTCCGGAAGTCGACGACCGGCCCCTGAATCGCCGGCACCAGGTTGCGCGTGCCGACCCACTCGACCGCCGCGATCTTCTTGCCGGCGCGCTCTGACGCCTGCTGCATCGTGTCGGCCTGGAGGATTCCCGTGGCCGAGAAGCTCGTCGAGTTGTTGAACGCGTCGCCGGTGCGGTGGAACGTGTTGTTCGTCGAGCCGTGCTCGCCCGGCCAGGTGCCGGTCGCGAGGGTGTACCAGCCGACGCCGGTGTTCGGCGGGAAGCCTTGCTTGAGGCCGTTGCGGCCGATCACCCCGTGCTTGATCAGATCCTTGTAGGTGGGCATCAAGCCCTTGTGGACGTAGCGCTCCATCAGGTCCGGCCGCATCCCGTCGGAGGCGAACATGATCGCCTTCTTCGTCAGCGGCCCGGCCGGTTTCTTGTGCTTGCCGTGACCGGCAGATGGGCCGGCAAACACCAGCACTGCTAGAGCCGCGAGCGCGAACACGGCCGCGGCGAGACCTCGGAATCTCTTCACGTTGAGCCCTCTCCCTTTCTCCCCTCGAGAACGTACGTCGGGATCCTACGCCTGCCCAGGGGCAGATTGCAGTGACTACCTGGTGAGGAAGCGGAAAACGGGTGGTCACTCGGACGAGGGAAGTCAGGAGTTGAGCCGGATGGTTCCACCGTCCGATAAGGCAACGGTGAGTTCCCCGCCTGCGGCCGCGGAGCCCCCTCCTCCTGTTCGTGCGCTCTCGGCGATCCCTGACGAGCGCGAGGAGCTCGAGGCGCTCCACGAGACGACCCTCGGGCTGATCGACCGGCTCGACCTCCACGAGCTCCTCCAGGCGATCGTCGACCGGGCCGGCGGGCTCGTCGGCACGCCCCACGGCTACCTCTACGTCGCCGCGGAGGACTCGGCACTCGAGGTCCGGGTCGGAACCGGCGTCTTCGAGCCGTGGGTCGGCCACACGCTGAGGTGCGGCGAGGGCGTCGCCGGCAGGGTCTGGGAGACGGGCGAGCCGCTGGTGGTACCTGACTACCACCACTGGCCCGGGCGCCAACCCGCCTTCGACGCCGCGGCGTTCCGAGCCGTCGTCGGGGTGCCGCTCGTAGCCGCCGGCGAGGTCTCCGGCGTCCTCGGCCTGGCTCGGGTCGAGGAAGGACGATCGTTCGGCGAGGCCGAGGTCGCGCTCCTGACGAGATTCGGCCGCCTCGCGTCGCTTGCGATCGAGAACGCCCGGCTTTACGGCACCGCCCAGCAGGAGCTGGCCGAGCGCCGCCGGGCCGAGGACGACCTGCTCGACACGGTGGCGCGGCTGAAGCGGTCCGAGCTCGAGCTCCAGCTGAGCCAGGCCGAGACGATCCGCCGGCTCGCCTTCGCCGCCGAGTTCCGGAACGCGGAGACCGGCAGGCAGACCGAACGGATGAGCCGGTACTGCGAGCTCCTCGCGCGCAGGCTCGAGCTCGACGACGAGCGGTGCGAGCTGATCCGGCTCGCGAGTGGGCTCCACGACGTCGGCAAGATCGCGATTCCCGACCGGATCCTGCTCAAGCCCGGGCGGCTTGCCGACGCCGAGCGCCGCGTGATGGAGCGCCACGCCGAGATCGGCCACCGGTTGCTGGCCGGTTCGTCCTCCGAGCTGCTGGACGTCGCCGCGACGATCGCCCTGACGCACCACGAGCGCCACGACGGCACGGGTTACCCGCAGCGATTGGCGGGTGAGGCTGTGCCGCTCGAGGGTCGAATCGCCGGCGTCGCCGACGTCTTCGACGCGATCACCTCCAACCGGGTCTACCGCCCGGCCATGCCCTTCGACCAGGCGGTCGAGGTGATGCGCGCCGGTCGCGGCACGCAGTTCGACCCGCTCGTGCTCGACCTCTTCCTGGAGGCGCTCGCCGACGTCCGCTCGATCGCGGAAGGCCGCGCGCCGGCGGGCGGCAGCGAAGCTCCGGAGCCCCGGCAACACACGGGTCGGACTTCGTCGGTCCCGCACCGGGCTCGGGCCTCGCGGCCCCTGAGCGTCGAGTCGATCGCCGCCGCCGTCCGCCGCGCGAAGGCCGCGCTCGGCACCGACAGCGGCCGCACGTCAATCGATCTGGCCGTCGACGCACTTGCCGACGGCTTCAACCGCCGGGTGCTCGCGAGCGTCTACGTCCTCGAGCACGAGCGCCTCTGGCTCGTCTCGCAGCACGGCTACGAGGATCTCCGCGACGGGTTCGCGCTCGACCAGGGCGTGATGGCCCGCGCGGTCCGGACCGGCGAGACGCAGTACATCGAAGACGCCGACCGCGAGCCCGACTTCATCGCAGCGGTCTCTGGGATCACGTCCGAGATCGCGGTCCCGTTCACCGTCGGCGGCGCGGTTGCCGGCGTGCTCAACATCGAGACGAAGGGACCCGCCCTCCCCGCCGAGGCCACCATGCTGTACGAGCAGCTGGCGCCGCAGGTCGCTGAGCGCGTCGAGGAGATGCGTGCCTCGCTCGGGCTCGATCTCGCCGGCGCCGCGCGGCTGTGCGTCCACGCGAGCTCGCTGCGCGGAGTCGCGGCGATCACGGAGTTCGCGACCCGCACCCTCGCCCGGCTGCTCGAGCTCGACTCCGCCCAGGTCAGCCTCGTCCGCGACGGCGAC
Organism: Gaiellaceae bacterium; assembly: GCA_035605555.1. Lineage (GTDB taxonomy): Bacteria > Actinomycetota > Thermoleophilia > Gaiellales > Gaiellaceae > JACDAN01. The sequence continues at coordinate 10,080 of DASTHD010000008.1, forward strand.
TCCTACCAGCTTGCGAGCTTCTGGCGCCGCCCCGACTCGACGCTGAAGCCGCTCGAGCCCGAGGACGTGAAGCACCTGGCGGAGATCGAGTCGCGGTCCGGCGCCGGCGCGGCCTACAGCGTCCTCGACAGCCGCCTTCCGGGTCTCGAGCAGTCCCAGCAGCCCGTACCGCCGCGCCTCGTCTGGCTGCCGCTTCGCGTGGCGGGCGGCCACGTCGGAGCCCTCGTCGGGCGCACCGCGGTTGCGACTGAGCTCGGGCACGAGCAGGTCGAGGCCGCGACGCTCTTCGCCCAGCACACCGCGGCGCTGATCGACGTCGCCCAGGCGCTCCGCCGCGAGCAGCGGGCGGCGGTCACGGACTCGCTGACAGGGCTGCTGAACCGGCGTGGCCTCGAGGACCGGCTGGACGAGGAACTGGCCCGCTGCCGGCGCAACGGTCACGAGCTCTCCGTCGTGATGATCGACTGCGACGGGCTGAAGGCGGTGAACGACACGGGCGGCCACGCACTCGGCGACGCCGTCCTCCAGCGCGTCGCGGACTGCCTCCGCCAGCACAAGCGCGTGGCGGACGTCGCCGGGCGGCTCGGAGGCGACGAGTTCGTCGTCCTCCTGCCGGAGACGCGCGCCGGTGACGCGCTCGGCGTCGCGGAGCGCTTCCGCCGTGAGCTGGCGGCGACGCCGTTCGCCGACGGCCGGACGATCACCGCGGCACTCGGCATCGCGAGCTTCCCCGTGGACGGCGACACCGCCGCAGCGCTACTGCGGGTGGCCGACCGGACGCTCTACGCGGCCAAGCAGCGAGGCGGCAACCGCACGCTCGCCTCGTCGGCTGCCGGCTAGGCGGGCGCTTCCGCCGCAGCCTGGAGCTCCCGGCGGAGCTCCTTGATCTCGTCGCGGAGCTTCGCCGCGTACTCGAACCGCAGCTCCTCGGCGGCCGCAAACATCTCCTCTTCGAGCGTCACCACCAACCGCTCGAGCTCCGCCGGCTCCATCCCCTCGGCCTTCTTCCGCGCCCGCCGACTTCCCCGTGGGACCGTGGGCGACTCGAGCGACAGGAACTCCGCGATGTCGGAGACGCCCTTCTGGATCGACTCCGGCGTGATCCCGCGCTCCTCGTTGTACGCGAGCTGCACGGCGCGCCTGCGGTCCGTCTCGTCGATCGCGCCCTTGATCGCCTCGGTCATCTTGTCGGCGTACATCACGACCTTGCCGTTCGTATTCCGCGCCGCGCGGCCGATCGTCTGGATCAACGCCGTCTTACCGCGGAGAAAGCCCTCCTTGTCTGCGTCGAGGATCGCCACGAGCGAGACCTCCGGGAGGTCGAGCCCCTCGCGGAGCAGGTTCACGCCGACGAGGACGTCGTACTCGCCGAGCCGCAACTCGCGGATCAACTGGATCCGGTCGAGCGTGTCGATCTCGGAGTGCAGGTAGCGCGCCTTCACGCCCGACTCGAGCAGGTAGTCGGTCAGGTCCTCGGCCATCTTCTTCGTCAGCGTCGTGACGAGCGCCCGCTCGCCAGACTCCTCCCGACGCCGGATCTCGTTCAGCAGGTCGTCGATCTGGTTCTTGGTCGGCCGAAGCTCGACATCCGGGTCGACGATCCCCGTCGGCCGGACGAGCTGCTCGGCCGTCCGCGTCGAGTGCCGGAGCTCGAACGGGCCCGGCGTCGCCGAGACGAACACCATCTGCGGCACCTTTGCCAGGAACTCGTCGAAGCGGAGCGGCCGGTTGTCGAGCGCCGACGGCAGCCGGAAGCCCCAGTCGACGAGCGTCTGCTTCCGGGACCTGTCGCCCTCGTACATCCCGCCGATCTGCGGCACCGTCTGGTGCGACTCGTCGATGAAGACGACGAAGTCGGACGGGAAGTAGTCGATCAGCGTGTACGGCGCGGAACC
>DASTHD010000033.1:0-16188 GCA_035605555.1 Gaiellaceae bacterium
GGTCGTCGAGGAGGGTGTCGGCGCCGCGGTCGCCTTCATCACCGAGCAGATCGAGGCCGGCGCGTTCGACGGCGGTGCTCCGCGCTGCCGGGCTACGACGCGGAAGGGCAAGCCGTGCCAGCGCACGCCGCTGCCCGAGCGTGACTACTGCCCGTCGCACCAGCACCTCGAGACCTCGGCCGAAGCCGCTTAGCGCCTAGTCCACGGGAGACTGGCCGGATTCAGGAGGTGATCCGGCGGGCGTAGGTGTTGCCGTAGCCCTTTTGCGCCGCGCGCGAGGCCGCGTCCTGTGCCTCGCTCAGCGAGTCGTAGGTCCCGCTGAAGACGACGAAGTAGCCCGGGTGCAGGCTCGAGAAATTCGACGAGTCCAGCACGCCCACCTGCGTCAGGCCGGCGTCCAGGGCCTGCCTCGCCTTCCCGACTGCGGCCTTTCGCCCGGCCGAGGCCGGGAGGGAGGCGAGGACGAGCGTCCAACCGGTTCGGCCCTTCGGCCAGGCGGCCAGCGTTCTCGTGCGTGGCGGCTGCGGCGTCGTCGGCGTAGTGCGAGTGGGCGCCGTCGGGACCGTGGGGGTGGTCTGCGTGGGCGCCGTCGGCACCGTCGCCGTGACCGTCGGGAGCGGCGAGGTGTCGCCGACGAGCGTCTCGCGGGGCGCGCTCTCCGCGTCCCGCGTCCAGAGGATCGCGGCCGCCCCGGCGAGGATCGCTACGACGAGCGCGAGGAGCGCCGGCCAGATCCAGTCGCCGGGGTACCAGCGCACGCGCCGCTGCCAGCCGGAGGCCAGCGCCGGCACGAGCCCGGGCGTGCGGAGCCGGAGGCCGCACTCGAGGCAGTACTCCTGCAGCGGCTCGGCGGGGCTGCCGCAGCGCGGGCAGCGCGTCTGCGGCTCCGGCGTCTCCGCCATCTAGACCTCGGCCGGTTCCTTCGGCGCCGGGTCTTCCTGGGTGTCCTCGGGCAGCTCCTCCCGCGGCTGCTCGACGGCGCTGCCGCAGTTGCCGCAGAAGCGGACGTCGGCGGGGAGCGGCGAGCCGCACCGGGCGCAGGAAACGACGGGCTGCGGCCCGACGGGGCGGCCGCAGTTGGCGCAGAAGTGCGAGTTCCAGGCGAGGGGCGCACCGCACGAGCAGCGCGGGCCGCCGCGCTGGGACGCGGCTGCGAGGAGCGAGTCGATCTCCGCGAGACGCTCCTCGAGCGCGAGCAGGTCGGCACAGCGCTCGGTGACGAGCTCGACCCGGAACCGGTCGCGCCGGAACATCTCGAAGACGAGGCCGCCGAGGTCGCGGATCCGGTCCTCCCGCTCGCGCAGCAGCGCCCGCCGCTCGCGCTTGAGCGCGTTCGGGTGCATCGAGCGCCGGGGCGCCTCTCCTTCGGCGGAGCGCGCGCGGCGTCTCCAGCCGAACGGCCACAGACCAGGCATCAGTGTCCGAATGTAGCTGGTCCTACGGACCTGTCTCGACCGCTAGCGGTCGATGACGACGAGGCGGGGCTCGGTGAACTCCCGCACGGCGTATGCGGGCCCCTCGCGGGTGTTGCCTGAGTCCTTGACGCCGCCGTAGGGCATCTGGTCGGCGCGGAAGGTCGGCGCCTCGTTGACAGTGACCCCTCCGAATTCGAGCCGTTGCGCGGCCTCGAAGGCGCTGTCGAGGCTTGCGGTGAAGATCCCGGCCTGGAGCCCGTAGCGGGTGCCGTTCGCGAGCTCGATCGCCTCGTCGAGCGTGTCGTAGGGGTTGACGACGACGACGGGCCCGAAGACTTCCTCGCACGAGACCTTCAGGTCGCCGCTTGCCTTCGCCACGACCGTCGGCTTGATCAGCTCGCCCTCGAGCTCGCCGCCCGTGAGGATCTCGGCGCCCGCGCGGCGCGCCTCGTCAAGCCACTCCAGGATGCGGTCGCGCGCATCGGCGTCGATCACCGGCCCGACGTCCGTCTCCTCGTCGGCCGGGTCGCCGAGCACGAGCTCCTCGACCTTCGGAACCAGCCGCCCGACGAAGTCGTCGTAGCGATCCCGCTGGACGTAGACCCGTTGGATCGAGATGCAGCTCTGCCCTGCGAAGGAGAAGCCGTGCGTCGCCGTCGCCGACGCGGCCGCCTCGATGTCGGCGTCGTCCTCGACGATCAGCGGCGTCGAGTTGCCGAGCTCGAGGTTGACCTTCTTCCGCGGCGCCCGTTCACGCAGGCCCCAGCCGACGGCGCTCGAGCCCGTGAACGTCAGGACCTTCACCCGCTCGTCCTCGACGAGCACGTCGCCGATCTCGGACGACGGGCCGACGAGGACGTTCAGCCAGCCCGGCGGAAGCCCCGCCTCGGTCTCGAGCTCCGCCAGGACGAGCGCCGACAGCGGCGTCTGGCTTGCGGGCTTCAGGACGACGGCGCAGCCGGCCGCCAGTGCCGGCGCGATCTTGTGTGCGACCAGGTTGAGGGGGAAGTTGAACGGGCTGATCGCCCCGACCACGCCCGCCGGCTCTCGCAGCGTCAGCGCCAGCTTCCCCTCGCCGGCCTGGGACGCGTCCATCGGGATCGTCTCGCCCGTCAGCTTCCGGGCCTCCACCGCCGCGAAGGTGTAGGTGGACATCGCTCGGGAGGCTTCGATCTTGGCGGCCTTCATCGGCTTGCCGGCTTCGTCCGAGATGATCCGCGCGACCTCGTCGTGCCGGCGGCCGAGCGCACCGGCGACCCTCACGAGGATCTCGGCGCGCTTGTGCGCCGGAAGCGGCTCCCGCATCGCCTTCTCGGCGGCGTCGATTGCTCGTCGCGTCTCCTCCGCGCCGGCCTTCGCCACCCGGGCCACGACGTCGCCGGAGAAGGGCGACCGAACCTCCTGCCACTCGCCGGTCTCGACCCACTCGCCGGCGACGAGCAGCGGCTTCTCGGTTGCCGTTGTCGCCACACAAGGAGTCTAGGAGACTGGTGCTTCGATGCAGATCCCGGATGTGCAGTACGCGCGCAGCGGTGAGGTCGCGATCGCCTACCAGACCCTCGGCGCGGGCTCGGTCGACGTGGTGTTCGCACGGGGCTTCGCCGGCGACCTGCTCTCAGTGTGGGAGCAGCCGCTGATGACGCGATTCGTCGAGGACCTGGCCGCGTTCGCCCGGGTGACGCTGATCGACAAGCGCGGCACGGGGCTCTCCGACCGCGTCCGTGACGTTCCGACGCTGGAGACCCGAATGGACGACCTCCGGGCGGTCATGGACGACGTCGAGTCGGCGCAGGCAATCCTGTGGACGGCGCAGGAGGGCGCCCGGCTGGCCACGCTCTTCGCCGCGACGTATCCGGAGCGCACCGCCGGGCTCGTGCTGTTCGACCCGTCGGCGAAGGGGCGGCGGACCCCCGACTACCCGTGGGCGCTGTCCGACGAGGGGTGGAGCTCGTGGCTCGACGCGGTAGGCGAGGGCTGGGGACGGACGGATTTTCTCGAGCGTCAACTCGCCGAATGGGCGCCGAGCCAGCAGAACGATCCTCAGTTCCGGACGTGGTTTCTCGCGCACATGCGGCGCGGCTTGAGCCCCGGGTCGGCGCTTGCGTTCTTCCAGATGGTGCGAGAGTCGGACGTGAGCGACGTCCTGCCTTCCGTCCGCGTCCCGACCGTCGTGCTCTCGAGCGAATCGGAACGAGGCCCCGGCCGGTACTTCGTGGACCGCATCCCCGGCGCGAGGCTCGTCGAGCTCCCGGCGACCCTGCGAAGCATCTATCACTGGGTGGACGACGGCGCCCAGGAGATCGCGATGCGCGAGACGCGGAAGCTCGCCGCCGTCGAGCCTTCCGTGGCTTCGGGCGACCGTGTCCTCGCCACGGTTCTGTTCACGGACATCGTTGGCTCGACCGAGCGGGCGTCGCAGCTCGGGGATCGCGCGTGGCGTCATCTCCTCGACAGCCACCACGCGGTCGTGCGCCGTCGGCTGGCCCAGTTCCGCGGGGAGGAGATCGACACGGTCGGCGACGGCTTCTTTGCCTCGTTCGACGGGCCGGGCCGGGCGATCGAGTGCGCGCGTGCGGTGGTCGCGGACGTGCGGGCATTGGGCCTCGAGCTCCGAGTCGGCCTTCATACCGGGGAGTGCGAGCGCCACGACGGCAAGCTGACCGGGATCGCGGTACCGGTCGGCGCCCGCGTCGCCAGTTCGGCGGCGCCCGGCGAGGTGCTCGTCTCCGGCACTGTGAAGGATCTCGTCGCCGGCTCTGGCTTCGAGTTCGAGGATCGCGGCGTCCATGAGCTGAAGGGCCTCCCGGGCGAATGGAGGCTCTACGCCGTCCGCGCCTGAGTCACGCGAGGATGCGGCCGTGAACGTCCCGGACGTCAAGTACGCCTGGAGCGGTGACGTGGCAATCGCGTACCAGGAGCTGGGCGAGGGCGCGGACGACCTCGTGTTCCTCTCGTTCCTGGCCAACATCTACACGCTCTGGCAGGCGCCTCGGTTCGCTCCGATGGCGGAGCGCCTGGCGACCGGCCGCCGGCTGCTCGTCGTCAATCCGCGAGGGGTCGGCCTGTCGGACCGACCACGCGGCTTCACCGTCGAATCGCGGATGGACGACATTCGCGCGGTGATGGACGACGCCGGGAGCGAGCGTGCAACGTTGCTCGGCTGGGCGGAGCAGTCGGCCACCTGCGCGTATTTCGCGGCGACCTACCCCAGCCGCGTCGACCGGCTCATCCTGTTCAACCCGTGGGGCTGGCGATACAGTCGCGACCCCGACGCGCGGCAGCGCGCCCTGCGCCAGGCGGAGCAGGATCGCGCGGACTGGGGGCGGCGAGAGTCGCTCGAGGCCCTCGCTGCGCAGATCAACCCACAGTGGGCCGACGACCCTCAGTACCTCGAGTGGTTCGTCTGGCACCACCGGCTCACGGCGAGCCCCGCGTCCTGGATGGAGTTCCGCCGCATGCAGATCGACCTGGACATGACCGACGTGATGCCGGCGATCCGGGTTCCGACGCTCGTGATCGCCAAGGAGCACGTGCGCGAGGAGGCCGAAGTGGTGGCTGCCGGGATCCCGGACTGCGAGTTCGTGGCCGTTCCAGGCGACGGAGGAGCGATGCAGGAGAACGACTACCCCCTCGAGGCGATCGTCGCTTTCCTCGCCGGTGCGACGCAGCACCACATCCCGGACACCGTGCTTGCCACCGTCCTCTTTACCGACGTCGTCGGCTCCACTCAGCGGGCGGCGGAGCTGGGCGACGATGGCTGGCGCGACCTCCTCGGGCGGCACAACGCCGTCGTGCGGCGGGAGCTCGAGCGCTTCGGCGGCGCCGAGCTCGACACGGCGGGTGACGGGTTCCTGGCGCGGTTCGACGGGCCCGTCCGCGCCATCCTGTGCGCGCGGGCGATCCTCGACCAGATGAGCACGCTCGGTCTCGAGCTTCGCGCCGGGATCCACACGGGGGAGTGCCGCCGGGTGGAGGGAAAGCTTGCTGGGATCGCCGTCAACGTCGGCGCCCGGGTCTCCGCCGCCGCCGGGCCGAGCGAAGTCCTGGTCTCGGGCACGGTGAAGGACCTCGTGGCCGGGTCCGGGATCGAGTTCGAGGACCGCGGTGAGCACGGGCTGAAGGGCGTTCCGGGCGAGTGGCGTCTCTACGCCGTTTCGCGGGCCTGAGATGCCGCCCGAGACGCGCTACGCGAAGAGCGGCGACGTCAACATCGCCTACCAAATCACCGGCGAGGGGCCGTTCGATCTGGTCTACGTGCCCGGCTGGATTTCGAACATCGAGCTGATGTGGGAGGAACCGGCCCACGCGCGGCTCCTCGGCCGGCTCGCCTCGTTCTCGCGGCTGATCCTGTTCGACAAGCGCGGGACGGGGATGTCCGATCCGGTCGCGCTCGAGCGCCTGCCGACGCTGGAGCAGCGGATGGACGACGTTCGAGCGGTCATGGACGCCGCGGGCTCCGAACGGGCCGCGCTGTTCGGCTCGTCGGAAGGCGGCCTGATGAGCGTCCTCTTCGCTGCGACCTACCCGGATCGGACACACGCCCTCGTCACACACGCGATCTACGCCAAGCGGCTGTGGAGCCCGGACTACCCGTGGGCGCCGACGCCGGAGGCACGAACGGCGGAGATCGAGGCGACGGAGCGGACCTGGGGTGGCGGAATGGACATCTCAGCCCTGGCGCCGAGTGCGGACGAGGCGTTTCGCCGGCGCGCCGTTGCGTACTTCCGCCGCAGCGCCAGTCCCGGCGCCGCGGTCGCCCTGCTGCGGATGAACAGCCAGATCGACGTCCGCCCTGCCTTGCCGACGATCGGCGTTCCGACGCTGGTGCTCCAGCGCGTGGGCGACATCGACGTCAATGTCGAGGAGGCGCGCTGGATCGCCGAGCAGATCCCGGGCGCGAAGCTCGTGGAGCTTCCAGGCGACGAGCACCTGATCTGGGCGGGCGACGTCGACGAGCTCGCGGACGAGGTCGAGGAGTTCCTCACCGGGAGCCGTCCCGCACCGGCGAGCGACCGGGTGCTCGCAACCGTGCTGTTCACCGACATCGTCAGCTCGACCGAACGAGCGTCACAGCTCGGCGACCGCCGCTGGCGAGAGGTGCTCGAGCAGCACCATCGGATCGTGCGGCGGGAGCTCGATCGGTTCCGCGGACGAGAGGTGGACACGGCAGGAGACGGCTTCCTCGCCACGTTCGACGGGCCGGCGCGCGCTATCCGCTGCGGGCGGGCGATTCAGCAGGCGGTGGACGAGCTCGGGCTGGAGGTGAGGGCGGGCCTGCACACCGGTGAGGTCGAATTTGCCGGCGAGAAGGTTGCCGGCATCGCGGTCCACACCGGCGCGCGTGTGGCGGCGCTCGCCGGGCCCGGCGAGGTGCTCGTCTCGAGCACCGTGAAGGATCTCGTCGCGGGCTCGGGCCTCGAATTCGTGGAGCGTGGAACGCACGAGCTGAAAGGCGTCGAGGGCGAATGGCGGTTGTACGCTGTTTCGAATGCCTGACGCGCTGATCGTCGACGCAGTCCGTAGCCCGATCGGGAAGCGGGACGGTGCGCTGTCGAAGATCCGCGGCGACGAGCTGGCCGCACAGGTGCTGAACGGCCTCATCGAGCGCAACGACCTCGATCCGGCGGAGGTCGAGGACGTCCAGATGGGCTGCGTCACCCAGATCGGCGAACAGGGCTGGAACATCGGCCGGATGGCGCCGCTCGTCGCCGGGTGGCCGGAGACCGTCTGCGGCACCACGGTCGATCGTCAGTGCGGCTCTTCGATGCAGACGAACTTCAATGCCGCCGCGGCGATCTGGTCGGAGCAGCTCGACGTCGTCGTCTCGGCCGGGGTCGAGATGATGTCGCGCGTGCCGATGGGGTCGAACGGCGGGGATCTCTCGTCGCTGCTCACCGACCGCTGGCAGATCGTCCCGCAAGGAATCTCCGCCGAGGTGATCGCCGAGGAGTGGGGGCTCTCGCGCGAGGAGCTCGACGCTTACTCGCTCGAGTCGCACCGCCGTGCGATCGCCGCGATCGACGAGGGTCGCTTCGAGCGCGAGATCGTTCCGGTGGAGGTGGCGAACCCTCATGTCGGCGCGCTGGTCGGCGTCGACGAGACACCGCGGCGCGACACGTCCCCGGAGAAGCTCGCGGCGCTCATGCCCGCCTTCCTGCCGGACGGGAAGGTGACGGCCGGCAACTCGAGCCAGATCTGCGACGGCGCAGCCGCGGTGCTGATCACCTCCGAGGCGGCGGCATCGAGGCTCCAGCTCGAGCCGCGCGCGAGGTTCGTCTCGTTCGGGCTCTCAGGCGTCGACCCCTACCGGATGCTCCACGGGAACCCCGAGGCGTGTCAGAGAGCGCTCGAGCGGGCCGGCCTGACGTGGGACGACATCGCGGTGGTGGAGGTCAACGAGGCCTTCGCGTCGGTCGTGCTCCAGTTCATGCGCGACACGGGGCTCGAGGACCGGCGGGCGGACGTGAACCCGAACGGCGGCGGGATCTCGCTCGGCCATCCCCTGGGCGCGACCGGTGCGCGGGTGACGGCGACGCTGCTCGGCGAGCTGGAGCGCCGGAACGAGCGCTACGGGATCGCGTGCATGTGCATCGGCTTCGGCCAGGCGATCGCCGGAGTCGTCGAGCGTCTCTGACCCGCTGGCTGCTCGTCCGTGGCCGGGGCGACCGGCCGCTGCCTGCCACGGTCGACCGCAGGGCGATCTCGGCGCATTCGTCGTCCCGACGGCCGGCGGTGGAACCCCGGGAGCTTGCAATTCTCTACGCCGCCGTCTGGCAGGCGGTGTTCGCGGTCGTGGAGATCGCCGGCGTGCCGGAGCACGACCCGGAAAAGGCGCGCTGGGCCTGGCGGTTTCCGATCCGGCCGCTGCTCGCCGTCGCCGACCTCCACGACGCGCCGGCGGTCGAGGAGGCGGGGATCTTCCCGCAGTCGCTCTGGCGCCACTCGCACATCCGCCTGACGGACGAGCAGTTCGACGCGGCCCGGCGGCTGATCGAGGAGGCCGCGTGAGCGACGAGAGCGACCTCGTGCGGCGCGGCTACGACCGGTTGGCGGAGCGATTCAGCGCCTGGCGCGACTCGATCACGGGCTCGCCGGAGGTCGAGTGGGTCGCCGAGGCCCTCTCCCGGGCTCCACAGGGGGCCGTGCTCGAGCTCGGCTGCGGACAGGGCGGCATCGGCGCGTACGTGCTCGGCGCAGGGCGGGCCTACACGGGCGTCGACCTGTCCGCCGAGCAGCTGCAGCGGGCGGGGACGCGTCTGCCGACGGCGACGCTCGTCCAGGACAACATGACGACCGTGACGTTCGAGCCCGCGAGCTTCGCCGCGGTGGTCTCGGTCTACGCGTTCAACCACGTGCCGCGCGGGCGCCTGCCCGTGCTCCTGGAGCGAATCGGGCGCTGGCTCCAGCCGGGCGGCCACCTGCTCGCGACGTTCGGGACGACCGGCGTGGAGGGTGTGGAGCGGGACTGGCTGGGCGTCCCGATGTTCTTCTCGAGCTCGACGCCGGCCGAGAACCTAGGCCTCGTCTCGGCGGCGGGCTTCGATGTGGTGCGCGAGGAGGTCGTCCCGATCGAAGAGCCGGAGGGCGAGGCCCGCTTCCACTGGGTGCTCGCCCGGACGTAGGCACCGGGCCCCCTGGGCCGCCAGGGGGCCCGACTAGTGCTGGCGACCCGCCGCTAGGCCGCCAGCAGGACCGGCCGCTCCCCGCGCGCGAGCTGCATCGCCGCACCCGCGAGGGCGAGAACGACGAGGCCCGTCAGGGCCAGTCCCAAGATGATCCGTCTGCGCGCCATTCGTTCTAGACGAATGGCGGAGGTGTCTTCTTCCCGGTTACGAGGCAGGCCGTGGTGTGGCGACGAACGCAGTCACCACGACCCACAACGGCAACAGCCAGAAGAGGATGAAGCCGTACCCCCCGTCCGGCGCGAAGAAGCCGTTGCGGGCGAGGGCCGCTCCGCCCACGAGGAACGCCGCTGCGACGGCGAGCGAGGCCCACCGGTACCACCCACGACCGACGGTCGCGGCGATGCCGACCGCCCCGACGAAGAGCGCGACCGGCAGGTTCACGAACGTCTCGGCGACGAACCGAATCTCCCAGAGTGCCTTCGCCGTCTCGGGGCCGGCGTCGAGCGCCGCACCGAAAGCCGTGGCGGCGGTCCAGAACGCGTAGCCGGTGTAGGCCGCCAGCACGAGCACGAGCCCGATTCGGGCGAGGCGGCCGCTCGTGAGCTCCTGGGACATCAACCGAGGCGCCAGCGACGCGAACAGCAGCGCGAGGAGGAAGAGCGCGAGCATCTGGACGTACGCGCCGGCCAGGATCGACGAACGGCGCTCGTCGAAGAACGAGGTGATCTCCTCGGTCGGTCCCGTCGGCGACGGGCTGTCGCCCTTCAGGAGCTCCGAAACGAGGATCAGCACCACGAACAGGATCCCGGTCACGCGGAGAGCGACACGGCTCATCACCTCCTGATTCGTACGCCGCCTGGCTGCTCCTCCGGGGCCAGTAGGCTCCCGCGCCGTGGAGATTCGTCGGGTCGGCGTGGTGGGCCTCGGGACGATGGGCGCCGGGATCGCCCAGGTCTGCGTGCAGTCGGGCCACGAGACCGTCGGCCGCGAGGTCTCGGACGAGCTGAATGAGCGTGCCCGCTTGACGATCGACCGCTATCTGGGCCGGGCTGTCGAGAAGGGACGGATGTCGGGCGACGAGAAGGATGCGGCGCTCGGCCGGCTGACGCTGACCACCGACCTGCGAGAACTGGCCGGCAGCGACCTCGTGGTCGAGGCGATCGTGGAGGAGCTCGAGCCAAAGCAGCAGCTGTTCGCCGAGCTCGAGCGGATCACAGGCCCGGACACGATCCTCGCGACGAACACCTCGGCGCTCTCGGTGACGAAGATCGCCGACGGGCTCGATCGGCCCGAGCGGGTGATCGGGATGCACTTCTTCAACCCGGCGCCCGTGCTGCCGCTGGTGGAGATCGTCCGGACGGAACGGAGCTCCGACGAGGCGGTGGACGCGGCCTATACGTGGGCCGAGAACGCCGGCAAGCAGCCGGTCCGCTGCAACGACACGCCCGGCTTCATCGTCAACCGGATCCTGATCCCGCTCCTGAACGACTGCGTGCGGGTGCTGGACGAGGCAGGCGTCTCGCCGGAGGATCTCGACAAGGCGATGACGAACGGCGCCGGCTGGCCGATGGGCCCGTGCGCTCTCCTCGACCTCGTCGGGATCGACATCCACGTCCACGCCTCGGAGGCGCTCCATTTGGCGCTCGGCGAGGAGCGGATGGCGCCGCCGGAGCGGCTCGTCCGGATGCAGGCGGAGGGCAAGCTGGGCCGCAAGAGCGGCGAGGGCTTCTTCAGCTACTAAGCCGTCATCGGAATCCGGAGGCGCCTGGCGATGGTAGGGATGGTCGATCCCTGGACGATCACCGAGAAGGCGACGACGACGAAGACGATGTCGTAGATCCGCTCCGCCTCGTCGACCGCGGCCAGGAGCGCGAACGTCGCGAGGAGAATCGGCACCGCGCCCCGGAGCCCCGCCCAGATTACGAAGAGACGTTCGTTTGGCCTCATGCGCACCGGCAGGAGGAGCGGTCCGACGGCGAGCGGGCGGGCGATGAATGCCAGGATCACAGCGAGCACGAGCCCCTCGAACAGGCGAGAGCTGGCGAGCAGGTTCGTGAAGTCGATCGTCAGGCCCAGGACGACGAAGACGACGACCTCCGCCAGGTTGGCCAGCGAGGTGTGGAACCGCTCGATCTCGTGCCGGCGCGGGACGTCCACGCCCCCCAGCAGGACGCCGGCGATGAAGACCGCCAGGAAGCCGGAGCCGTGCGCGACCGAGGTCGCGCCGTAGATCACGCCGGCAGCGGCGAGGGTGCGGAGTGGATAGAGGCCGGGGTTCGGGAGCGAGAAGCGCAGCAGTGGGCGGAGCGCAGCGGCACCCAGGAGGCCGAAGACGAGCCCGACCGACATCTCGACGGAGAACTCGCGGATCACGACCCAGAACGACGCGTCCGCGTCCCGGGCGAGCTCCAGCATCCCGATCATCAGCGCGATCCCGACCGGGTCGTTGACGCCCGACTCGCCCTCGAGGATCGTCCCGGAGCGGCCCCGGATCTCCTTGTCCCCGAGCACGGAGAACATCACGGCGGGGTCGGTGGGCGAGAGCGCCGCTCCGAGGATCCCGGCCGTCGTCCAGGAGAAGTCGAACAGGTAGTGGGCGGCGACCGCGATCACCCCTGCGGTGGCGAACGTGCCGACGATGCCGAGCGCGAAGATCGGTTTCGCCGCCAGCCTGAAACGCCGCCAGCCCACCAGCGTTCCCCCGTTGAAAAGGATCACGATGATGGCGACAACGCCGATTCGCTCGACTTCCCGCGGCGTCAGGCGTTCCGCGAGGCCGGGGAAGAGATCCGAGGCCACGGCGGCGAGCACCAGGAAGACGCCCGGCTCGGGCACGGGGAACCGTTCGCCGAGACGGGTCGCCACGAGCGCGAGAAGCAGCCCGCCGGAGACGATGAGCAGGATTGCGCCGAAATCGGCGACTTCGGTCAACTAAACCCATTCCTTACAAATCACTCAATGAAGTCATACCCTGGCTCGCGATACTTCCCCTGTGCGCCCGTTCAAGGTTGTCCTCTTCTGCCTCGGCCTCGCCGCGCTGGTCGCTGTCACGGCGGCCGCAGCCGCGCGCACGCCGATGGAGGACGGAACGCTGACCGTACGGGACGGGCGAGGTCAGCTCACGCTCAAGTTTCGCGGCAGCCTGATCGGTCGCGTCAACAACGGCAAGATCACCGTCAACACGTCGCCCTACGGGACGACGACGGCGGTCGTGCGCGGCTGGGAGTCCCGCGTCCTCTCTCCGCAGGGGACGATCTACAGCGGCAGGAACATCCGCTTCCGCGTCGCCGACGACAGGCGCGTAACGGTGAAGCTCAATGGCAAGGGGCTCAACTTCTCGACGGTCGGCCGGGGCGAAGCCTTCATCGACGGCATCGGCAACCCGAGCGCCGGGATCTTCTTCGACGGCACCTATTCGCTGAACGGCGACGCCTACAAGTCGCTGCCGGACGACCGGACGCGGATCGAGCTGCGCGCGCCGTCGCCGCCGCCTCAGTCACCCGCGCCCGAGCGCGGCTAACCGGGGGTCCTGGCATCCTGAGTAGCGCGGATGGCAGGAGCTGACACGCAGACGGTCCTGGTGGTCGAAGACGAGGCGTCGATCGCCTCCTTCGTCGCGATGTACCTGCGCAACGCCGGCTACGACGTCCAGGTGGCGCCGAACGGCCGCGATGCGCTGACCAAGGCCGAGAACGGCGCGCCGTCCCTGATCGTCCTCGACCTGATGCTCCCGGACATCGACGGGATCGAGGTCTGCCGCCGCATCCGTCAGCGCTCCGATGTGCCGATCCTGATGCTCACGGCGCGTGACGAGGACGTGGACAAGATCGTCGGGCTCGAGGTGGGCGCCGACGACTACCTGACGAAGCCGTTCAACCCGCGCGAGCTCGTCGCACGCGTCAAGTCGATCCTCCGCCGGGCGACACCCGAGCGCCGGGAGCAGATGACGACGCAGATCCGCCACGGCTCGCTGGTGGTCGACGCCGGCCGGCGGGAGGTGCAGGTGGACGGCGAGGACGTCCAGCTGGCGCCGAAGGAGTTCGACCTACTGTGGGAACTGCTCGACCACAACGGTCTCGTCCTGACCCGGGACCAGCTGCTCGAGCGCGTCTGGGGCTACACGTTCGCGGGCGACACGCGGACGGTGGACGTCCACATCCGCCAGCTGCGGCGGAAGCTCGGGGACGCGTCCCCGATCGTCACCGTGTGGGGCGTGGGCTACAAGGCGTCGCCCGCGAAGGACGCGTCGAAGGACACGGTCAGCGCCTAGAAAGAGGCCGTAATGTCCCTGCGCTTTCGCCTGCCGGCCCTCTTCCTGGCAGGCGCCGCTCTGGCGGGCATCGTCTCGACCGTCATCTCGATCGGCCTCTTCCAGGAGTACACGCAGGACCGCCTGCGCGCTGAGCTCCGTCGCGAGGCGAGGGGGCTGACGAGTCTTTACGCGCTCCAGGCGAAGCGCGTTGCGGAGGCGGAAGATGGGCGCGAGCCGGTGCCGCTCGCGACCAAGCGCCTCGAAGAGTCGAGCGGAAGCCGGCTCTACTACGCCGGCACGCGGATCTTCTTCAGCCAGCACTCCGGCCTTCGCCCCCTGGAGGAGGACGTCGTCCAGTGGCGGGACGGGCAGGTGCGCACCTTCGAGTTCACGCCGCCCGATGCGCGCCGCAGGTTCCTGGCCGTCTCGGCACCGCTGCGCCTTGGAAACCGCGAGCCGTACTTCGGGACGCTCATCGTCGCCAAGCCCACGGCCGAGCTGCGCGAGCGCTGGCTGACGCTGATCCGGCGGCTCGCGCTCGCGGGCCTTGTCGGGCTCCTGGTCGCGGGCGCTCTCGGTTGGTATCTGAGCCGCCGGATCACGAAGCCGGTCGAGGCGCTCGCCGACGCCGCGGACGAGATCGCCGAGGGCCACTACGACGTCCAGGTCCCCGCCGTCCGGAGCCGTGACGAGATCGGCCACCTCGCCTCCCGGTTCGGGCAGATGGCCGCGCGGCTCCAGGAGGCGGACGAGCTCGAGCGCAACTTCCTGATGACGGTTTCCCACGAGCTGCGGACGCCGCTGACGGCGATCCGCGGCCACGTCGATGCGCTGCGCGAAGGTGTTGCGGAGGACCCCGTCTCGCGCGCCGCCTCTCTCGAAGTGATCGCCGCCGAGGCGGCGCGGCTCGAGCGCCTCGTCGGCGACGTGCTCGACTTGGCCAAGCTCGACACGCGCCGCTTCACGCTCCGCAACGAAGAGGTCGACATGGCCCGGTTGCTCGAGCAGGCATATACGAGCTTCACGGAGCAGGCCCGCCAGCGCGGCATCGACTACACGAGTGAGATCAACGCCCGGCCGGTGATCGTCGCCGACGGCGACCGCGTGCTCCAGATCATCTCCAACCTGCTTTCGAACGCGTTCAGGTGGACGCCGGACGGCGGCCGTGTCGAGCTTGCGCTGGAACAGGAGAACGGGAATGTCTCGGTCGCAGTCGAGGACTCGGGTCCCGGCATTCCGAAGGACGAGCAGGACCGGATCTTCCGGCCGTTCTTCTCCCGCGACGGCGGCGGCACGGGCCTCGGTTTGGCGATCGCGCGGGAGCTCGCCTCGGCGCACGGCGGCCGCATCCTGCTCGACTCGACGCCCGGACAGGGGACGACGTTCACGCTCGTTCTCCCGCAAACTCCCGTCGATGGGAGACGCTGAGCCAGTCGCGCGTGCTGCGCCGGTCGCCGCGGACCAGTCGGAGGGGATCCTCGCAGCGCTCCGTCCGCGCCAGTGGACGAAGAACCTGCTGGTCTTCGCGGGCCTGCTCTTCGCGGCGGAGTACGACGACCCGAAACGGTGGGCGCAGGCGATCGCGATCTTCGTCGCCTACTGCGCCGCCTCGAGCGCGGCGTACCTCTTCAACGACGTGCGGGACGCGCCGCAGGACCGCCTCCATCCCGTCAAGCGCTACCGCTCTGTCGCGAGCGGCGCGTTCCGGACCGACCGCGCACTGAAGGTCTCCGCGATGCTCGCGATCGTCGCGATCGCGATCGCCGCCCGCTTCGGCTGGAGCGCGCTCGCGCTGATGGCCGGCTTCCTGGCCCTCCAGGCCGCGTACAGCCTCGGCCTGAAGCACGTCGTCCTGATCGACGTGATGGCGATCGCGGCACTGTTCGTGATCCGGGCGGTCGCCGGCGCGGACGCGGTGGACGTGCGGATCTCGCCGTGGCTGATCGTCTGCACCGCGTTGCTTGCGCTGTTCCTCGCGCTCGCGAAGCGGAGGGGGGAGCTCGTGGCCCTCGGCGCGGAGGGGACCCGCCCGGCCCTCGACGGCTACTCGTTCGCGCTCGTCGACCAGCTGGTCTCGATCGTCGCCGCCTGCACGATCGTGGCCTACTCGCTGTACACGTTCAGCGCCCGGGACGGGTCGTGGATGATGATCACGATCCCCTTCGTCGTCTTCGGCCTCTTCCGCTACCTGCTCCTGATGCACCGAGAGGAGCTCGGCGAGGAGCCCGAGAACGTCCTGCTCTCGGACGTGCCGATCCTGGCGACGATCGCCGCCTGGGCGGTGACGTGCAGCGTGATCCTGGGGTTGACCTAGTAGGCCGCTAGCCGCTCAGGCGGCGATCCTGCGCGTCCTCGAGGCGGTAGACGACCGCGCCGCTCTGCTGCCCGAGGCCCCGCTCGATCCGGGCGAGCCGCTCGTCCACCGTCTGCCAGCCCGAGGTGACCAGGTCGACCAGGAGCGCGAGGTCGTCGACGCGGGCGTGGCGCTCGGCGAGGTTGTCCCCTTCGATCCGCTCGAGCCGACGGATCGTCTGGTTCGCGAGCCCTCGCACCTCGGCGAGCTGCCGCGCGACGGGCAGCGCCTCGCTGCGGATGCCCTCCTGGACGGCCTCGCCGACCTTCACCGGAAGGGACGCCTCGAGGTGGGCCGAGAGTGCCGCGAGCTCCTCGATCTGAGCCCGCGCCCGGTCGAGCGCTGCGTCGATGTCCCCCGGCTGCGTCTTTCCCTTCGCGGCGGCTTCCAGGCGCTCTCTCGCGCGCTCGACGGCGCTGTAATCCATGGCCGGGAAGATACCGTGGCGCCCGGATGGAAACCTCCCGGCTCGAGTACGAGCTGCCGCCCGAGCTGATCGCCCAGCACCCTGCCGAGCGGCGCGACGAGTCGAGGCTCCTGGTG
>DASTHD010000044.1:0-2330 GCA_035605555.1 Gaiellaceae bacterium
GTCCAGCCGGTGTTCACGAGCCACACGGCGGCGCCGTGCTCGTCCAGCTTTTCGCCGAGCATCCGCGCGTACACGGCCGGCGGCTGCGGCAGGAACGGCGCGCCGAAGCATGCGGAGAAGGTCGGCTGCGGCTCCGTCACCCCGATCTCCGTCCCGGCGAGCTTCGCCGTGAACCCGGAGAGGAAGTAGAACATCGCCTGCTCGCGGGAGAGGCGCGCGATCGGCGGGAGGATTCCGAACGCGTCCGCCGTGAGGAAGACGACCGAGCGCGGGTGGCCGGCGCGCTTCGCCGGCAGCGCGTTCGCGATCTGCTCGAGCTTGTACGCTGCGCGCGTGTTCTCCGTCTTCGAGTCGTCGTCGAGGTCGACGATGCCCTCCTCGTCCACCACGACGTTCTCGAGCACGGTGCCCCAGGATCTCGTCGTGGCGTAGATCTGCGGCTCCGCCTCCTCCGACAGCCGGATCACCTTCGCGTAGCAGCCGCCTTCGAAGTTGAACACGCCGTCGTCCGACCAGCCGTGCTCGTCGTCACCGATCAGGTGCCGTTCCGGGTCCGCGGAGAGCGTGGTCTTGCCGGTCCCCGAGAGGCCGAAGAAGACCGCGACGTTGCCGTCGTCGTCGACGTTCGCCGAGCAATGCATCGGGAAGACGCCCTCCTCCGGCAGGCGGTCGTTCATCAGCGTGAAGATCGACTTCTTGATCTCGCCGGCGTAGAACGTCCCGCCGACCAGCACTTCGCCCCGGCTCGGATGCAGCGTGACGAAGGTCTTGCTGCGGGTCCGGTCCTCGACCGGGACCGCCTCCACCGGCGGTGCGTGCAGAACGAGTGCCTCCGGCTCGAAGTCGGCGAGGTCCTCGTCGGTCGGGTCGATGAAGAGCGTCTTGGCGAAGAGGGCGTGCCACGGGCTGGCCGTGATCACGCGCAGCGGGAGCCGGTGCGCGGGATCCGCGCCGGCGAAGGCGTCGACCACGTAGAGATCCTGGTCGTCGAGATGGGCGACGACCTTCTCCCTGAGCCCTTCGTAGTGCTCCTCGTCGATCTCCTGGTTGACCTTGCCCCACCAGATCCGATCGTCCGAGCCGGGCTCGCGCACGATGAACTTGTCGTTCGGCGAGCGGCCCGTGTGCTCGCCCGTGTCGACCGCGAGCGGGCCTCCCTCGGCCAGGACGCCGTCGCGCTGCTCGAGGGTATGCGTATAGAGAAGGGCGGTGGTCGGCTGGTAGTGAATGCGGCCGGTCGGCGCGAGGCCGTGGTCGCTCAGATCGACGTTTTGTCGGACATCCTCGATGATCGCCATCCGGTCTCCTTCGACTCCGACAGGACGCTTCCCGCCGGAACCTGGTTCCGAAACAGGCTGCATATCGTATGGCAATGGCTCCGCCACCGCCCGACCCCCCGCTCTCGGACGGCGTCGTCACGCTGCGCCCGTGGGGCGACGAGGGCGACGTCGAGGCCATCGTCGCAGCCTGTAACGATCCGCAGATCGCCACGTTTCTGGACCGGATCCCGTCGCCCTACACCGAGGACGACGCGCGCGAGTACCTCGCGTTCACACGCGAGGGTTGGGCCGACGGGACGATGGCGAATTTCGCCATCGTCGAGGGCGGGCGGCCGGTCGGCTCCATCGGCATCCGCTGGCTCGAGGGCTTCGACGAGGGCACTGCGGAGATCGGCTACTGGGTCGCCGCCGAGGCGCGCGGGCGCGGCATCTGCACGCGGGCGCTGCGGCTCGCCGCGGCGTGGGCGCTCGGGAGCACCGAGCGGCTGCAACTGCGGGCGGACGTCGACAACGCGCCGTCGAACCGCGTTGCCGAGAAGGCCGGCTTCAGGCGCGAGGGCGTGCTGCGCGCGATCCGCTACAACGACCGGCTCGGGCGGCGCGTGGACTTCGCCATGTACTCGCTCCTGCCCGGCGAGCTGGACTAGCCGGTCTTCAGGATCCGATAGATCAGGCCGCGGCCGTGGTCGGCGACGAGCAGGCCGCCGTCCGGGTCGACGGCGACCGCCAGCGGATGCTCGAACCCGGTCGCGAAGGTTGTCACCTGCGCCGGGGCGCCCTGCCGCAGGTGCACGCGCGTCAGCTTCCGGCCAGCGGTCCGGCGGAGGTACTCGCCCCACTCGGCGACGTACAGGTCGCCGTTCCAGAACGCCATGCCGTCGGCGGAGGAGTGCGGCTGGAGGTACGCGGCCGGTCGCGTGACTCCGCGGCAGCGCCCGCGCAGCCGCTTGCGGGCGTAACTCGGCCAGCAGGCGGGCCAGCCGAAGCGGCGGCCCCGCCGGATCTCGACCACCATCTCCGCCGGCGCTCCCCGGCCCAGGTCGTCGCGTC
>DASTHD010000064.1:0-2048 GCA_035605555.1 Gaiellaceae bacterium
GACCTCGGCGCGGTTCACTCGGCAAACCCCAGGGAAGCCGCTGATCGACTGGCGCTCGCACCACCGCGTCGCGGCCTCCGTCCAGTTGCCCGCGCGGGCGAGATCGGCGACGTCGAACGAGGCGGCGATGACGCCGCAGTAGATGATCCCCGTCGCGTAAGGGTTCAGCTCTCCGCTGACCGCGCCGACCGTTGCCTCGTCGATGAGCGCCAGACCGGCCTCCCAATCTCCCTGTCGAACGAGCGCGGTGCCTTTGTCATGCAGGCCGAGCGCCATCAGATTCGGCTCCTGGAAGCGGCTGCCGAGCTCGAGCGTCCGCTCCGCGTGCGCGATCGCGGAGTCGAAGTCGCCCGCGGCCAGCGCGAGGCGTGAGCGCATCCGTTCCAGGTAACCGCGCTCCGGTGAGTCGTCCTCCTCGGCGAGCAGGCGCTCGGCGCGTGCCAACCACGCTCCCTGGAGGCCGGACCGCTTGAGCTCGTGGTCCCGGGCCAGGTGCAGCGCGCTCAGGGCCGCGGCGGGCTGCTCTCCCCGCTCGAGCCGAGCGGCGTACGCGCGGGTCCTCGCTTCGATCGACTCGTCCATCCGCCCCGTCCACCACGCCGCATCCGCGTAGCCGTTGAGATCGTCGGCGTCGAGGTTCTCCGTTCGGTCGAGCTCGACCAGGGCCTCGTAGGCCACTTGCCATTCCTTGCCCGCCAGGGCGTTGCGGGCCTGCTCGAGCCGGTCGGCCATGTCTGTCACGCTTCCATTGTCGCGTAGGATCGAAGCGTGGCGGTCTCGGCCCCCGAGCGGCTGTACTTCACTAATAGCGACGAGGCGAATGCACTCATCGCCCGCGAGCCCTTGGCGCTGCTGGTCGGATTCGTGCTCGACCAGCAGGTCTCCGTGCAGACGGCTTTTATCGGACCGCTGAAGATCAAAGAGCGCCTGGGCACACTCGAGGCCGGCGACATCGCCTCGACCGACCCGGACCGGCTCGAGGCGGTGTTCCGCGAGCGGCCTGCCGTCCATCGCTTCCCCGGCTCGATGGCAACCCGCGTCCGAGATCTCAGCGCTCACATCGAGGCCGAGTACGGCGGAGACGCCGCTCGCCTGTGGCAGGAAGCGGGCGACGCAACCGAGCTCCGCCGCCGCATCGAGACGCTGCCCGGCTTCGGCGAGATGAAGGTGAAGGCGCTGAGCGCCGTGCTCGCCAAGCGTTTCGGCGTCGAAACGGCACAGGAGCTCGCTCCGACGTATCCGACGCTCGGCGACGTCGACTCGCGCGAGGCACTGGAGAACTATCAGGCGCTCAAGCGTGAGTGGAAGGCGAAGATGCGCGCCGAGTCGCTCTGACCTACTCGATCGTCGCGCGGGACGCGGAATCCGGCGAGCTGGGCGTCGCCGTCCAGTCGCGCGCCTTCGCCTGCGGCGCGCCGGTGGTGTGGGCTCGGCCGCACGTCGGCGCGGTCGCAACGCAGGCGTTCGGCGAGCGCAGCTACGGGCCGCTCGGGCTCGACCTCCTCGCGGCCGGGAAGACACCTGAGCAGGCGCTGGCCGCACTCGTCACGGCGGACGAACAGCCGGAGGTGCGTCAGGTTGCGATGCTGGGCTCGGACGGCGCCGTTGCGGCACACACGGGCGAGCTCTGCATCCCCGACGCCGGGCACCAGACCGGGGACGGCTTCAGCGTTCAGGCGAACATCATGCGGAGCCCGGACGTCTGGCCGGCGATGGCCGAGGCGTTCGAGTCCGCGCGTGGGTCCCTCTCCCGCCGGATGCTGGCCGCGCTCGAGGCCGCGCAGGAGGCGGGCGGCGACTGGCGCGGCATGCAGGCCGCCGGCATGCTCGTCGTCCCCGCCGACGGCAAGCCGTGGGAGGTCGTCACGGACCTACGCGTCGACGACCATCCCGAGCCGCTGAAGGAACTCCGCCGCCTACTCGACCTGCACGACGGCTATGCCGCCATCTACGAAGGAGAGGCGCTGCGAGGCGAGGCCGCGCGGTCCTTCGGCTTGGCCGAGCTCGACGTCGGCCTCGCCGACCTCATCGATGCGGCCAAGGCCGAC
>DASTHD010000104.1:0-24443 GCA_035605555.1 Gaiellaceae bacterium
TGCTCGGCGAGCCGAACTTCGACGTGGACGTCGCCGTCGAGGGCGACGCGATCGAGCTAGCCCGCCGACTGGCGGAGGCGCTCGACGGCCGCGTCCGCGCGCACACGAAGTTCGGGACCGCCGTCGTCGTCTACGGGGACGGCCAGCGTGTCGACGTCGTCACGGCCCGAACCGAGTTCTACGACGCGCCGGCGTCGCTGCCGAGCGTCGAGCACGCCACGATCCGTGAGGACCTCTTCCGCCGGGACTTCACGATCAACGCGATGGCGGTCTCGCTCAAGGGCGACGACTTCGGGCGCCTCGTCGACCCGTTCAACGGCCGTCGCGACCTCGAGGCGAACACGATCCGTGTGCTCCACAACCTCTCGTTCATCGACGACCCGACCCGGATCTTCCGCGCGATCCGCTACGAGAGCCGCTACGGCTTCCGGATGGACGAGCACACGCAGCGCCTGGCGCGCGGGACGATCGAGATGGGCCTCGTCGGCGACCTCTCCTCGGCCCGCCTCCGCGACGAGCTCGTGGCGCTGCTGGAAGAGGGTGACGCCGGTGCTTCCATCCTCCGGCTCGCCGAGCTCGGCGCCGGCGCCGCGATCCATCCGCATCTGGCCGCGGACGAAGAGGCGGCGCAACTACTCGAGCGTTTGCGCGAGCTGAATGCGCGTTACGCGACCGGAATCCCGTCCTGGCGCCTGGGACTCGAGGCCCTCGCCCGCCGGCTGCCGCCCGACGAGATCTACGACTGGCTCCAGCGGCTCAAGGTGCAGCGCCGCGACGCGGAGCACGTCGCCTGGGCGGTCACCGTCGGCCCGCGGCTGGTCCAGCGGTTGCAGGGTGATGCGCCGGACCCGGCCGAGATCGTCGCCATGGCCGAGCCGTACGCGCCCGACGCACCGCTCTTCGCGCTCGCCCTCGCCGGCCAGGAGCCGCTGCACGACTACTTCGAGCGCCTCCGCGACGTCCGGCTCGAGGTGAGCGGCGCCGACCTCGCGGAGCTGGGCGTCGGCGAGTCACCGCAGGTGGGGGAGATCCTCGGCGAGCTTCGCCGTCGGAAGCTGAACGGCCAGCTGGACGGGCGGGAGTCGGAGCTCGCCGCCGCGAGAGAGCTGATCGGGTGATCCGCTGGGAGGGCGCCGGCCCGTACACGGTCGTCTTCTCGACGCGCGCCGGCGGCGTCAGCGAGGGGCCGTACGAGTCGCTCAACCTCGGCGTGATGACGGCGGACGATCCCGAACGGGTGGCCGAGAACCGGCGGCTTCTGGCCGACCGGGCGGGCATCGACCCGGAGCGCGCGTGCATGGCCTGGCAGCAGCATGGGACCGAGGTGCGCCGGGCGGAGCCGGAGGGGATCGTGGAGCTCGACGAGCGCGCCCGCTGCGACGGCTGGTGGAGCGACGAGCCGGGGCAGGGGATGCTCCTGCTGACCGCCGACTGCCTCCCGATCGCGATCGCTCGGCGGAACGGCGACCGGCCCGCCCTCGCTGTCCTCCACGTCGGCTGGCGCGGACTGCTGGACGGAATCGTCGCGAACGGTGTCGCGGTACTGGGCGACGGCTCCCTCGCGGCTGCGATCGGTCCGGGGATCGGGCCCTGTTGCTACGAGGTGCATCCGGACGTCGCCGAGCCCTTCGAGCGTGAGTTCGGCCCCGAGGTGCTCCCCGACGGCCGCCTCGACCTCTGGAGGGCTGCGGAGCTCGCGCTGCGGCGAGCCGGCGTGGAGGAGATCGAGCGCACGGACCTCTGCACCTTCTGCCACCCCGAACTGTTTTTCTCGCATCGTCGGGACCGCGGGATGACAGGCCGTCAGGGCGTGATCGCCGCTGTCACCTGACGAGGTCCGCGCGCGCTACGAGCGGGTGAAGACCGAGGTCGGGCCGGCCGTCACCGTCGTCGCCGCCACGAAGTACGTCGAGCCGGGGGACATGGCGGTTCTGGCCGAGGCCGGGGTCGAGGTCGTCGGGGAGAACCGGGCTCAGGACCTCGAGGCCAAGCACGCTCGCTACGGCGATGCGTTTCGCTGGCACTTCATCGGCCACCTGCAGAGCCGCAAAGCGCGACCGGTGAGCGAGCTCTGCGATCTCGTCCACTCGCTCGACTCGCAGTCGGCGGCGAAGCGCCTCACCGTCCCGGCGCTCGTGCAGGTGAACCTGTCGGGTGAGGAATCGAAATCGGGGATCTCGCCCGAGCGGCTCGAGGCGTTCCTCGAGGCCGCACCGGTGGAGATCCGCGGCCTCTCGACGATGCCGCCGTTCGCCGAGGATCCGGAGGAATCGCGGCCCTACTTCCGAAAGCTTCGCGAGCTGGCCGAGGGGTTCGGCCTGCGTGAGCTCTCGATGGGAACCAGTCAGGACTACCGCGTGGCGGCCGAGGAAGGGGCGACCTACGTCCGGGTCGGGGCGACCCTGTACGCCGCCGGACCTCGTTAAGATTCCCTGCTCATGGGATTTTCCGACGTCTGGAACCGAACGCTCGTCTACTTCGGGATCGCCGAGGAGGACGAGGAGGACTGGGACGAGGACGGCAACGTCACGAACGAGGAGCTCGAGCGGACGTACGCCGAGCGGCCGAACGTCCGGCGCCTGTCGACCAGGCGGCGCGACCGCCGTGAGTTCGACGACTGGACGGATCCGGAGCCCTCTCCGACGGCGCGCACGTCGTCGATCCGCCCGCGCCAGCAGCCGCGGCCCGAGCTGGCCCCGGTCCCGGCGCAGCCGAGCGCTGCAGTCCGCGTTCACCTGGTCGTCCCGCGCAGCTTCAACGACGCGCAAACGATCGCCGACCGCTTCAAGGACTACACACCGGTGATCCTCAACCTCCAGGGCGTCGACTCCGAGCTCTCGAAGCGCCTGATCGACTTCGCCAGCGGCCTTACCTACGCCCTCGACGGCGGCATGCAGCGGATCGCCGACAAGGTCTTCCTGCTCACACCGGCAAACGTCGAGGTCTCAGCCGAGCAGCGCGCCCAGCTCCTAGAACGCGGCGGCTTCTTTAACCAGGCCTAGCGGCTACTCGCCAGAGTCGCCGCTTTCGAGGATGTTGTGGAAGGCGGCGTACTGGCCGGCCTTGCCGACCGTGACGAGCGTGTCGCCGTGCTGGATGACGTCGTTCGGCTGTGCGCCCGAGACCGGCTCGGGCTCGCGGAGGATCGCGATGATCGTGATCCCGGTCTTCGCGCGGAGGGCCGCCTCCGCGAGGGTTTTCCCGATCAGCGGGCTGGAGTCGGGCACCGCAACCCACTCGATCATCAGCTCGCCGAGCGCCATCTCGAGCTCCTCGACGATCTTCGGGCGTTCGTAGGCGCCGCCGAGCAGGGCCCCGACCTGGCGTGCCTCGTCGTCGTCGAGCCGGATCACCGCTGACGGCTCCTCGTCGTCCGAGCGGCGGAACCAGTAGAGCTCGCGCGTCCCGTCGTTGTGCTGGATCAGCGCGATGCGGCCGCCGCCGTCGAGCCGCAGCCCGTACTTGACGCCGATTCCCGGTAGCCGGGTCTCTCGCAGGTCGATCGGCATGGTTTACCCCTCCGCCGCGAGTGTACGGGCTGGGAACACCCGACGGCCGATCACGCGCGACTCCTTCATCAGGACGACCCCCAACGTTGCGGTCACGAGCACGTAGAGCCCGGCGAAGGCGACCAGCTCCGCCTGCTGCGTCGCGGGGATCGCGTCGTTTTCGCTCGCGACCTGGGCCAGGATGACCGTGAACTCTCCGTGGGCCACGAGCGCCACGCCGGCGTTGAAGCTCTGCCGCGGCGTGAACGCGCTCAGGCGGCCGGCAACGAGCGTCCCGCCGACCTTGCCGATCACTGTCACCACGACCGCTCCGGCGAGGATCCAGCCGACGTCGCGGATCGCGGAGACGTCGATCGACAGCCCGAAGACGAAGAAGAAGAGCGCGGCGAAGACGTCGCGCCAGCTGAAGAAGCGCTCCTCGATCTCGTCCCGGACCGATGTCTCCGAGAGGACGACGCCGGCGAGCAGGGCCCCGATCGCCTCCGAGAGGCCGAGCTCTTGCGCCATCGCGCTCATCCCGATGACGAACCCGACCACGGCGAGCAAGAAGAACTCGCGGGGCAGCCAGTCGAGGAACCGGTCGATCGGCCGGGACAGCCACTTCGAGGCGGCCAGAGCCACCGCGACGAACCCGACCGCCTTGGCGACGATCAGCAGCGTCGCGTCGACCGCGCCTCCACCGCCGCCTGCGAAGCCGAGCACGAGGGCGAGCACGAGGTCCTCGGCGACGAGAATGGCGAGAACGAGGTCGGTCTCGTCGTCGGCCAGCCGTCGGAAGTCGATCAGGCCCTTGACGGTGATCGCGCTCGAAGAGACGTAGATCGCTGCAGCCAGGATCAGCGCGGCGAACGAGAGACCGAAGGCAGCAACTCCGATCGCGAGCCCGAGCGTCCCGTTGACCACGAGGTCGATCGCGCCGCCCAGCACCGCGTGGCGGCGGCTACGCGCCAACCGGCCGAGCGTGAACTCGAGGCCGAGGAAGAAGAGCAGGAAGACGATGCCGAGCTCGGCGAGGAAGTCGGTCACCTCCGACGGCTCCACGAGCGCGAGCTGCTTCGGCTCGTTCGGGCCGAGCAGGAGTCCCGCCAGGAGGTAGGCGGGGATCGCAGAGAGCCCGAACCGGCTCGCCACGAGCCCGAGTCCTCCGAGCAGGGTGACCGTCAGGGCGAGCTCGGCGAGCGTCATCGGCGGCTGCAGCCGAGTCTAGGGGCGTCCGGCGCCCCTCGAAGGGCCGTTCCACCGCAGGGGAAGCCCCGAAAAGCCCGAAAATGACGTCGTGGGCGCCGTAGCTCCGGCTTCGATCCTGCTCGCCGACTGGGTGACCTCGGCGCAGAACTTCGTGCAGGTGTTCACGCTCGTCTACTTCCTCCTGATCTTCGTCTACATCCTGATGTCCTGGGTCCAGCTGCCGTACTCGATCTGGCTGAACCGGATCCAGCGCTTTCTCTACGACGTCTGCGAGCCGTACCTCCGGATCTTCCGGCGCTTCCTGCCGGCGTTCGGGCCGCTCGACCTGTCGCCGATGGTGGCCATCCTCGTGCTCTGGATTGCTAGCCAGGTGGTGATCAACATCCTCGACCGGTTCCACTGAGGGGAGGTGTGAGATGGGACTGACGCCAGTGGAGATCAGGCACGTGCCGATCGGCCGCGGCTTCTGGGGCTACCGGCGGAGCGTGGTCGAGCTGCTCCTGGACGAGATCGCGGACAGCTTCGAGGACGTCTGGCGCGAGCGCGCCGACTTCGCCGACCGGATCGAGCAGCTCGAAGACGAGCTCCAGCGGCACGTCGAGCTCGAGACCCTGCTGCGGAAGACGCTGGTGTCGGCGGAGGCCGCCGCCCAGGAGCAGCGGGAGTCCGCCCGCCGGCAGAGCGAGCAGATCGTCGCCGACGCGCACATCGAGGCCCGGCGGATCACCTTCGAGGCCCTGGCCGAGCGCGAACGGCTCGAAGGGGACGTTCGCCGACTCAGGGAGCTCCTCCGAACTGCCCTGGATACCGTCGAGGAGTCAGACGGCGCCGACGAGGCCGCCGCCGCATAGACTGGCCGTGGTGGAGGGTCAGATGAGCAAGCTCGACCTCGAGCACTTCCGGACGCTGCTCCTCGATCGCCGCAGGGCGATCACCGACGCGATCGAGTACCTTCACAAGGAGAACCCCGGCTCCCTCGTGGACGAGACAGGTGAGCTCGTCTCCGGCAGCGCCGACCAGCATCCCGCGGACACGGCGACGGAGACGGTCGACCGGGAGATCGACTACACGCTGGAGGAGCACGACGAGCGCCTGCTCGCGGAGATCGACGCGGCGCTGAAGCGCATCGACGACGGTACCTACGGCATCTGTGTCAATTGCGGGGCCCAGATCGCGCCGGAACGCCTCGAGGCGATGCCCTGGGCCACACTGTGCATCGATTGCAAGCGCAAAGAAGAGAGGTAGAGGAGAGCTCGCGCCGCTCCTCCGAGATTCGCGTCGGCTCGGCCACGAACGGCGTGATTCCGCAATGGGGGGCGGGGCGGTCGCTCGCAGCAGGGCTCTGGCAGTGGGTCGAGCTCGGCGCCGTGGCGCTCGCCGCGATCGCGGCCGACCAGGTGACGAAGCAGATCGTGTCCTCGTCGCTCGACCTCGGCGACGAGGTCCATGTGGTCGGGCCGCTCTCGATCCACCACGTCCAGAACTCCGGCATCGCCTTCGGGTTCTTCTCGACGGCGACGGCGGGCGTGATCGTTCTGACCGGTATCGCCGTCACCTGGATGCTCGTCTTCTTCGCCCGATCGGGAAGCCGGCACCCGATCCTGCCCGTGGCGCTCGGGCTGCTGCTCGGCGGGAGCGTGTCGAACCTGATCGACCGCGTGCGGCTCGGCCACGTGACGGATTTCCTCGACCTCCGCTACTGGCCGGCCTTCAACCTCGCGGATGCCTTCATCGTCTCGGGCGTCGCCGTCCTGATCGGCGCGCTGCTCCTCGCCGACCGTGAGCCGCGCCGTGCCAGAACGATCCAGTTTCACCGTCGCAGTCCCTGACGAGGCGGCCGGGCTCCGCCTCGACCGGTTCCTCGCCGGCCTGCCCGAAGTCGGCTCCCGCACAGCGGCGGAACGGCTGCTGCGGGGCGGCGCGGTACTCATTGACGGCGAGCCAGCTGCGAAGAGCACGCGGCTGGCGGGCGGTGAGTCGCTCGAGCTCGATCTGCCGGAGCAGCGCGGGCTGGAGCCGCAGGAGGTGGGACTGCGCGTCGCGTACGAGGACGAGCACCTGCTCGTCGTCGACAAGCCCGCCGGCGTCGTCGTCCACCCGTCCGCGGGGCACGACTCCGGCACGCTCGTCCACGGTGTGCTCGCGCACGGCGCCGCGGGTGGCGACGAGGAGCGGCCCGGCATCGTGCACCGGCTCGACCGTGACACGTCCGGCCTGCTCGTCGTCGCCCGTTCCGAGGAGGCGCACGAGCGGCTGAAGGAGCTGGTGAGGCGCCGGGAGGTCGAGCGCGAGTACCTCGCGCTCGTCCGCGGCCGGCCGCGCTCCCGGGCCGGGAGAATCGAAGCGCCGATCGGCCGGGACCGGAAGGATCCGACGCGGCAATCGCTCGACTCGGACCGCCCGCGCGACGCCGTCACCCATTTCGAGCTCGAGGAGCTCCTGGGCCAGTACGCGCTCCTGCGCGTACGCCTCGAGACAGGCCGAACGCATCAGATCCGCGTCCATCTCGCGGCGATCGGGCTGCCGGTGGTCGGAGACCCCGTGTACGGCGCGCCGGATCCCGGGCTCGGCCGCCAGTTCCTGCACGCGACGCGACTGGCGTTCGACCATCCGTTCACCGGCGACCGCGTCGACGTGGACTCGCGGCTTCCGGCGGATTTGCAGGGCTACCTGGCCGAGCTTCGCTAAGCTGCGCGGCGCTTTTCCGGGACCTACGGCCCGGCGGACAAGCGAAGTGGCGGTGCCCGTCCTGCACGGGTTCCACGTTCGCCCCGCCGGCGGCAACGCAAGCGAAAACCAAAGGGGGAAACCCACCATGGCAGTCGTCTCGATGCGAGACCTCCTGGAGGCCGGCGTGCACTTCGGCCACCAGACCAGACGCTGGAACCCGAAGATGCGCCGCTTCATCTTCACCGAGCGCGGCGGCATCTACATCATCGACCTCCAGAAGACCGCGGAGCTGATCGACGAGGCGTACAACTTTGCACGCGATCTCTCGGCCCGCGGCGGCACGATTCTCTTCGTCGGCACGAAAAAGCAGGCGATGGACTCGATCGAACAGGAGGCGGAGCGCGTCGGCATGCCCTACGTCAACCACCGCTGGTTGGGCGGGCTGCTCACGAACTGGCGGACGATGTCCGCGCGGATCGAGCGCCTGCACGAGCTCCGTCGCCTGAACGACGAGGGCCAGCTCGACCTCCTGCCGGCGAAAGAGCGGCTGACGATGCTGAGCGAGCTCGAGAAGCTCGAGGCGAACCTCGGGGGTGTCGCCGACCTGAAGCGCCAGCCGGACGCCGTCTTCATCGTCGATCTCCGCAAAGAGCAGATCGCGGTGAACGAGGCCCGCCGGCTCGGTCTGCCGGTGATCGGGCTCGTGGACACGAACTGCGACCCGGACGAGGCCGACTACGTCATCCCCGGAAACGACGACGCGATCCGGTCGTGCAGCTTGATCATCCACGCGATCGCCGACGCGATCGACGTCGGGCGCAAGCAGGTGAGCCCCGAGGAGTTCGAGGGGGCGGCCGAGGCCAACGGCCGGCCGGAGGAGGCGCCGGTCGCCGAGGCAGCTGCCGCGGAGCCGGAGCCTGCGGCAGAGGCGCAGCCCGAGCCCCAGGCGGAGCCCGAGCCCCAGGCGGAGGCCGAGCCCGCGCCGGAGCCGGAGGCTCAGGCCGAGCCCGCCCCGGAACCGGAAGCGCCGCAGCCCGAGGTGACCGAGGCGACCGAGGAGACGAACGCGAATGGCTGAGATTCCCGCCACGCTCGTGAAGCAGCTCCGCGACGAGACCGGCGCGGGGATGATGGACGCCAAGCGTGCGCTCCAGGAGACCGAGGCCGACCTCGACGCCGCGAAGAAGCTCCTGCGGGAACGCGGCATGGCCGAGGCGGGCAAGCGCGCCGGCAAAGAGACCACCGAGGGCGTCGTGCTCGCGCGACTCTCGAGCGACGCCGGCACGCTCGTCGCGGTCGGCTGCGAGACGGAGCCGGTATCGAAGAACGACGAGTTCCGCACCTTCGCCGAGAAGGTGCTTGACACGGTCGAGGACAGGGGGCCGGACGCGGTCGCGGAGCTCGAGCAGGAGCGGCAGGAGCTCGTCGGGAAGCTCGGCGAGAACATCCAGATCCGCGGCGTCACGCGGTTCCAGAAGCAGGGCGACGATGAGGTGCTCTCGGCGTACGTCCACCCGCCGGCGAACAAGATCGGCGTGCTCGTGCGCGCGCGCGGACCGGAGGACGTGGCCCGGCTGCTCGCGATGCACATCTCGTTCGCCGCGCCGCTGTACTCGCACCGGGACGAGATCCCCGAGGAGGACCTTGCGACCGAGCGGTCGATCCTCGAGAAGCTCCCGGACGTGCAGTCGAAGCCCGAGGAGATCCGGCCCAAGATCGTCGATGGCATGCTCGCCAAGCGCTTCTTCGGCCAGACCGTGCTGCCCGATCAGGACTGGATCCACGACACGGGGCAGACGGTCGAGAAGGCGCTCGCCGGGCACCAGCTCGAAGTGCTCGAGTACGAGCGCTACGCCCTTGCCGGCTGAGACGAACGGCAGGCCCGCGTTCCAGCGGGTGTTGCTGAAGCTCTCCGGGGAGTCCCTGATGGGCGACCGGGAGTATGGGATCGACCTCCACGAGGTGGAGCGGATCGCCGACGAGGTCCGCGACCTCCACGCGAGCGGCGTGGAGATCGCGATCGTCGTCGGCGCCGGGAACATCTACCGGGGCATGAGCGCGGCGGCCGAGGGGATGGACCGCGCCACGGCCGACTACGCGGGGATGCTCGCAACGGTGCTGAACTCCCTGACGCTCCAGGACGTGCTCGAGCGGCGCGGGCTGCACACCCGGGTGCTGTCGGCGATCCAGGTGTCGGAGGTCGCGGAGCCCTACATCCGCCGACGCGCGATCCGCCACCTCGAGAAACAGCGGATCGTGATCTTCGCGGCAGGGACCGGGAACCCGTTCTTCACGACCGACACCGCCGCCGCTTTGCGGGCGCTGGAGATAGGCGCCGACGCGATCCTGATGGCGAAGCACGGCGCGGAGGGCGTCCACGACGGCGATCCGCGCATCGATCCGGAGGCCGAGCTGCTGCCGGAGCTGACGCATCTGCAGGCGATCGAGCGCGGCCTGCGTGTGATGGACACGACGGCGCTCTCGCTCTGCATGGACAATGGGCTCCCGATCTACGTCTTCGCACTTGCGGCGGGCAACATCAGGCGCGTTGCCCAGGGCGAGCGCGTCGGCACGATCATCTCGACCCCCGGAGGACGCGAATGATCGACGATTTGATCCAGGACGCCACGACCCGAATGGACAAGTCGGTGGAGTCGACCCACGGCGAGCTCAACTCGATTCGCACGGGACGCGCCTCGGCCGCGCTGCTCGACCGCGTGCAGGTCGACTACTACGGTCAGAAGACGCCGCTGAAGCAGCTCGCGACGATCAACGTGCCCGAGCCGCGGCTGCTGACGGTGCAGCCGTTCGATCCGAACGCGCTCAGGGAGATCGAGCGAGCGATCCAGGAGTCCGATCTCGGCCTGAACCCGTCCAACGACGGCAAGGTCATCCGCCTCCCGATCCCGCAGCTGACCGAGGAGCGGCGCCAGGAGCTCGTCAAGGTCGCCCGGCAGATCGCGGAGGAGGGACGGATCGCCGTGCGCAACGTCCGTCGTGACGTCATCCACCACCTGAAGGAAGAGCAGAGCGTCGGCGCGGACGATGAGCGCCGCGCCGAGGACCGGGTGCAGCAGGTGACGGACGAGCACGTGCACAAGATCGACGACCTGCTGAAGCGCAAAGAAGCGGAAATAACCGAGGTCTAGGTGCGCCTCCTCGGCCGCCTCTTCGGGCGCCGTGAACCGCCGGTCGAGCTGGGGGAGGGGCCGAGCTCGGTCGCGATCATCATGGACGGAAACAGCCGCTGGGCCGCTAGCCGCGGGCTGCCCGTCGAGGCCGGGCACAGGGAGGGGACACGGGCGCTCCGGCGGACCGTCGAGGCGGCGATCGACCTCAACATCCGGTCGCTGACCGTCTACGCCTTCTCGACGGAGAATTGGCTCCGGCCGCCCAGCGAGGTCGACGCCTTGATGGAGATCTTCGGCGAGACGATCCGGCGCGAGTTGCCGGACCTCGCCGAGCAAGGCGTCCGCTCCCGGTTCATCGGCAGGCGAGACCGCGTCTCCCCCGAACTGCTTCGCCAGATGGAGGACCTCGAGGACGAGACCGCCGACCGCGACCGGCTCCAGCTGTGGATCGCGTTCGACTACGGCGGCCGCGCGGAGCTCGCCGAGGCCGCCCGCCGGATGGTCGCTGCAGGGCTGACGGCGGAGGAGATCGACGAGGACGTGCTCGCCGCACACCTCTATGCGCCGGACATGCCCGAGCCCGACCTGCTGGTCCGTACGTCGGGGGAGCTCCGGATCTCGAACTTCCTCCTCTGGCAGCTCGCCTACGCGGAGCTCGTCTTCAGCGACAAGTGGTGGCCGGACTTCGACGCCGAAGACCTCAGGGCCGCGGTGGCCCAGTACGCCGGCCGCCGCCGTCGCTTCGGCGGGCGCGAATGAGCTCGCTCTTCACCCGAATCCTCGTCGCCGCGGTGCTGCTTCCTCCCGTGCTGCTCCTGATCTGGACCGGCGGCTGGTGGCTCTTCGGGCTCGCCGCGGTGGTCTCCGTGCTCGCGTTGCACGAGTTCTACGGAATGACCCGGGAGCTGCGGCCGGTGCTGCTCGCCGGCTACGCCGGCACGATCGCGGCTCTCGTCGGCGCCGAGTGGGGGCCGCAATGGGCGCTCGCCGGCTTCCTCAGCACGTTCGCCTACTCGTTCGTCTTCAAGGGCATGGCCGGTGTGCGACCGACCACGGTGTCGACAGCGGCGACGGTGCTCGGTGTGGCGTGGATCGGCCTCGGCCTCGCGCACGTCCTCTTCATCCGCGAGATCCCGGAGCACGGCGTCCTGGCGGCGTTCACGGTGCTGCTGACCGTCTTCGTCTGCGACACGGCGGCGTTTGTCGCGGGGCGCCTGTTCGGACGGCACAAGCTGGCGCCGAGGACATCGCCGGGGAAGACCTGGGAAGGGCTCGTCGCCGGGACGGTTGCCGCGATCCTCGTGCCGTTCTTCACGCTCTACGAGGAGGGCTTCCTGACGATCCCGCAGTCGCTCGCGCTCGGGGCCGCCATCGCCGTGGCGGCGCCGATGGGCGACCTGTTCGAGTCGGCGTTGAAGCGCGACGCCGGCGTGAAGGACACGGGGCGCCTGCTCCTCGGTCACGGCGGGATCCTCGACCGCCTTGACGCGCTCCTGTTTGCGGCCGTGGTCTCCTACTACCTTCTGGCGGCCTTCGGCGTCACCTGAGGAGCGACGGCGCAACCCCGCTCTGTGCGGCAGGGCCGCGCCTACACTTTGCCGATGAAACGCGTCGCCGTCCTCGGGGCCACAGGCTCGATTGGGCGGCAGGCGCGTGAGGTGATCGACGCGCATCCGAAGCTCGAGCTCGTCGCGGCCTCGTCCGGCTCGCGGCCGATCGACGGCCTGGCTCCGCTGACGCAGGTGGGCGGCGACCCTGTCGAGCTACTCGAGCGCGCGGAGCCGGACGTCGTCCTGAACGCGATCGTCGGGTTCGCGGGTGTCACCGCGACACTCTGGGCGCTCGAGCACGGCGTCGACCTCGCGCTCGCGAACAAGGAGAGCCTCGTCGCCGCCGGCGAGCTCGCGCTGGCTGCGCAGGAGCGGGGTGGAGGGCGTCTGTTCCCGGTCGACAGCGAGCACTCGGCGGTCTTTCAGTGTCTGGAGGGGCGGGACCTAGAAACCGTCCATTCGGTCGTCCTCACCGCCTCGGGCGGGCCGTTTCGAGGGCGCAACCGGTCCGAGCTCGACGACGTAACACCTGACGATGCGCTCGCCCACCCGACCTGGCAGATGGGGCCGAAGATCACCGTCGACTCCGCGACCCTCGCCAACAAGGGCCTCGAGGTGATCGAGGCGCACTTCCTCTTCGGGCTCCCATACGAGCGGATCGACGTCGTGATCCAGCCGACCTCGGTCGTGCACTCGCTCGTGCGATTCCGCGACGGCGGGGCGCTCGCGCACCTCGGCTATCCGGACATGCGCGTGCCGATCTCCTACGCGCTCACCTACCCCGAGCGCGCCGCGACTCCGGTCGATCCGCTCGACCTCAGCTCGGGTCTCCGCCTCGAGTTCGAGCCCGTGGACGACGAGGCGTTTCCGCTCCTCGGGCTGGCGCGGCGGGCCGGCGAGCAGGGCGGCACCTATCCGTGCGCCTTCAACGCCGCCAACGAGGTCGCGGTCGAAGCCTTTCTCGGCGGCCGCCTGTCCTTCAACGGCATCTTCGACGTCGTCGAGGCGACCCTCGATCACGTCGACGGTGCCCCGGCGCACGACCTGGACGAGCTGATCGCCGCCGATGCCGAGGCTCGCCGGGTCGCGGAACGGGGACCGGCGGTCGTATGAACAGCCTGATCGCGATCCTCGGGCTCGCCTTCCTCGTCCTGCTCCACGAGGCCGGCCACTTCTACACGGCTCGTGCGGTCGGGATGCGCCCGCGGAAGTTCTACATCGGGTTTCCCCCGGCCCTCGCCAAGGTGAAGCGGAACGACATCGAGTACGGCATCGGCACGATCCCGCTCGGCGGCTACGTGAAGATTCCGGGTATGCACCGCCCGGCGCCGTCCGACGTGGACGTGCACTTCGGGCGGGCGGTACAGGAGGCGCCGCAGCTTCTCGGGCCGTCGGAGCGGCTGAAGCGACTGCTCGGGGAGGGCGACTTCGACGGCGCTGCGGGCGCGCTGAAGGCGCTCGAGCGCGCCTTGGAGGACACGCAGGTCGAGCCGGCCACGCGCAAGGCCGCCGAGCGGGGCCTGGTCGAGCTCGGCGACGGCCTCGGTCTGGACGCGTACTGGCGCCAGCGCACCTGGAAGCGGGTGCTCGTGATCGGCGCCGGCCCCGGCGTGAACCTCCTGTTCGCGATCCTCATGTTCGCGCTGCTGCTCGTCTTCGGCCCCGGACGTGGGACGACGACCGTCGCGGCCGTCGAGGCCGGGAGGCCGGCGATGCAGGCCGGGCTCAGGCCGGGCGACCGCGTCGTCGCGATCAACGACAAGCCCGTCGGCTACGTCGGGATGTTCGACGAGATCAACTCCTCGCAGGGCCGGCCGGTCCAGATCACGGTGATCCGCAACGGGCGCCGCGTCGAGCTCCCGCCGGCACGGCCGTTCGCCGACACCGACGGCCGCTACCGGGTCGGTTTCCGGCCCGCGTTCGAGTCGGTCCCGGTGACCACGGCGATCTGGGAGTCGCTGAAGCTGACCGGGATGGTCACGAAGGAGATCGGCGGCGTGCTTGCCCGCCTGGTCCAGGGCTCCGGCAGGGACGAGATCTCGAGCCCGATCGGGATCGTCCGCGGCTCGTCGAGCGCGCTCGACCGCGGCTACCAGACCTACTTCTGGGTGCTGGGGTTGATCAGCCTCTCGCTGGCGCTCCTCAACCTCTTACCGCTGCTGCCGCTGGACGGCGGGCACATCGCCTTTTCGATCATCGAGGGGATCCGCGGGCGCTCCGTCGGTCGCGAGGTGTACGAGCGGGTCTCGGTGGTGGGAATCGCGCTCGTCCTGACACTCTTCTTCATCGGCCTGAGCAACGACATCGGCGGCCGGGCCGGAGGCTGAGTCCGCGCTAACCTCCGCCCTGGAGGAGCGCTTGAATCAAGAGCTCGCCGCCCAGGCGATCAGCCCAGAGCTCGTTCTCGTGGACACCGCGCTTGCGGTACGTGCCCGCGCAGACCTCCCCTGGCGTCCGTGGGAAGCCCACCAGCCGGTCGAGGTGGTGCCGATCCCCGGCCCGCCTGCCGCGCCGCCGCGGGGTCGGCGGTTCAGGCCCTCGCTTGGAGTCGCAGTGCTCGGTCTCGGGCTGCTGGCGGTCAGCGTGCTCCCGACGCGGGATCGTCCGAGCCTGGGTGCGGTCGCCGTGGAGCCTCAGGCCGTCCCGCGCGTGGCGCCCGTACCGCGGGCTCCGCGCGCACAGGTGAAGACGGCGCAGGTGACGCGCCGCCCTGCGCCGGCGCCGAAGCCCCGGGCCTCGTCCGCGCAGCGTCCGGCCTCGAGACCCAAGGCAGCTCCGAAGCCGAAGGCGGCGCCGACACCGCAGCCCGCACCGGCTCCGAGGCCCAAGCCGCAGCCCCCGCCGAAGCGCACCTACGCGTGGAAGCCGTTCTCGGGCGCGGTCTACTACCACGTGTCCTTTTGGCGAAACGGCGCGGCGTTCTACGCAACGCAGACACGTGCGGCGCGTCTCCGGCTGCCGTCCGGACTCAAGCTCGCCCCGGGCCGCTACCGCTGGACGGTTCGGCCGGCGATCGTGGCCGATCTCGGCATCCGGCTGGCGGGGCCGATCATCAGCCGCGCGTTCCTGGTGCGCCGTGACTAACCTGGCAGTGTGTCGAGCGAGCGCAGCGTCAAGGTAGGCAACGTCAAGATCGGCGGCGGCGCCCCCGTCGTCGTGCAGTCGATGACCCTGACCCCGACGCGGGACGTCACTGCGACGACCGCGCAGATCGCCGCGCTGGCCTCGGCCGGCTGCGAGCTCGTCCGCTGCGCGGTGCCGAAGATCGAGGACTCCGAGGCGCTGAAAAAGATCGTTCGGCTGTCCCCGATCCCCGTGATCGCGGACATCCACTTCAACGCGAGCCTCGCGCTCCGCGCGATCGACGCCGGCGTCCAGGCCGTGCGGATCAATCCGGGCAACATCGGCGGCCCCGAGAAGGTCGCGCAGGTGGTGCATGCCGCGAAGGCAGCGGGGATTCCGATGCGGATCGGCGCCAACTCCGGCTCGCTGCCGAAGCACCTGTTCGAGCTCGCCCAGCGAGACCAGGCGGAGGCGCTCGTCGCCGCGGCGCTCGAGGAGGTCGAGCTGCTCGAGAGCCTCGACTACTACGACTTCAAGATCTCGGTCAAGGCGACGCACGTGCCGACGATGATCCGGGCCTACCGCATGCTCGCCGCGAAGGTGCCGTACCCGCTGCATCTCGGGGTGACCGAGGCGGGGACGCCTTTCGCCGGCTCGATCAAGAGCGCCGTCGGCATCGGGTCGCTGCTCGCCGATGGCATCGGCGACACGATCCGCGTCTCGCTCACGGCCGACCCTGTCAAGGAGGTCGAGACCGCCTGGGAGATTCTGAAGGCGCTCGGGCTCCGCGAGCGTGGGCCGGTGATGATCGCCTGCCCGTCGTGTGGCCGAGACAACGTCGGCGTCGAGAACCTCGCGGTCGTCGTCGAGGGGCGGCTGCGCGGCTACACGGAGGCGTTCGAGGTCGCCGTCATGGGCTGCGCCGTGAACGGACCGGGGGAGGCGGGCGACGCCGACTTCGGGATCGCGGGGGGCCGCGACGCCGGGTTCATCTACGCCCACGGGCGAGTGCTGAAGAAGGTCTCCTCCGACGTCCTGATCGACGAGCTCTTCACCGAGATCGACAAGTGGATCTCCGAGGGAATGCCGCGGCCGAAGCGGCTGAAGATGGCCAAGCCGGCCGCACTGGCCATGGCCGAAGCCTCCCTGGTCCCGCTCGACTAGCTGCGTGATCGCGCGCGCCTCACAGCTCTTTCTGCCGACCCTGCGCGACGCTCCGGCCGACGCCGAGGCGGTGTCGCACAAGCTGCTCGCACGCGGCGGATTCATCCGCCAAGTCTCCGCCGGCTTGTGGACCTTCATGCCGATCGGCTGGCGGGTCCACCGCAAAATCGAGCAGATCGTCCGGGAAGAGATGGACGCGATCGGCGGCCAGGAGATGCTGATGCCCGTCCTGACCCCGTCCGAGCTCTGGGAGGCCACGGGGCGGCTCGCGATCCCTGAGATCTTCCATCTCAAGGACCGGACGGGTCGCGATTTCATCCTGCCGCTCACGCACGAGGAGACGGTCACGTTCCACGCGCGCGAGATCCAGAGCTACAGAGATCTGCCGCAGCTCTGGTACCACTTCCAGACGAAGGACCGGGATGAGCCTCGGCCGCGCGGCGGCCTCCTCCGGCTCCGCGAGTTCATCATGAAGGACGGCTACTCGTTCGACCGTGACGAAGATGGCGTTCTCGCCAGCTTCGAGGCGAACCGCGAGGCGTACAAGCGGATCTTCGAACGCTGCTCGCTCGAGACGTACGACGTCCAGGCCGAGAGCGGGATCATGGGCGGTAAGTTCAGCATCGACTTCCTCGCGCCCTCGGGCTCGGGCGAGAACACGCTCGTCCGGTGCGAGAACGGGGACTTTGCGGGCGACCTCGAGGTGGCGGAAGCGATCCCGTCTTCCGCGGTGCTCCCCGAACCGCTCCGCGCGCCCGAGGAGATCGAGACACCCGGTGTGACGACGATCGAAGGGCTGGCCGAGCTCCTCGAGATCGACCAGTCGGCCACCTCGAAGGCGATGCCAGTGGTGAAGCCGGACGGCACGCTCGTGCTCGCGCTCGTGCGCGGGGATGACCGGCTCAGCGAGACGAAGCTGTACGAGGCGCTGCCTGGAGCGTCGCGGCCCGCCACTGACCAGGAGATCCGCGACGCGTTCGGCGCGGGCGGCGGCTCGGTCGGCCCGGTCGGGTACGCCGGAGAGGTCATTGCCGACGAGACTCTGCGCGAGGGACAGTTCGTCGCCGGCGCAAACCGCGACGGCTGGCACCTCCGCGGCGTGGAGGCGGGGCGCGACTACCAGCCGCGCTTCGCCGACCTGCGCGAGCCGCGCAAGGGCGACCGTTGCCCGGTCTGCGGTGGCGCGCTGATCTTCCAGACGTCGATCGAGGTCGGCCACATCTTCAATTTCGGATCGTTCTACTCGAAGCCGCTCGGAGCCACGTTCCTCGACGAGGACGGTCAGGAGAAGCCCCTGCTGGGCGGCAGCTACGGCATCGGGCCGGGCCGGGTGATGGCCGCGATCGTGGAGCAGCACCACGACGAGGATGGGATCCGCTGGCCGGCATCCGTGGCGCCATACGGCGTCCACGTCGTCTCGCTCGCAGCGGGCAACGCGGAGGTCGCTGAGTTGGCGGAACGGGTCGCGGCCGAGCTCGACGCCGCCGGCCACGACGTGCTGCTCGACGACCGCGACCTGCGGGCGGGGGAGAAGTTCGCCGATGCCGACCTGATCGGCATCCCCCTGCGCGTAACCGTCGGCAAGAAGACCCTCGAGGACGACGCCGTCGACGTCCGCGATCGCGCCACCGGGGAGGAGCGCCGCGTTGCCGTCGATGACATCGGCGCACTGGGATAGGTAAGGTCGGCGCAGTGGCTCGCCGCCGCCGTTTCAGCACGGAGCCATTCGGCCCGACTCTCGAGCGCCTGATGCAGGAGTCCGGCATCACCTATCGCGCGCTCGCCGACCAGACGAAGCTCTCGGCCGGCTACCTCAACCACCTCGTGCACGGGAACCGGCCCGTGCCCTCCGACGACATCGTCAAGCGCCTGGCGAAGGCGCTCAAGGTGGAGCCGGAGCACTTTCGCGAATACCGGCTCCGCCTGATCACGAAAAAGCTCGAGGAGATGCCCGAGCTGATCGACCGGCTCTACCGGCGGCTCGAGCGCTGATCGTCGGGTGGCCGCTTCGGCGGCGGGCCCTTGGACTCGTCGGACTTCGCCTGCTCGCGCCGCTTGGCAAGCCCTTTGATTTCACGCAGAAAACGAGCCGTCTCCTCTTCGAGCTCATTCGAGATGAATTGACCCGGCGGCTTGTCGGGCCGCTGGCGCTGCTCCTGCTTTATGTCTGGCGGTTTTCGCGGGTTTTCCACAGCCATGTGGATATCGTCGTGGCTGGCAACGCGGCTGCCCTGGCGGGGTCGTCGGGGTGGCTTTCCCCGGGGTGTGGACAACCACAGGTCGCTTGTCGGACCTATTTGCAAGACGTCCAACGCCGGCGACGCTTGCGTCGAGTGCGAGAAATTCGTGCGCTCGTTGCGGGAATTTCGCGGCGACGTCAGCTCGTGACCGCGATCGCCTCGACCTCGATCAGAGCCTCGTCACGGGCGAGCCGACTGACCTCGACGAGCGTGCTGGCCGGCGGCCGCCCGGTGTCGACGTACTCGTCCCGGATCGCGCGCACGGTCTGCACGTGCCCGACGTCCAGGAGGAAGTAGTTGAGCTTGACGACCTCGCTCCACGACGCGCCCACGGCGGCCAGCGCGGCTGAGAGGTTGTCGAATACCTGCCGCGTCTGCGCCGCGATCTCCCCGGCGCCGACGAGCTCGCCGTTCGAGTCGAGCGGCAGCTGCCCGGAGATGTAGAAGAGCCGCCCCGCCGACGCCTCGACGACGTGGCTGTAGCCAGCCGGCGGCGAAAGCGCGTCGGGATTGAGGAAGCGCTTGGTCTCGCGGGGAGCCGGCTCCGACACGGCTCGACCGTAGCTCAGATCGACGTGGCCACGGAACGGATCGACAAGCCGACGAACCGTCCGTAGCGCTCGACGGCGTCGTCAGCGCGGCCCGCTCTCCGCGGTCGAGACGGCGGGCGAGCTGAACGTCGATCGTCATTGCGTTCGCGTTGAGGCGTCGGCGCCAATGGCCGAGCACCTGCCCGTCGATCACGATCGCGTGCAGGTACATCCTCTCGCCGGGCGGCGTCACACGTGCGAGCCCTTCAATGTCGAGCTTTACGACAACGAGCTTTACGACATCTCGCATGAGCAGTGGCGGTTCCGCCAGTTCGGGATCCCGTGGAAGGAAGTCCAGCGCGACACCTATGTCATCGTCGAGCCGCCCGCATCCGACGGACAGGAGCGCCACGGCGTCTACCCGCTCGGCGGCCGCGACAGGTTGAACCTGTACGGCGGCAAGCCTCTGCCGTTCGGAGAGTGGGGGATCGAGTTCGCGCAGCACCTGCCGCCCGCGATCCAGCAACGGCTCCAGGAGGTTCGGCCGAGCGAAGAGATCGACCGGAGCTGGAAGGATCGCTTCGCAGAGCGGTACCTCCAGCGCTGGCGCCAGCTGCGCTTTCGGCTGCACCCGGGCGGAGAGCACCGAACGACTCCGGCGCATCGCGCGCCGCTGGTGACCCAGGACCGCGGCAAGGAGCCGGGCGAGACTCTGCGCCCCAAGCGGCCAAGAAACGTCCAATCGCAGCTACAACAGGACCGGACGACCGCCGACCGGCCGGCTCGTGGCCGGCCGGCGAGGCAGGTCGAGATGGCATCGGCGATCCCGGACTGGATCCCCGCGAAGGCTGAGGACATGGACGAGCCTTACTACGTCGCCGCTTTCGACCGTCTCCGACCGCGTCGAGGAGGAGTGCTGGAGCGTGCTCGGCCAGTCGCTCGTCGCGAAGGTCGTGCATGCACAGTCACTCTCGGCGCACGTCCCCCGTGAGGAGGTCGAACAGAAGCTCCTCTCGCCGATGGCGCTCACGACCGCTGCGCTGGGGATGGTGTTCGAGAGCGAAGGGCTCAGAACGAGGATCGGCGGCGCCCTCGGCGTCAAGAAGATCGGATAGCACCAGCCAACCCGTAGGCCATAAGAGAGTAAGCCGGGCGCTTGCCCGGCTTACTCACCACTGCAAGCAGGTGGAGCGCTCCGATCGACTGCTTCCAGGTCGTCGTCGCCGGTTGGCGTCGTCGTCTCGGTCACGCCGGCGAGCCGGCCGGCTCAGGCGTCTCCTCCTTCTCGCGCAAGAGCTCGGATGCCGCGCCCTTCTCGACAGCGAAGCGGAGCTCCTCTCCGTCGCGGTCCACCACGACCTTGTCGCCGGGCTCGACTCTTCCGTCCAGCACCATCCTCGAGAGCTCGTTTTCGACCAGGCGCTGGATGGTGCGGCGAAGCGGCCGGGCCCCGAACTCCGGGTCGAAGCCTTCTCGTGAGAGCAGCTTCACGGCTTCCTCCGAGAACTCGACGTCGATCCGCTGCGCCCGGAGGCGGCGGGTCAGCCGGTCGAGCAGCAGCCGCGTGATCTCGAGCAGCTGCTCCTCCGACAGCGCGCGGAACACGATGATCTCGTCGATCCGGTTGATGAACTCCGGGCGGAAGCTGCCGCGCAGCAACTCCATCAGCTCGCTTTTCAGCTCCTCGAAGTCGCCGCCCTGGCGCGCGAACTGCTGGATCCGGTCGGCGCCGATGTTCGAGGTCATGATCACGACCGCGTGCTTGAAGTCGACCGTGCGCCCCTGGGCGTCGGTCAGGCGCCCGTCGTCGAGGATCTGGAGCAAGATGTTGAAGACGTCCGGGTGCGCCTTCTCGATCTCGTCGAAGAGGAGCACCGAGTACGGCCTCC
This sequence comes from Gaiellaceae bacterium, assembly GCA_035605555.1. Taxonomy (GTDB): domain Bacteria; phylum Actinomycetota; class Thermoleophilia; order Gaiellales; family Gaiellaceae; genus JACDAN01. Next base: position 20,935 of record DASTHD010000104.1, read on the forward strand.
GCCGCATCTGCTCGGTCAGCTGGCCTGCCTCCTCGTAGCCGACGTAGCCCGGCGGCGCCCCGACGAGCCTCGAGACCGTGTGCCGCTCCTGGAACTCGCTCATGTCGAAGCGGACCATCAGGTTCTCGTCGCCGAAGAGCGCCTCGGCCAGCGCGCGGGAGAGCTCGGTCTTGCCCACGCCGGTCGGGCCGAGGAAGAGGAAGCTGCCAACCGGCCGGTTCGGGTCGCCGAGGCCTGCGCGCGAGCGGCGCACCGCCTCCGCGACGGCCTGGACCGCCTCGTCCTGGCCCACGATCCGCCCGTGCAGCTCTTCCTCGAGCCGCATCAGCCGCTCGCGCTCCTCGCTCGTCAGCTGCGAGACCGGAATGCCCGTGGCGCGCGAGACGACCTCGGCGATGTCCTCGGCCGAGACCTCGGGCGCACGCTGGCGAGCCTTTCGCTTGCCCTCCAGCTCGCCCTGGCGGGACTCGATCTCGTCGCGGACCGTGCCCGCCCGGTCGTAGTCCTCCGCCGCGGTCGCCTGGTCTCGCTCCCGCGCGAGCCGCCGGAGATCCTCCTCCAGCGAGCGTGTGTCGTCGTCCTTCGTCTTCATCCGCAGGCGCACACGGGCCCCGGCCTGGTCGATCAGGTCGATCGCCTTGTCCGGCAGGAAGCGGTCGCGGATGTAGCGGTCGGAGAGCTCCGCTGCAGCGACGATCGCCTCGTCCGAGATGCGCACACGGTGGAAGGCCTCGTAGCGATCCTTCAGCCCGCGCAGGATCTCGATCGTCTCGTCGACCGTCGGCTCGCGTACCAGCACGGGCTGGAAGCGCCGCTCGAGCGCCGGGTCGCTCTCGACATTCTTGCGGTACTCGTCCAGCGTCGTCGCGCCGATGACGTGCAGCTCACCGCGCGCCAGCGCGGGCTTGAGCATGTTCGAGGCGTCCATCGAGCCCTCTGCCGCGCCGGCACCGACGACGGTGTGCATCTCGTCGATGAAGAGGATCAGCTCGTCCGAGGCGCCGCGAATCTCGTCGATCACGGTCTTGAGGCGCTCCTCGAACTCGCCTCGGTACTTCGTGCCGGCGATCATCCCGGCAAGGTCGAGCGCAATCACGCGCCGGTTGGCGAGGGTCTCCGGAACCTCGTCGTTGACGATGCGCTGGGCGATGCCCTCGACGATCGCGGTCTTGCCGACGCCGGGCTCGCCGAGCAGCGCGGGGTTGTTCTTCGTCCGGCGGGACAGGATCTCGATCGTCTGCTCGATCTCGTTGCTCCGGCCGATGACCGGATCGAGCTTGCCCTCACGCGCCTCCTGGGTCAGGTCGCGGCCGAACTCCTCGAGCCGCGGGGTGCTCGACTGCTCGCGCGGCGCTCCTGCCTCCACGCCGCGGATGACGGCCCCGCGCAGCTTGGTGTGCGAGATACCGAAGCGCTGGAGCAAGTCTCCCGCCGGCGACTCTTCGTCGCGCGCGAGCGCAAGGAGAACATGCTCGGGGCCGACGTACGAGGCGCCGAGCTCGCGCGACTCCTCGTACGCGGCGAGCAGCGCGGCCTTCGCGTCGGGTGCCAGCGAGGGGGCGACGTCCGTGCGGTTTCCCTTCTCGGCCTCCTCCTCGAGCTGCGCGGCGATCGCGTCAGGGTCGGCGCCGACCTGGGTCAGCACATGGCGGACGACGTTGTCCTGAAGCGCGCCGTACAGCAGATGGTCGCTCTCGAGGTCGAGGCTGCCCCACTCGAGCGCGGTCTGCGCCGCCCGCTGGAGGAGCTCGCGGGTCGCGTCGCTGAAGAACTGGGTGACGTCGACGCTCTCGGCGCGGCGAGCGGGCGCCCGCGTCTGCCCACCGCCTCCGCTCGTTGGCGAGCGGTCGAAGAAGTCGGAGAAGAACTCGTCGAAAAGGCTTCGGCCACCGCCGAGCCGCCCCGACATTCGCTCCTCGGCGAGGTCGATCTCACAGAGATACTCGACCTCGTGCGTCCCGTCGGGTCGAACCCTCACCCTCGATGCGACCGCCGGACGTCCGTGACGTTGGCACAGATGCTGCTCGGCCATGTCGAAAGCCTCCCTGCTCGTCGGTATCTGAAAGATCGTATGCCCCTCGACGCGGATGCGGGATCCGATCCTGACAAGCGCCTCGCGTGAAAGGCGTCGAGCGTGACGATTCCCGCGTGGTTGAACGACAGGGGCGGCAGGACTCGAACCTGCAACCCCCGGTTTTGGAGGGCGGTGGGACGTTCAGTGGACGTTCGTCCCGAGAAGCTTGACCCGAGAACGGCTAACCTAGGCCCCACGGGGCGTGGCGCAGCCTGGTTAGCGCGCTAGTCTGGGGGACTAGAGGTCCCGAGTTCAAATCTCGGCGCCCCGACTCGATAAGTCGTGTCCTGTGGCCCATAAGCGGCCCATACGGATGGGCGAGGTATCTCGAACAGCGGATCAAGGAGGCGTTGTCCGCGAGGCATGTGACGGCAACCTGCCGGCTGAAGTTCGCACGCTGTCCTCGCGTGCACGCGTGGCCCTCCTGCTCGCATTGACGCCTCTTCCTGGTCTGGTCGAAGAGCGCTACTCCACGAGATGTTCGAACTCGTCGCGCTTGTCGACGATGACGAACCGCTCGTCCTGCTCGACTACGGCCTCGATTTCATCGGCCTCATGACCGGGAACGACGGCAAAACGGTCCCGCTGCCTACGAGCGCGTTCGTATTCAACGAGGGTCATTAGCACGCGACCGTCGCATCCGTTCGTCCCGCATTCGCACTGGAACTCGAACTGCTGGTCAGGGCCGGCCCAGTCGCTGGCACTCTTGTCGAGGGCGGCGATCCGCTCGTTCACCGAACGCATCATGTCTTCGTTCCGAGCCTGACGCTCGAGCCGTTCCTCCACGGGCCGGATCCTATTGCGCCCCGTCTCCGGGCGCTCTCCGGCCGTCAGGTTGGAAAGCGGCGCGTAAGGGCGCTTCTACGCAACAGAAGAACTGGCCCCGCGGCGAACTCTGCTTGCCTCAGCTCAGATGCCTCGCGCGCCAGAAGCGCGTCGGCGTACTTTGGGGCTTCGGCCGGAATTCTGGCTGCAGGGCCAGTGGAGACCATCATACCTCAGTTTGTGATTGGTGTTGCGAGCTATTCGTGGCTAGACGACGCCGCGTCGCCACGAGGGAGCTGCGGTGCGGAACGTCGGCGGCTCGGCGGGGTGTGCCGTCCTCGAGCTCGAGCCTGTAAGCGAAGGCCATTCGGTTATCCCTTCCGTTTCCGGCCGGAACCGAACGACACTGGACGGACCTAACGGCGGCCTGCGTGACGCCTTCCGACCCGTCGGAAGGCGGGCAAAGCGTCGGTGTTAGCCTCGTACCGAAGATGGCACACGTAGTCTTCGCGCTGGCTGCCCGCCCCGCCCTTTCGCAAGACGAGGCGCTTGAGCTCGCCGGCCTTCTCGCACGCAAGCGCTCGCTCGCTGCTCAATCGGCGTCGCGGAAGATCCGCCTCGAGGCGGATCGTGATCCCGACCGTGGCGAGAAGAGAAAGGACATCGAACT
>DASTHD010000148.1:0-14103 GCA_035605555.1 Gaiellaceae bacterium
TTCCAACTTCGGCGCGACCACCGTGGACGTCGGCGCGCCGGGCCAGGGGATCTACAGCACTTACTACGACGCCAGCCCGCCGACGCCGTACGCGACGCTCGACGGCACGTCGATGGCAACGCCGCACGTCGCGGGCGCCGCCGCGCTCGTGCTCGCCTATCGGCCCACTCTCACTCCGGTCGAGCTCAAGCGCAGCCTGATGAACAGCGTCGACGCCCTCGGGTCGCTGCAGGGCAAGGTCGTCTCTGGCGGACGAATCAACGTGTTCCGTGCGATGACGCAGGAGCTCGTGCCGCCGGTCGGCCTCGCCATCAACGCTGCCTCGCCGTCGCCGGGCGTCTGGACGAACAGCGGCACGATGAGTGTCTCCTGGGGTGGAGCGGCGGACGCCAGTGGCATCGACGGCTTCTCCTTCGCGGTCTCGCCGGACCCCACGTTCGTGCCCGACGAGGTGAAGGAGGTCGAGGAGAACGTGACGTCGTACACGACCTCGATGCCCGAGGGCACGACCTGGTTCCACGTCCGTGCGCGAGACGGCGGCGGGAACTGGGGCAACACCGTCCACGCCGGCCCGTTTCTCGTCGACATGTTCGCGCCGCCGCGACCGACGCTGTCGAGCCCGACACACCGGCCCGGCTACGCGTCCGCCAATCACACCGTCGAGCTCAACTGGATCACGCTTCCTGACGCCCTCAGCGGCCTGGACGGCTTCTCGTACGCGTGGGCCAAACAGTCGCTCGTCTCGGTCGACCAGGTGAAGGACGCCGAGGAAGGCGCGCGCCGTGTGGCGAGCCCCAGGCTCGACGCCGGCGCCTGGTGGTTCGGGATCCGGTCTCGCGACAACGCCGGGAACTGGAACGACACCACCGTCCTCGGGCCGTTCGTGATCACGAACACGCCGCCCGTCTGCTCGGTGCCGCGGCTTCGCGGCCTCACGCTGGCCGCCGCGAAGACCCGCCTCGTGAAGGCCGGCTGCGCCTTGGGCCGGGTGGTCAAGGCGTACTCACGTCGGGTGAGGCGCGGCCGCGTGGTCGCGCAGCGTCCCGCGCCGGGGCTGCGGCTCCGCCGCGGCTACAAGGTTCGCGTCACCGTCAGCCGCGGCCGGGCCCGGTAGCGCTCTCATCGCGGCGGGCCGAGCCCGCGGTGTGGTAGAAAACCGCGGCGCCAGGCCCCACTTCGGCGCACCCCTCACCAGGAGACTGCGCTGGAATTCTTCGCTGACCACCCGGTACTGATCGCGCTCGTCTGTTCGGGCGCCGCCGTCGCCTACGGCGTGATTCAGACGATCTGGCTGCTCGGACTGCCCGCAGGCAGCGAGCGGATGCAGGAGATCGCGCGGGCGGTTCAGGAGGGGGCCTCCGCGTACCTCCGCCGCCAGTACACGACCATTGCCGGCGTGGCCGTCGTGCTCTTCCTCGCGATCGGCTTCTGGAACGACCTCGGCTGGGGCACTGCCTTCGGCTTCCTGATCGGCGCCGTGCTGTCGGCGGCCGCCGGATTCATCGGCATGAACGTCGCGGTCCGGGCGAACGTCAGGACCGCCGAGGCGGCGAAGCATGGGGTGGCCCCGGCGCTCAAGGTCGCCTTCACCGCCGGCTCGGTCACCGGTCTCCTCGTCGTCGGCCTCGGTCTCCTCGGCGTCGCGGGCTACTACGGCGCGCTGACACAGATCTTCGACCAGTCGGAGAAGGACGCCACGACGCACCTGATCGGACTGGCCTTCGGCGGCTCGCTGATCTCGGTCTTTGCCCGGCTCGGCGGCGGCATCTACACGAAGGCCGCGGACGTGGGCGCCGACCTCGTCGGGAAGGTCGAGGCGGGCATCCCCGAGGACGACCCGCGCAACCCGGCCGTGATCGCGGACAACGTCGGCGACAACGTCGGCGACTGCGCCGGCATGGCGGCGGACCTGTTCGAGACGTACGCCGTCACGCTCGTCGCCGTGATGTTCCTCGGCGCGGTGCGCTTCCCATCGACGGACATCGTCCAGTACCCGCTCGTGATCGGCGGCGTTGCGATCCTGGCCTCGATCGTCGGCACCTTCTTCGCGCGCGTCGGCCGCGACGGGTCGATCATGGCGGCGCTCTACAAGGCCGTCGCCGTCGCCACGATCCTCTCGGCCCTGCTCTTCATCCCGGTCACTGCCGCGTTCGACAGCGACCGATTCCCGTTCTGGAACCTCTACGGCTGCACGCTGATCGGTCTCGCCGTCACGTTCTTGCTGGTGGCGATCACCGAGTACTACACAGGGACGCGCTGGAACCCGGTCAAGGGGATCTCGCGCGCCTCGCTGACCGGTCACGCGACGAACATCATCGAGGGCCTTGCGATCGGGATGCAGGCGACGGCCGCTCCCGTGATCGTGATCGCGGCGGCGATCATCGGGGCGTACAAGCTCGAGGGCCTCTTCGGCGTCGGCGTCGCGGTGATGGCGCAGCTCGCGATGACCGGCCTGATCGTCGCGCTCGACGCCTACGGCCCGGTCACCGACAACGCGGGCGGCATCGCCGAGATGGCAAACCTGGACGAGTCGGTCCGGGCCGTCACCGACCCGCTCGACGCAGTCGGGAACACGACGAAGGCCGTCACGAAGGGCTATGCGATCGGCTCGGCGGGCCTCGCAGCCCTGATCCTGTTCGACGGCTTCACCACCGAGCTCGACGACCGCGGCCTCAGCGTCACGTTCATGCTGAACGACGCCTGGGTGATCGCAGGCCTCTTCATCGGCGGCCTGATGCCTTTCCTCTTCTCGTCGCTCGCGATGCAGGCGGTCGGCAGAGTCGGCGGCCAGGTGGTGGAGGAGGTGCGGCGTCAGTTCCGCGAGATCCCGGGCATCCTCGAGGGCACCGGCCGGCCCGACTACAGCCGCGCCGTCGACATCGTCACCGGAGCCGCGATCAAGAACATGATGGTGCCGAGCCTGATCCCGGTGATCTTCCCGGTCATCGTCGGGATCATCAGCGTGAAGATGCTGGGCGGGCTGCTGATCGGGACGATCGTTACCGGCATCTTCCTGGCGATCGCGATGACCTCGGGCGGCGGCGCCTGGGACAACGCGAAGAAGCTGATCGAGGACGGCGCGTTCGGCGGGAAGGGCTCGGACGCCCACGCGGCCGCAGTCACGGGCGACACCGTCGGGGATCCCTACAAGGACACGGCCGGCCCGGCGATCAACCCGATGATCAAGATCACGAACATCGTCGCGATCCTGATCATCCCCCTCATCGTCAGCATTCACGGCTGATCGCGGCTGGCCGGCTCGGCTCCCGCCGGGCGAAGCCCGGCTCCGCCGCAGCCTGACGCCGCTGGCGGCACGCCGCTCTCCGGGCCCGTGTTGAGAACACTGTGCCCTGCGGCGTCGCACCCCCAGCGACGCCCCAGCCACGATCACCGGCTGGTCGAGCCACGTCGGGTGTCAGACACCCGTCGTGTCCGCGCCAGACGGTCCGACGTGGCTGAGTAGAGTCCACCGGTGCCGAGAAGGCGGCGGCAGCAGGGCCTGGAACGGGTGCTCGGGACGCCCGCGCTCTTCGCCACGGCCTACGGCAACGTCGGCTCCTCGATCTACTACGCGCTCGGCGTTACGGCGGCGTTCGCGCTCGGGCTCACACCCGTCGTCTTCGTCATCGCCGGCCTGATCTTCGCGGCGACGGCGGCCACCTACGCGGAGGGCACGGTTCGCTACCCGGAGGCGGGCGGCTCGTCCAGCTTCGCCCGGCATGCGTTCAACGAGCTCGCGAGCTTCGGCGCGGCCTGGTCGCAGATGCTCGTCTACGTCGCCACCGTCGCCATCTCGGCGTTCTTCGTCCCGCACTACCTCTCGGTCTTCTGGGATCCGCTCCGGGAGAACCCCTGGGACATCGTGGGAGGGATTGTCGTCGTCGCGATCCTCGTCGGCATCAACATCATCGGCGTCCAGGAGGCGGCGAGCCTCAACGTCTTCCTCGCGGTGGTGGACTTCGCGACGCAGGCGCTGCTCGTTGCGATCGGCTTCGCGCTCGTCTTCAACGTGGACATCCTGCGCGCGAACGTCGACCTCGGCGTCGCGCCCACCTGGAGCCAGTTCTTCATCGCGATCCCGGTCGCGATGCTCGCCTACACCGGCGTCGAGACCGTCTCGAACCTCGCCGAGGAGGTGCGAGACCCGCCGAGGAACGTTCCGATGGCGTACAAGCTGATTGCGGCGGCGGTCTTCCTCATCTACTTCACGCTTCCGCTGGTGGCGCTCTCTGCGCTGCCCGTGGTGCAGCAGGGCGGCGAGTACGTAACGAAGCTCGGGCTGCCGCCGGACGAGGGCGGCTTCACGAACGACCCCGTGCTCGGCGTCGTGAAGAACCTCGGGCTCGAGGACGGAACGCTCCTGCACGGGCTGGAGATCTACGTCGGCGTGCTCGCAGCGACGATCCTCTTCATCGCCACGAACGCCGGTGTGATCGGCGCCTCACGGATCACCTATGCGATGTCCGGCTACCGGCAGCTGCCCCTGGGCTTCCGGCGGCTGCATCCGCGCTTCAGGACGCCGTGGGTCGCGCTCGTCATCTTCGCCGGCCTGATACCGGCGCTCGCGATCCTGCCCGGCCAGACGGACTTTCTCGGGACGATGTACGCGTTCGGCGCGACCCTGTCGTTCACCGTCGCGCACGCGTCGTTGGTGGCGCTGCGCTACCGGCGGCCGGACGAGGAGCTCGCGTACAAGGCCCGGCCCAATCTCAGGTTCCGCGGCGTGGACTGGCCGATCTTCGCGGTGATCGGCGGAATCGGCACTCTGATCGCATGGACCGTGATCGTGCTGCAGGAGCCGGCGACGCGGTGGGCCGGGCTCGGCTGGCTCGTCTTCGGGTTCATCGCCTACGCCGTGTACCGACGCCGGTTCATCCACTCGGCGCTGACCGCCACGATCCGTGCGCCGGTGATGGTGCTCGGCCCGTCCCTGACCGTGGAGTACAGGACAATCGTCGTGCCGGTGACGCGCTCGGCCGAGTCCGAGGAGGCGCTGGTCGCGGCGGCCCGGCTGGCCGACGAGCGCCGGGCGCGGGTGGCCGTCGTCCACGTGATCGAGGTGCCGCTCGATCTCCCGCTCGACGTTGCTCTCCCCGATGTCGAGGCAGAGGCGGACGACATCCTCGACCAGTCGGCGGCGATCGTGGAGAGCTACGGCGTGCGGGCCGTCGTCCGCCTGCTCCGCGCGCGGTCGGCGGGGCCGGAGATCGTGCAGGACGCCGACCGCCGCCAGGCGGAGCTGATCGTGATCGGGGCGCCGCGGCCGCGGGTTCGCCGCGGCCGGATCTTCGGCGGCACGGTCGACTACGTCGTCAAGCACGCCACGACGCGCGTGCTGATCGCCGCCGGGAAGCGGGCGGCGTGATCGCCACGGTTCTCTCGGCGGTGCTGATCGTCCTGGGCCTCGCGATCATCGTCCGCACCGTCGCGGCCGGTGTCGGCGGCGGGCTCGGATTGCTGCTCGGCGCGCTGTTCGTGCTCGCCGGCGGCCTCCGTCTCTATCTCCAGCGGCAGAGGCCCTGATGGCGAGGAAGCTGCCCGCCCTCGAACGAGTCCTCGACGTCCCGTCGCTGGCGGCGGTCGCCTACGGCGAGATCGCGTCGTCGCTCTACTTCGCGCTCGGAATCATCGCGCTCTTCGCCCTCGGGTTCACACCGTGGGTGCTGCTCGCCGTCGGCCTGCTCTTCCTGCTCGTCGCGCTCTCCTACGCGGAGGGCACGGCGGCGATCCCGGAGACCGGCGGCGCGGCCACCTTCGTGCGCCACGCCTTCAACGACCCGGCCGGGTTCATCACCGGCTGGGCGCTCGTCCTCGACTACCTGATCGTGATGGCGCTCGCGGGCCTGTTCGTCCCGCACTACGTGGGGAACGCCGTCGGCTGGGAGTCGATCACGCGGTCGCCGTGGGACACCGTCGTCGGCGTCTGCGTGATCGTCGGCGTGGCGGGGACACGGCTCCTGCGCCGCACGAGCCTCTACCGGACGGCGGTCGTAATCGCGGCCGTCGCCCTCGCCTCACATCTGCTGCTCGTCGTGCTCGGCTTCGTGTTCCTCTTCGACCTCGACGCCCTGTCGAAGGGCGTCGACCTGGGCACCGCGCCGACGTGGAGCTCGATCGGCTTCGCGCTCCCGCTCGCGATGCTGGCCTACACCGGTCTCGAGACCGTGGCCAACCTGGCTGCGGAGACGCGGGAGCCGGGGAAGACGCTGCCGCGGAGCCTCTTCGCGGGGATCGGGCTCGTGGTCGCGGTGTCGGTTGCGATCGCCGTCGTCGGGATCTCGGCGTACCCGGCACACCCGGACCCATCCGGGCCGGGCGGCTACGCGAGTGACCTCGGGACGACCTGGCTCCGCGCGCCGCTGATGGGGATCACGGCCGCGCTCGAGGACCCGCTGCCGTCGCTCCTCGCGGACATCGTGCGCGTCGGGGTGGGGATCACGGGGGCGCTCGTCTTGGTCGTGGCGGTCACGACGTCGATCTCGGGCGCCGGGCGGCTCGCCTACTCGCTCGGCCAGCACAGCATGTTGCCCCACACCTTCGGCACGCTGAACCGCCGCACGCTGATCGCCCCGGCGGCGATCGTCGGGTCGGCGGTGATCTCGTCCGGGCTGCTGATCCTCGCGGCCCTGTCGTCGTCGCAGGTGAAGATGCTCGCCGGCCTGTTCAGCTTCGGGGTGCTGCTCGCCTTCACCGCGGCGCAGCTCGCCGTGATCAAGCTCCGCTTCTCGAAGCCGGAGCTCGAGCGCCCGTTTCGGGCCGCCGTCAACGTGAGGATCCGCGGCGCCGACCTGCCCCTCGCGGCGCTCGTCGGGACGCCGCTCACGATCGCCATCTGGGTGATCACCCTGGTCACGCACGAGGAGACGCGGATCGCGGGACCGCTGTGGCTGCTCGTCGGCGCGGCCGTCTACCTCTCCACGCGTATCGCGCAGAACGAGAGCATCTGGGGCCACGTCACTCCGCCCGAGCCAGACCTCGTCCCAGAGCTCGAGGGTGTCTACGAGCGCATTCTCGTCCCGGTGAAGCTCGGCCCCATCGGCGAGGAGGTGCTGGCGACGGCGATCAAGCTCGCCGAGGAACGCGGCTGCACGATCGACGCGCTCCACGTGATCGCGGTGCCGATGGAGAAGCCGCTCGACGCGACGCTGTACGAGGCCGAGGAGCGGGCCGAAGCCTCACTCGCGGAGGCGAAGCTCCTCGCGTCCGAGCACGGGGTCGCCGTCGAGGGCCGGATCGTGCGCGGCCGGTCGATCGGCGAGGCGATCGTCCACGAGGCGAAGACCCAGGACGCGGACCTGATCGTGGTGGGCTCGGCTCCGCGGTGGCGCCGCCAGTCCCGGTTCTTCAGCCCGACCGTGGACTACGTCCTCCGCCACGCGCCGTGCGAGGTGATGGTGATCGCCTATCCACAGGGCGTGCTGGAGGAGGACATGGACGAAGCGGTATCGACGGTCTGACTCGCTAATCTGAGCCCCGTGAAAGCGCTGGTGATCGGCTGCGGCAGGGTCGGTTCGGCGGTCGCCCTCGAGCTCGATCGGCTCGGTTGGGAAGTGACCGCGATCGACGAGAAGGAGGACGCCCTGCACCGGCTCGGCGAGAACTGGTCCGGCGGCTTCGTCGTCGGCCACGGGATGGACATCTCGATCCTCGAGCAGGCCGGCATCGAGGACGCCGAGGCCGTCGTCGTCGCGACCGACGGCGACAACACCAACCTCGTGATCGGCCAGCTCGCCCGGAAGCGGTTCAAGATCGACAAGACCGTGGTCCGGGTGCTCGACCCGGCCCGGGCCGACCTCTACCAGCAGCTCGGGCTCTGGACCGTCAGTCCGACCAAAACCGCGATCGAGACCCTGACGCAGGCGGTCAGCTCTTCCATCGAGGATCCGGCGGGGGCCAGAACGTGACGATGTACATCGTGATCGCCGGCGGCGGCAAGGTCGGCGCCAATCTCACGCGCAGCGTGCTCGACCTCGGCCATGAGGTCACGTTGATCGAGCAGCGGCGCGACCGCTTCGAGGTGCTGGAAGAGGAGTTCGAGCATCGGGTCCAGCTCGGGGACGCCACCGAGCTCTTCGTGCTCGAGCGGGCGGGGCTCGCGCGTCCGCCGGACCTTGTCGTGGCCGTCACGGGCGACGACGAGGACAACATGATCATCTGCCAGATTGCGAAGGAGAAGTACGGCGTCGAGAAGGTGATCGCGCGCGTGAACGACCCGCGCAACCAGCCGCACTTCGACCTCCTCGGCATCACGCCGACGGTCTCGGCGACCTCGATCATCCTCGCGATGATCGAGCACGAGGTGCCCGAGCACGGCCTGATCCACCTGCTCGAGCTGCGGAAGGAAAACCTTGAGATCGTCGAGGTCCAGCTCGACGCGGACTCACCGTGCGTGGGCAAGCCGGTTAGCGGGCTAACACTGCCGGCCGGTTCACGTCTGATCACGGTGATGCGGGAGGGCCAGGCGCAGATGGCCGACGGCTCGACCGAGCTCAAGGCTGGCGACCAGCTGCTCGCCGTGCTCGAGGCGGGCAAGGAAGACGAGCTGCGAAAGGTGCTGCTGAAGAAGTAGTGAGGGGTCGCCTGCTCGTCCTGCTCGGCCTCGCGGGGGTCCTCGGCGCGGGGCTCTCCTCGGCGACCGCTCCCGCGGCGCCCGCCGGGTACCGCTTCGTCCAGATCGGGTCGGGCTTCGACCAGCCCGTGGACGTGACGACACCGCGAGGCGTCACGGACCGGCTCTATGTCGTCGAGCAGCCGGGGCGGATCCGAATCGTCCGGAACGGGCGCGCCGTGGGCACGCTCCTGGACATCCGTAGCCAGGTCGTCTGCTGCGGCGAGCAAGGCCTCCTCTCGGTGGCCTTCCACCCGCGCTACGCGCAGAACAAGCGGTTCTTCGTCTATTACACGGCTCCGGCGAACCGGGTGGTCGAGTACCGTGGCTCGCGGCGGGTGCGGACGCTGCTCAACGTCCCGGATCCCTACTCGAACCACAACGGCGGCGATCTGATGTTCGGTCCGGACGGGCGGCTGTACGTCGGGATGGGTGACGGCGGCGCCGGCGGCGACCCCGAGAACCGCGCGCAGAACCTCGGCTCGAAGTTCGGCAAGCTGCTCGCGATCAACGTCGACAAGCGCGGCGCCCGCTGGCAGGTTGTGGGATACGGCCTCCGGAACCCGTGGCGCTACTCGTTCGACCGCAAGACGCGAGACCTGTACATCGGCGACGTCGGCCAGAACTCGTTCGAGGAGGTCGACTTCACTCCACGACGGAGCCCGGGCCTCGAGAACTACGGCTGGGACGTCTACGAGGGGCAGTCCCGCTACGAGAACAAGCCGCGCAACCCGCGTGGCCGGCTCGTGTTCCCGATCACGACCTACCCGCTGAACGGCGGCGACTGCGCAGTCACCGGGGGATTCGTCTACCGCGGCACGTCGGTGCCGGCCGCGGTCGGGCGCTACTTCTACGGCGACAACTGCAGCGGCAAGATCCGCACGCTGCGGGTCGTCGGCGGGCGCGCCCGGAGCGCGCGCACGGAGTCGTTCCGCCTCGGCGGCATCTCGTCGTTCGGCGAGGACGGGAACGGGGAGCTCTACGCGGTCACGCTCGACGGCCGCGTCTGGAAGCTGGCCGCGGGCTAACCCGCGCGGCGCCTGCGGACCTGCGGCCCCTGGTGGCCGAGCGAGGCGTAGGCGAGCGCCGAGAGCGACTCGTTGAGCAGCGCCAGCTCGCGGACGATCGGCGCGAGGTTCTCTCCGCTGTCGAGGCGACGGTTCAGGCCCTGGAGCTCCGCGGTCAGGCGGTCGAGGCGCTCGAGGAGCGCGTCGAGCTGCCTGTCACCCACGTCCTTCGGCCCGTTCACAGCCTGAGATGGTACTGAGCCGCCCGGCTGCGTAGATGCCGACCGCGACGCCGACGGCGTCGATCGCCACGTCGAGCGGGGAGCCGTGCCGGTCGGCGACGAAGTGCTGGTGGATCTCGTCCGTGGCGCCGTAGGCGACGCCGAGCAGGAAGGCGGCGGGCGGGTTGCGCAGGGCGCGAACCAGGAGGAGCCCCAGGATCGCGTAGGCGACCGCGTGGCCCATCTTCCGGAGGATCAGGTCCCAATCGCCGAGGCCGGTGCCGAGCCCGGGAATCGACGAAAGCGTGAAGATGACCGCCGCCCAGGCGACCACCGGCAGCCAGAGCGACACGACCCGAGGCACGGCGTGCCATCATAGGGCCGACAAGAAGGCGAGGCGGTGAGGGAACCCGGTGCAAGTCCGGGACGGTCCCGCCGCTGTGAGGGGAGACGCTCCCGCTCCACGCTGCCACTGGCCCACGGGCCGGGAAGGCGGACCGGGAGGGCGCCCCGAGTCAGAAGACCTGCCGCCCCGCCAGGCATTCGAACCCCTCGCGGAAGGAGGATTCGTGCAGCGATCTCTGTGCACGCTTGCCGCGCTTCTCGCGCTGGCAGCGGTCTTCGCCTCGACGGCGGCGGCCGCCTCGGTCTCGGTCCGGGTCGAAGGGAAGACGATGTCGATCTTCGGCGCCTCGGAGCCGCGCGTCTCGGCGGACAACGCCATGGGCGCACTCGACATCGCCAGCCTGCTCGGCGAGTTCTACTACCACGTCACGACGACGAGCTTCGGGCCGTACGTCGACCAGATCGGCCGCTACCCGGCCGGCGGCGCGAACGGGTGGGTGTTCAAGGTGAACGGCGCCTCCCCACCGGTGGGCGCGGACAAGGTGACGCTGAAGGACGGCGATCGCGTGCTGTGGTACTACGCGACGTTCGGGCCAGGCGGAGGGCCGCCGACGTTGCTCCTGACCCGCACCAGGCGCAATTGCTACCGCGTGGTCTCGGAGGACGACGCCGGCGCCGACACGCCGGGCGCAGGCGCCGTGCTGAGGGTGGACGGCCGACGTGTCAGGACGGCGGGCGGCCGAGGCTGCGTCGGCAATCACAAGGGTCTCGTCCGGGCGACGCTGACCGGCGCCGTCCGCTCGAACGCGCTCCGCTAGCTCGGTGCTCCGCCGGCTCGCAGCGCTCCTCCTCGTCCTCGGCGTCGTCGCCGGGTGCGGGGAGGAGCGCGCCGGCGAGGGGCATGCGACCCTCTGGGTGACCCGCGACCGCGGCGCCCAGGTGCTGGTGAACGCGGAGGTTCCGGCGGGCATCTCGGCGATGGAGGCGCTCCGGCGGAAGACCGACGTCGAGACGCGGTACGGCGGGCGCTACGTCCAGGCCGTCAACGGCATCGAGGGCAACCTCGGCGCGCGACACGACTGGTTCTACTACGTGAACGGCTACGAGGCGGACGTCGGCGCCGCCGACTACACCGTCCACGACGGCGACGTGATCTGGTTCGACTACCGCGGCTGGGCAGGGGAGATGCGGGTGCCGGTGGTCGTCGGCGCCTTCCCCGAGCCGTTCGTGCACGGGTACGGCGGAAAACGCCGCGAGGTGGTGGTGCGACCGGCGGTCGATCCGCTCGCCGCGCGCTTGGCGAGGATCGTCGGCGGCCGGGTCGGCGCCGGGCGCCGGGGCGAAAACGTCCTGGTGCTCGTCGACGGCGCCGGGATCCGCGGACGCCTCTCCGGCTCCGCCGGGGATCCCGTGACCTTTTATCTCGGGCGCGACACGGCGCGGCAGCTCCTGCGAGAGCCGGCATTCGTGCGCTTCCGGTACTCGATGCCGTGAGCGCCGTCCCGGGGCTCTGCGTGCTCGCCGCATTGGCGGCAGCTGCGCTCGTCGCCGACCGCACGGTGACCGTCGCGGCGATCGCGCTCGGCCTGCTCGCCGCCTGCCTGCAGGCGCCACGGCGCCGACGTTGGCCCTACCTGGTCGGCACCGTCTTCTCGGCGCTCTTCCTGTTCGTGCTCAGCCCGCTGCTCGGAAGCTACGGCGGGCTCGTGATCTGGGACGGGCCGTCGGTGCCGGTGCTCGGCCGCCTGGACGTCACGGACGAGGAGCTGTGGACGGCGCTCTACCAGGCCCTGCGCCTGGCGGCGGTCGGGTTCGCGTTCGCAGCGTACGCGCTCCTGCTCGACCACGACCAGCTGCTCCAGTCCGCCGGAAAGCTGCGCCGCTCGGTGCTGGCCGTCGCCCTGGCGACCAGGCTCGTGCCGTCGCTCGAGCGCGATGCGGCCGGGTTCGTCGAAGCGCTTCGCGGGCGCGGGGTGGTGGTGGAGGGCGTGCGTGGGCGAGCGCGGCTGCTGTCGCCGCTCCTAGCCGGCTCGCTCGAGCGCTCGCTCAACCTCGCCGAATCGATGGAGGCGCGCGGCTTCGGCCGCCCAGGCCGTACGAGCGTGCCCAGGCCGGCGTGGACGCCGTTCGAACGCCTAACCGTCGCGGGTGCGGTCGCGATCTTCTTGGGAGCTCTGCTGTGGCTCTAGCACGGATCGAGCGGCTCACGTACTCGTATCCCGGTGCGGCACAGCCCGCGCTCGAGGATGTCTCGCTGACGGTCGAGGAAGGCGAGGTCGTCTGCGTGCTCGGCCCGTCCGGCGGCGGCAAGTCGACGCTGCTCCGCGCGCTGGCCGGCCTTGTCCCACACTTTCACGGCGGCTCGTTCGCGGGGAAGGTCGAGGTCGCCGGGCTCGACACGCGCCGGCACCGCCCGGCGGAACTCGCCGGAGGCGTCGCCAGCGTCTTCCAGGACCCCGAGGACCAGGTCGTGCTCACCGGCGTCGCGGCCGAGGTCGAGTTCGGCCTGGAGAACGTGGGAGTGCCTCCTGCGGAGATCCAGGTTCGGGCGCTCGCGGCGCTCGACCTCGTGAGTTCGCGCGGTCTTGCCGAACGCAGAGCACAGGAGCTCTCCGGTGGAGAGCTGCAGCGCGTGTGCCTTGCCTCGGCGCTCGCGCTCGAACCCGAGCTGCTGCTGCTTGACGAGCCGACCTCCCAGCTCGATCCGGACGCGGTGGGGCCGATCCTGGACGCGGCCTGCGAGGGGAGGGCGGTCGTGATCTCGGAGCAGCGACCCGGGCCGGTGCTCGAGCGATGCGACCGCGTGTTGTTCGTCGACGGCGGCCGGATCGTGCTCGACGCTTCCCGGGAGGAGGCGCTCGCCTGGCTGGCCGGGCACCGGCCGCTCTACTTGCGCAAGTTGCAAGGTGTTACAAAGAACGACGGGTTCGGTTCGGACTTGACGGCCGTGGTGAACCTCGACGAGGTGACGTACGCCTACGGCGGGCGGCACGCGGTCGGGCCGGCCGACCTCGAACTGCAGCACGGCGAGATCGTCGCGCTCGTCGGGCCGAACGGGTCCGGCAAGACGACCCTGGCGAAGCTCGCCGCGGGACTGCTCGAGCCGCAGTCGGGGCGCGCGACGATCCGCGGTCGAACGGGCTACCTCTCGCAAGACCCTGGCCGCTACCTGGTCTCCGAGCGCGCCGACGAGGAGGTCGCGCTCGGCGTCGACGGCGATCTCGCACGCGCCCGGCGCGCTCTCGGCGACGTCGGTCTCACCGGGCTCGACGCGCGCCATCCGCGCGACCTCTCGAGCGGCGAGCGCGAGCGACTCGCCCTTGCGGCCGTGCTCGTGATCGAGCCCGACGTGCTGATCCTCGACGAGCCGACGCGGGGGGTCGACCCGGAGCGGAAGGCCGAGCTCGCCGCGCTGCTCGAGGCCGGTCGCGGGGGCCGCGCGACGCTCGTCGTCACCCATGATCCGGTCTTCGCCGCCGACGTCGCCGATCGCACCGTCGACCTCACGCCGCAAGCGGAGCTCGCCTATGCCTAGCCGGATCCTGGTTCCGCTCGCCGCCGTCTCCTTCGCAGCCGCAGCCTGGGCAGCGCTCGAGCCGCGCGACGCGGCCCTGCCGCTGCTGCTCATCGCCTTCTCGATCGTCGCCGCCGGGTTCGCCTGGCTCGAGTCGGGGCCGGGCTCGGCGAAGGAGGTCGCGCTCGTTGCGGTGCTCGGAGGGACAGCGGCGGCCGGACGCGTGCTCTTCGCGGCGGTGCCCGGCGTGCAGCCGGTGACGGTGATCGCGGTGGCCGCCGGCGCGGCGCTCGGCGCGCGAGTCGGGTTCGCGGTCGGAGCGATCGCCGCGCTCGTCTCGAACTTCTACCTCGGCCAGGGGATCTGGACGCCGTGGCAGATGCTCGCGTGGGGCGGCTGCGGCGTCGC
>DASTHD010000217.1:0-11480 GCA_035605555.1 Gaiellaceae bacterium
TGCCCGCTCCGTTCACTGAGCTTCCTTGGTCGGTCCTCGCTGAAAGTCGTGAGACTTTCAGCGAAAGCCGTTAGCCGGAGCCGGGGTAGCTGAAGATCACGGGGTACTCGGCGGTGTTGTTCTGGAGGTTCTTCTCCCCGGGTACCTCGTTGACCTCGACTTGCAGCGACGTCCGCTGGACGAAGGGCACGTTGCCGATGTTCGAGAACGTGACCGTCTTCTGCTGGCCCGGCTCCGTGAGGTCGACCGTCTGGCGCCGGACGATCGGTTCCGGGCTCTTCTGAATCGTCAACGTCACCTGGACGCCCGTCTCGGTCGAGTCGCCCGAGTTCTCGAACGTGACCTGGAAGCTGAGGTCGGTCGTCGCGACGATCTCGTTCAGCTGGTCGGTGGAGAGGGTCGCACCGCCTGCGACCTTCGTCGAGACGAGGTTGTGGCCGTGCGAACCCGGTGAGGCCGTGGTCCCGCCGGAGGAGCCGCCGCGGACGCGGTTCCAGACGGCCGCCATCGCCGTAGACGTCGCCAGGTCGGCGTTCTGGACGAAGTTCGAGTCGGGCACCTGGACGCCCTCGATTCCCTGACGCCGGAGCTCCTGGATCGCCGGATCCTTGAACTGGTCGTCCCAGACGACGTCGCTCGTGACTAGCCGAAGCGCCTGCTCCGAGAGCACGTCGCCTGCCTGCGTGGCGTTCTTCGTCGTCCCCGAGAACCCGTCGGCGAGGCCACGGAGGCCGCTGACGCGGAACTGGAGCGACTCGATCAGGTGGGCGTGCTCGTCCCGGAGCGGCCCGGGCTCCTTGATCCCCTCGGCCGAGTCGACCAGCTGCACCTGCTGCTGCGCGAGCCCCTCGAGCGTCCGTCGGAGCTCCGCCTGCCGGATGTCGGCCCGCGTCAGCGCACGGTTCAGGCGGTTCCCGATCGCCTCGGACTCGTCGGCTATCTGGGAGACGTCGTCCATGTAGCCCTTGTAGGTGTCCTTCTTCCCCTCGTCGCGGCAGCTCGAGATCCAGAACACGAGCAGCACGACGACGAGAATCGCGAAGCTGATCAGGCCGACGAGCCGCAGCAGCGGGGTCAGGCCGGACGGTGGTCCCGGAGGTCTGCGGCCACGCCGCGGCCGCCGTGGTTCCCGATCGACGCGGGTCGCCTCGGTGGTCGCCGGCTCCTCGAAGAAGTCGAACTCGATCTCGCTGGTATCGCGCTCAGTCATCGCGCTGTGCCGCTTGGCCACTGTAACGGCTGCATCGGCGCGTACCGCGGCGAACCCGCAGAAGTGCAGGACTTCTCGGAGCAGCGCCTAACCCGGAGCGCACATGACCACAGCGGTCGCGACCTTCTCGGCCAGTGAGCTCGTGCTCGGCCGGTATCGCCCCCTGCGGCCGCTCGGCAGCGGCGGCTCGGGGTCGGTCTGGCTTGCCCGTGACGAGACGAACGGTCTCGACGTTGCGTTGAAGATCGTCGCGCGGGAGGGAAAAGCCGGCACGCGCGCGGAGCGCGAGGCCGAAGCAGCCGCGCGCCTCCGGCATCCGAGGTGCCTGCGTGCCTACGACTTCGCCGGCGACGACCGAAATGTCTACATCGCCTACGAGTACGTCCCCGGGCAGACGATGCGCGACCGGCTTCGCGCCAACGAGCTCGGCGACGGCGGCGCCGTGGAGGTCGCGGCGCAGATCCTCGAGGGCCTGGCGCACGCTCATGGCCACGGGATCGTCCACCGGGACGTCAAGCCGACGAACGTTCTGGTCGCGGACGGGCCGGAGATCCAGGTTCGCCTGCTCGACTTCGGGCTGGCGCAGTTCGCCGAGGCGGAGACGTTGACCGCGGCCGGAGATGTGCCCGGGACGCTCGCGTACATCTCGCCCGAGCGCCTGCTCGGCGAGGAGGCGTCGTTCGCTGCCGATATCTGGGCCGTCGGCGTTGTGCTGTGGGAGGCACTCGTCGGCTACCACCCGTTTTGGTCCTCGTCCCCGATCGAGACGGCGCGGCGCATCGAGGCGGGGCCGCCGCCGCTCGAGTCGCTTAGGCCCGACCTGCCGCGCGCGCTTCACGACGCCGTCAACCGCGCGACCCGGCTTGATCCTTCGCGGCGTCCCACCGCGCTCCAGCTGGCCCAACGCCTGCGGGACGCCTCGACCGAGCGACGGCGGCGCCGCACCGGCGGCCGGGCGCTTCCAAGCGTCGCAGCGCCGACGATCCAACGACTGGTCGCCGGAACCGCCGCGGCGACGTACACCGCCGCCGTCGGGTTGCTCCTCCCCTTCTACCCGCCCGGCTGGTGCTGGGGCCTCGCGGCGATCGCTGCGACGCTCACCGCCTTCCGCGCCCGGCTCGGACTCGCGTTCGCGCTCGCTGCGGCGATCCTGCCGCTCGGCAACGCGTCGCTCGGCGTGGCGATCGCCTACTCCGTCGCCGCGCTCGCCTGGCTCGTCGCCACCTGGCGGCGGCCCGAGGAGGCACTGCTCGCTGTGGTCGGGCCGGCCCTCGCCGCCGTCGGAGCCCTGGCCCTCGCGCCGCTGGCGGTGCTTCACGTCCGCAGCGCCGTTTGGCGCGGCGTGCACACCGCGCTCGCCGTCGTGCTGGCCGCCCTCGTCGCCGGCGTCGCCGGCTCCGCGCTGCCGCTGAGCGCGCGCGGGACGAGCCCTCTTGGCCTGGAAGGCAGCGACGACGCGGGCGCCGTCCTGACGGCGCTCGGTCGGGGTCTTCTCGCCCGTCCGGAGGTGCCGCTGACGGCCGTCGTGCTCGGTCTGGTCGCCGCGCTGCTGCCGCTTGTGGCAGCGAGGACCCTCTGGCCGGTGGCGGGCCTCGGAGCGGTTGCGCTCGCCGCACTCCTGCTGCCCGTGGCGGCTGTCCAGGCGCTGCCCGTGGTGGCCGGAATCTGGCTTTGTTGCGCGGTCGTGGGCATCAGAGCGGTGGCGACCGGCCGCTAAACTCGCCAGCGGGTCGGGCCTGTGCTGCGCAATATCGAGCAGAAGATCGAGTCCCTCTTCGAAGGCGCGTTCGGGCGCGCGTTCCGACGCAACGTGCAACCGGTCGAGCTCGCCCGCAAGCTCGCGAAGGAGATGGACGACTACAAGATGGTCTCCGTCTCCCAGGTCTACGCGCCGAACGAGTACATCGTCTACTTGTCGCCGGGCGACCGGGATCAGTTCGAGAGCTACGAGCCCGCGCTGATCAAGGAGCTCCAGCAGTACCTGAAGGAGCACAGCCGCCGCGAGGGCTACATGCTGCTCTCGAACCCCGACGTGTCGTTCGAGACGGACGAGGACCTCGAGGTCGGTCTGTTCGGCATCGCGAACCGGATGATCCAGCGGGAAGCGATCGACCAAGAGCCCGAGCCGGCGCCGGAGCCCGGGGCGACCAGGATCTACAAGGCGGCCCCCGTGCACACCGAGGCGGCCTCGGCCGAGGAGCTCGGTCTGGAGCCGGAGCCCGAGCCGCCGCCGGCGCTCTACGTGGGGAACCGGCCGCACGACCTGACCAAGCCGACCATCGTGATCGGCCGCTCGAAGGAGTCGGACATCCGCGTCTCCGACCCGAACGTGTCGCGGCGCCACGCCGAGATCCGCCAGGAGGGCTCGAACTACTGGATCGTCGACCTCGGCTCCACGAATGGGATCTCCGTCAACGGCCGCGCGTTGAAGCGGGCAAAGCTCGACGACGAGGACCGCATCACCCTCGGTTCGACGGAGCTCGTCTTCAGGCGGTCGCGTTGATCGTCGGCGCCGTCGAAGTCGAAGCGGTCCTGCTCGGCCTGAAGATCGCCTTCCTCGTGCTGCTCTACCTCTTCATCTGGCGGATCGTGCGGTCGGTGGCGAAGGATCTCCGGTTGCCGCAGGAGAGCTTCGTGCTCGGCCCGCAGCAGGCGGCCGCCGCGGGCCTTGGCCGGCCTCAGACCGGTCTGCTCGTCGTACTCTCGAGCCCGGCGCTCGAGACGAACACCGAGCGCGAGCTCGACTCGACTCCGGTCACGATCGGCCGCGCGAACGACAACGACCTGGCGATCGACGCCGACGAGTTCGCCTCCGTCCACCACGCGAAGATCGAGCCTCGCCGGGACGGCATCTGGCTGCGCGATCTCGACTCGACGAACGGTACGTTCGTGAACGGCGTCAAGGTCACCCAGCCGCGAAAGCTCTCGCCCGGCGATGTGATCCGCATCGGCGAGACCGACCTGAGGTACGACCTGTGAGAGTCGGCGCCAGCGCGGGCCTGTCGCATCCCGGCCGGAAGCGGCGGCACAACGAGGACTCGTACGTGCTCGAGCCGCCACTGTTCGTGATCGCCGACGGGATGGGCGGCGCGAAGGCGGGTGAGGTCGCGTCCGGCCTGGCCGTCTCCGCCGTCGAGGCCGAGCAGCACGACCGCGCGACCGGCGAGCATCGCGTCACGGCGCTGATCGAGGAGGCGAACCGCCGCGTGTTCCGCCGCGCGAGCGAGGACCGCGAGGCGTACGGGATGGGGACGACGATGACGGTCGCCCTAGTCGAGAACGACCGCGTCGCCTTCGGCCACGTCGGCGACTCCCGCGCCTACCTGATCCGCGACGGGCAGCTCGACCAGCTCACCGACGACCACTCGCTCGTCGCGGAGCTCGTCCGCGGCGGGAAGCTGACGCCGGAGGAAGCCGAGTCACACCCGCAGCGGTCGGTGATCACACGCGCACTCGGCACCGAGCCGGACATCGACGTCGACACCTTCACCGTCGAGGCCGAGCCGGGCGACGTCTTCCTGCTCTGCTCGGACGGGCTCACGACGATGGTCGACGACCAGACGATCCTCGACGCCGTCGAGCAGCACCGGCCGGACCTGCGCGCGGCCGCGAAGTCGCTCGTGAACGCCGCGAACCGCGGCGGCGGCGAGGACAACATCACCGTGATCTTCTTCGAGGTCGACGACCAGGGCGAGCCGGCCGAGCAGACGGAGGAGACGGCCGTCAGGCCGGCGCTCGAGGACGACGACGACACGATGGACGAGAGCCACGCCGTACCGCCGGTTGCCGTCACAGACACGACGGCCAAGCGGGAACGGCGCGGGCGCTTCCTGCCGATCCTGGCGGCCATGGCCGTCCTCCTGATCATCGCCGCCGCCCTGCTCTGGCTCCTCAACAACTTGTAGGCCGCGATGTCCCTCCGCAACAGAGAGCTCATGAGCCTGGTCGTCGTCGGGACGCTCGTCGGCTTCGGCTTCGCAAGCGTCTACATCGCCCGCCAGGAGGTGGTGAACTCCGCCTCGCTCTCCTACGGCCTGTTCTTCCTCGGGCTCTACCTGCTCGCGCACGTGATCGCTCGGATGACGGTCCCGGACGCCGACCCGTACCTGCTGCCCATGGCCGGCCTGATGACGGGGATCGGCCTGACCGAGATCTACCGCCTGGGCGAGAACGACGCGTTCAGGCAGGGCCTCTGGATCGTGATCGGGCTGGCCGCGTTCGCCGCGACGCTCTTCCTGCTCCACGACGACTACCGGAAGCTGGAGAGCTACAAGTACCTCTGCGGCCTCGCGGCGGTTGCCCTGCTCGCCCTGCCCGCGCTGCCCGGCATCGGCGAGACCGTCAACGGCGCTCGGCTCTGGGTGCACATCGGCCCGCTTCACTTCCAGCCGGGCGAGCTCGCGAAGATCCTCCTGATCGTCTTCCTCGCCGGCTACCTGCGGGAGAAGCGTGAGGTGCTCGCGCAGTTCCGGCTCAAGGATCTCGGACCGCTACTGCTGATCTGGGGCGCCGCAATGGGCGTGCTCGTGATCACGAACGACCTCGGCGGCGGCCTCCTCTACTTCGGCGTCTTCCTGGCGATGCTCTACGTCGCGACGGCCCGGTTCTCGTTCGTCCTCGCCGGCTTGGCGCTCTTCGTCGCCGGCGCGGCCGCCGTCTACTCGCTGTTCCCGCGGGTCGAGGAGCGGGTGCAGATCTGGCTCGACCCGTGGAGCGACGTGTACGGCCGGGGCTACCAGGCGGCGCAGTCGCTCTACTCGATCGCGAACGGCGGCTTCGGCGGCACGGGCCTCGGGAAGGGGATGTATACGGACGCCGAGGGTCACCAGCTGATCCCGTACCTGAACACCGACTTCATCTACTCGGCGCTCGCGCAGGAGCTCGGCCTTGTCGGCATCTGCGGCTTCCTGCTCCTCTACATGCTCTTCGCGGCCCGCGGCTTCCGGATCGCCCTGCTCGCGCAGGACGGTTTCTCCAAGCTGCTCGCCGTCGGCCTGACCTTCGCCTTCACGCTCCAGGCCTTCATCATCATCGGGGGCATCGTCCGGCTGATCCCGCTGACCGGGATCACGCTCCCCTTCGTCAGCTACGGCGGGTCGAGCATCGTCGCCAACTTCGTGCTGCTGGCCGGGTTGCTGCTCGTCTCCGACCGCGCGAACCGGGGGCTCGAGACGTGAACAACCAGATCTCGAGACTCGCAGTCGCCTCGCTCGTGCTCGTGATCGCGCTGATCGTCGGCACGACGTACTGGCAGGCCTGGGCCGCCCCGGGGCTGGCCGACCGGCGCGACAACGCGATCAAGGTGGTTGCGCAGTTCACGATCAAGCGCGGCGCGATCTTCGCCGCCGACGGCTCCGTGCTGGCGCGGAACCGGCCGAAGCGCGTCAACGGTCAGACGTTCTACTTCCGCCGGTACCCCAGCCGCGGGCGCTTCGCCCATCCCGTCGGGTACTCGACGCAGGCGCGGTCGCGTGCCGGGATCGAGGAGTCGCGCAACGACTACCTGACTGGTGCGAACACGAACCTCGCGACGCTGCTCGACACGACGCTGAACCGCATTCGCGGCGCCACGATCAAGGGGAACGACCTGTTCCTGACGCTCCGGCCGCGCGCCCAGAAGGTCGCGATGCAGGCGCTCGCCGGCCAGTGCGGCGCGGCCGTCGCGCTCGAGCCGAAGACCGGCAAGGTGCTCGTGATGGCCTCGAGCCCGAGCTACGACCCGAACCTGATCGAGAAGAACTTCAAGGCCGCGCAGCGCGCCCACGGCCCGTGCCCCGTCGCGCCGCTCCTGAACCGCGCCTCGGGCGGCCTCTTCATCCCGGGCTCGACCTTCAAGATCGTCACGGCCGCGGCAGCACTCGACAGCGGGACGTACACGCCCAACTCGACCTTCAACGACCCGGGCTACTGCGTCGAGTACGGCAAGCACGTCAACAACTACGACACCTCCACGCCGTTCGGGACGATCAACTTCGCGCAGGCCTTCCAGCACTCGGTCAACTCGGCCTTCTGCGAGATGGGGAAGAAGATGGGGCCCGAGAAGATCCTCGACTACGCGCGGCGGTTCGGCTTCTACGAGCGGCCGCCGATCGACCTGCCTGACGGCGAGCGGGCACCGAGCGGGCTGTACTCGAACGGCAGGCTGCTGTCGCGATCCCAGGAGCGCAGGGCCGACCCCGGCCGGCTCGCCTTCGGTCAGGAGCGGATGCTCGTGACGCCGCTCCAGATGGCGATGGTGGCCGGGGCGATCGCGAACAAGGGCGTCGTGATGAAGCCGTACCTCACCGACCGGGTCCGCAAGCCGGACAAGTCGATCCTCGTCAAGTTCAAGCCGGAAGAGCTCGATCGCGCGGTCAAGCCGCAGACCGCCGCGGAGATCTCCTCGATGATGGAGAGCGTCGTCTCGGGCGGCACGGGCACGGCCGGCGCGATCCCCGGTGTCCGAGTCGCGGGCAAGACGGGCACGGCGGAGACGGGAGTCTCCGGCCGGAACACCACCTGGTTCGTCTCCTTCGCGCCGGTGGACGACCCGAAGGTCGCGATCGCGCTAGTGCTCCAGAACCAGAGCGGCACCGGCGGCAGCAACTCCGCGCCGCTCGTCAAAGAGATCATGGAGGCACTGCTGCGGTCTCCGTCGAACTCCAAGGGCTAGGGCGATGGCGGTCACCGACACCTTGATCAACACGCTCTTCGATGGGCGCTATCGCATCCTGCGGAAGCTCGGGTCGGGCGGGATGGCCAACGTCTACCTCGCCGAGGACGAGGAGCTCGGCCGCCGTGTCGCGATCAAGATCCTGAACGACCGGCACGCGAGCGACGACCAGTTCGTCGAGCGCTTCCGGCGCGAGGCGAAGAACGCCGCCGGGCTCTCGCACCCGCACATCGTCTCGGTCTACGACCGCGGCGAGGCCGAGGGCACCTACTACATCGCGATGGAGTTCCTCGAGGGCCGCAGCCTCAAGGAGCAGATCGTCGCCGAGGGTCCGCTGCCGATCGGGACCGCGATCGAGATCACGCGGCAGATCCTGCGCGCGCTCGGCTTCGCGCACCGGCGCGGCATCGTCCACCGCGACATCAAGCCGCACAACGTCCTGCTCGCCGGGGAGCCCGGTGACGGCGACGGGCGCTTCAAGGTCACGGACTTCGGGATCTCGCGGACGACGACGAGCCAGATGACCGAGGCAGGGTCGATCGTCGGCACAGCCCAGTACCTCTCGCCAGAGCAGGCGCGGGGCGCGCCGGTCGACCAGCGCTCGGACATCTACTCGGTCGGTGTCGTGCTGTACGAGCTCCTGACCGGGAAGCTGCCCTTCAACGGCGAGACGCCGCTCGAGATCGCGATGAAGCACCTGTCGGAGATTCCGCGGCCGCCGTCCGAGCTGCGGCCGGAGGTTCCTGCCGACCTCGACATGGTCGTCCTGCGGGCGCTCGCCAAGGATCCGTCCGACCGCTACGAGAACGCGGAGGAGATGGAGCGCGACCTGGCGCGGGTGGCCCAGGGCGGCACCGTGACCGCGGAGACCGCGGAGGCGGCGACGGCGGTCCTCACGGGCGCAGGGCTCGCGGACACGGCGCCGACGATGATCTCGCGCCGGCCGGTGGTCGCCCCACGTCCATCCCAAACCTACGGGCGCGACTACTACGACTACGAGGAGCCGCGGCGCCGGCGGCGTCCGGTCTGGCCGTGGGCCTTCGGGATCCTGCTCGCGCTCGCCGCGATCTTCGCCGGTTACTACGTCTGGGACACGATCCAAGACGAGCTGAACGCCACGAAGCCGGTGGCGGTGCCGATCGTGGAAGGGATGCGCCAGCCGCTCGCCGTCAAGCGGATCAGGGACGCGGGGTTGCGGCCCAGGGTCGTGGGTGAGGCGAACGAGACGGTGGCGAGAGGGATCGTGTTCCGGCAGGAGCCGTCGGCCGGCGAGCGGATCCAGAAGGGGAACATCGTCCGGATCTTCGTCTCGACGGGGAAACCGAGGGTCGACGTGCCCGACGTCGTCGGGGCCAGGGAAGCGGATGCAATCTCGACCATCCGCGCCGCCGGTCTCGTCCCAGACTCGCACGACATCTTCTCCGACGAGCCGCAGGGCACGGTGATCGCGCAGGACCCGAAGGGCGGCACGAGCATGGTCAAGGGCAGCACGGTCCGCGTGAACATCTCCAAGGGCCGTGAGACGACCGGCCTGCCGAACGTGATCGGGCTCTCGTTCGACAGCGCGTCGGAGCAGCTCCGGCGCGCCGGCTTCACCGCGCTGCGGCGCGATGTGGACTCGACGGAGCCCGAGGGGACCGTGATCGACATGACGCCGGGGCCGGGGAGCCTCCAGCCGCCGGGGACGAAGGTCACGCTGAACGTCTCGAACGGCCAGTCGACGACATCGGTTCCGGACGTGCGCGGGCTGGACGAGTCGACGGCGCAGGCGAACCTGGAGAACGACGGCTGGGTCGTCGTGGTCCGCGACACCCCGACCGACAACCCGGACGACGACGGGATCGTGCTCAGCCAGACGCCGACGGCCGGCGAGCAGCGCGCGCCGGGCTCGCGCGTGACCCTGTACGTCGGCCGACTGCGCCAGCAGACGGACACAACCCAGACGACGACCACGACGCCGACGACGCCGACGACGCCGTGAGCTCGAAGCGGGTTCGCGTGGCGGTGATCGCGGGCGGGCGGTCGAGCGAGCACGAGATCTCGGTCGCCTCGGCGCGGTCCGTCCTCGGCGGCCTCGACGCCGACCGCTACGACGTGGAGACGATCGAGATCGATCGCGACGGGCGCTGGCAGCTCGACTCCGGGGAGATCCGGCGCGAGCTCGAGCGGCCCGTGGCGGAGACCCTCCCCGTTCCGACCGGGTCACCACCGGAGACTCTGGGCCAGGTCGACGTGGTGCTCCCGATCCTCCATGGGCCGTTCGGCGAGGACGGGACGGTGCAGGGGCTACTGGAGCTCGCGGGCGTCCCCTACGTCGGCGCCGGGGTCACCGCCTCGGCGCTCTGCATGGACAAGGACCTGTTCAAGTCCGTCTGCCGGGACAAGGGGATCCCGGTGACGCGGTCCCTGACGCTGCGCGATGGCGACGAGCCTTCGAACCCGTTCGGCTACCCGGTGTTCGTGAAGCCGGCACGGCTCGGGTCGTCAGTCGGGATCACGAAGGTCCGCTCGGAGGACGAGCTGGCCGAGGCCGTCGCGCTGGCGCGGCGCCATGACGAGAAGGTGCTCGTGGAGGAGTTCGTGGACGGCGTCGAGGTCGAAGTCGGCGTGCTCGGGAACCGCTCGCCGATCGCGTCGATCCCGGGTGAGATCGTCTCGCATGGGTTCGACGGCGCCGACTGGTACGACTACTCGGCGAAGTACGACGAGGGTGGCATGGACCTCGAGATCCCGCCGCGGATCCCGCCGGAGGCGATCGAGCGGGTGCAGCAGCTGAGCGTCGACGCGTTCATCGCGACCGACTGCGAGGGGATGGCCCGCGCGGACTGCTTCGTCCTGCCGGACGGCGCTGTGCTGGTGAACGAGCTCAACACGATCCCGGGCTTCACCGCCACGAGTGTCTACGCCAAGCTCTTCGAGGCCTCGGGGATCCCCTACCCGGAGCTCTTGAACCGGCTGATTGAGCTCGCGCTCGAGCGGCACGAACGGCGCTCGGGCCTCCAGTTTTAGCTCGCTCGAACCTCATTGACGTGGGCGATTCCGTCGAGTCTCGTGATCCAGACCACGAAGTAGCGGGACTTCGCGTCTTTCAGCTCGAACGTGGTCGTCGTGTCGACCGTCTTGCTGTCGGAGACGACCTGGTCGAACGGGCCTTGAGGCGACGGCCCGGCTCGAATCTCCGCCTGGTACCCCGGCGTGTCCGTCGTGATCACGATCGAGCTCGGTTCCACCTCCCGGCCGGCGTCCAGTACGAGCCCGACGCCGGATTTCGTGAACGAGTCGTAGTCCTCGGTCGTCCAGTAGGTGTTCGGGTCGCCGTCCGTCGCGCGTGGAACCGCCTCGGGGTGCTCGACCTTGTTGTCACCCTCGGGGTCATACGAGGCGACGCCGGTCAGGTGGATCGGATTAGAGGCGGCGGCCGGCGAGCCGTTGTCGTTGTCCCGCAGCGCCATCGCGCCCAGGGCGGCGAGCGCCGCTACCGCCAGAACGAGGAGGACGGCGACGATCGGCCAGAGGAGCCCGACGCGGCGGCGCCGGCGGCGGCGGGGCGGCTGCGTCGTCCGCGGCGTCGCCCTCGGCGGGGCGATCATCGTCGCCTGCTCCGACATCGGGTCGAGG
>DASTHD010000032.1:0-6464 GCA_035605555.1 Gaiellaceae bacterium
CTCGCTCCCTCGCTCGAGCCGCACAAGGTCGGGCTGTCGCTCGCGTGCTTGGCGGTGATCGTCCTGATCAACCTGCGCGGCATCCGAGAGTCGGGCCTCGCTTTCGCGCTTCCCACGTACGGCTTCGTCACCGCCATGCTCTTGCTCGTCGCGGTCGGCCTCTTCAAGACGATCTTCGGAGAGGCTCCTCACGCCGTCACGCCGGACCCCATCGCCGCCGGAGCAGGGGGTGTCACGCTGTTCGTCCTGCTCCGCGCCTTCGCGTCTGGATCGACCGCACTCACCGGCGTGGAGGCGATCGCAAACGGCGTCAACGCCTTCCGCCAGCCGCACGGCGAGAACGCCGCGAAGACGCTCGGGGTGCTAGGCGCGATCGCGATCACGCTCTTCCTCGGCGTCTCCTACCTCGCGGTCCAGGAGCACGCCTGGCCGAGCGAGAGCGCGTCGGTCGTCTCGCAGATTGCGCGCGCGACGTTCCCGGACGGCTCATCCGGGGCCTTCATGTACTTCGCGGTGCAGGGGCTGACCCTGGCGATCCTCGTCCTCGCCGCCAACACGTCGTTTCAGGGCTTCCCGCGGCTGGCCGCGCTGCTGGCGCACGACCGGTTCGCGCCGCGCCAGTTCGTCAACCTCGGCGACCGGCTCGTCTTCTCGAACGGCATGCTCGTGCTTGCCTCCGTCGCGGCGCTTCTGCTCTGGCGCTTCCACGCGGACGTTGACTCGCTGATCCACCTGTATGTGATCGGCGTCTTCACCGCCTTCACGCTCTCGCAGGCCGGCATGGTGCGGTACTGGCACCGGACGAAGGAGGGCCGCTGGCGCTACCGCGCGCTCGTGAACGGCGTCGGCGCGGCCGCAACCGGCCTCGTAACGCTGATCGTGGTCGTGACGAAGTTCTCCACCGGCGCCTGGATGGTGCTCCTCGCGATGCCAGCGCTCGTGCTCGGCTTCTACGGGGTGCGGCGGCACTACCGCGGGCTGGCGCGCCGGTTGCATGCGGGGACCGACGCCGTCGTCGCGGCCTCGCCGGCGAAGAACAGGACGCTGCTCGTCGTCCAGTCGATCGACGAGGCGGCCGCGGACGCACTCTGGTTCGTCCGCTCGACGAACGGGGGGAACTTCCGCGCGATCCACGTTCCGCAGGAGCAGACCGATCCGGGGATCAAGCCGCGCTGGTTCCGCTTCTCCGACGAGGAATCGCTCCTCCAGGTGCTCGACGGCTCGCTCGGGCTCAACGAGGCGGTCCTCGAGGAGGTCTGGCGGCTCCCGCGCGGCGAAGCCGACTTCGTCACGGTGGTGATCCCGGAGCTCTTCCGACGCGCCTCGCTCCTGGACGCCTTCCGGCGGCCACATGCGCTCCTCCTCAAGCTCCGGCTGCTGGCCGAATCGGGGGTCGTGGTTGCTGACGTGCCGGTGGTCGCCGGGTTGGGGGAGGCGCCGCCGTCCCGCGCGGTCGTCCGCGTGCTCGTCTCGGAGCTCAACGCCGCGTCGATGCGGGCGCTGAACTACGCGAAGACGCTCCAGGTGCCGGACACGAAAGCCGTGAACTTCGCCTTCAGCCCCTCGGAGGCGTCCGACCTCCGCCACGAGTGGCGGGTGCACGACCCCGGCGTCCCGCTCGAGGTCGACGAAGCGCCCTACCGGGACATCGGGACGCCGCTCCTCCGCCACCTCCGCGAGATCACCGCGGACCAAAGCGCAGAGGCGATCGTCGTCATGCCGGAACTGGTCGTCGGCGGCGCCCGGAGGCTCCTGCACAACCAGCGGGCCCTCTACGTGAAGCGTCTGCTGCTCTTCGAGGAGCGGGTGATCCTCTGCTCGGTGCCCTACCAGCTGATGCGCTGAGCCCTGACAGCTGACGTCGTACGATGAGCGCGCATGTACTCGGCGCCGCACCGGAACAAGTCGACGGGGTCGCCCGTTTGAGAGACCATGGGCGCGCCGCGTGAGGGTGGTTGCTCCTGCGGGGCCGTCCGCTACCGCCTCGCGTCCGAGCCGCTCTTCGTCCACTGCTGCCACTGCCTGAACTGCCAGCGGCAGACCGGGAGCGCCTTCGTGATCAACCTCCTGATCGAGGCTGACCGCGTGGAGCTGCTCGCCGGCGAGCCGCTGCCGGTCGACGTGGCCCGAGACGACGGCAGCAAGCAGCGCATCTACCGCTGCCCCGACTGCCAGGTCGCCGTCTTCAGCGAGTACGGTTGGCCTGAGTTGAAGTTCGTGCGCGGCGGAACCCTGGACGACCCGTCGGCGGTCCGGCCGGACGTCCACATCTTCACGCGCTCCAAGGTGCCGTGGGTCACGCTGCCCGACGACGTCCCGGCGGTCGACGTCTACTACGACTCGCGGAAGCTGTGGCCGGCCGCGAGCCTCCAACGGCTCGACGCGATCGTCGCTCTACGAGCCGAGCGCGGCGCCGGCTAGCGGCGCGCCGCAGCGAGCCATGGCGGATACGGGCAGGACGTCCGCCCCCATGCGGTTCTCCGGCCGAACCGCCTGGGCGCGCAACATCCAGACACCGCTCCGCGAGTTCCTCCGGACGGAGACCGGCGGCGCAGCGGTTCTGCTCGCCGCGGCCGTCACTGCCCTGGTGTGGGTGAACGTCGACGCCGAGTCGTACACGTCCGTGTGGAACACGACGCTCTCGATCGAGCTCGGGAGCTGGAGTCTCTCCCTCGACCTGCGCGAGTGGGTGAACAGCGGCCTGATGACGTTCTTCTTCTTCGTCGTCGGGCTCGAGGCGCGCCGGGAGTTCGATCTCGGCGAGCTCCGGGAGCGGCGCCGTTTCGCCTTGCCGCTGATCGCGTCCCTCGCGGGCATGGGTGTGGCGATTGCGATCTATCTCGCCTTCAACGCGGGACGATCTTCCGCGGCCGGCTGGGGCGTCGTCATGTCGACCGACACCGCGTTCGCGCTCGGCCTCCTGGCGCTCGTCGGCCCCCGCTTTCCCGACCGGCTGCGCGCCTTCATGCTGACCGTTGTCGTCGTGGACGACATCGTGGCGCTGGTCGTGATCGCCACGGTCTACACGGAGTCCCTCGACGTCGTCCCCCTCATCATCGCAACCGCGCTGTTCGCGGCCGTGGTCGCCGTGCGGCGGTCTCCGCTTCGCCCCGGGGTGCTATGCCTCGGCCTGGGAACGGCGGCCTGGCTCGCCTTGCTCGAGTCGGGGGTCGAGCCCGTGGTGATCGGGCTCGCGCTCGGGTTGCTCGCGTATGCGTTCCCGGCTCCCCGCCCGAGCCTCGAGAGGGCGACGGAGCGGTTCCGGGAGTTCCGAGAGCAGCCCACCCCCGAGCTGGCGCGGCTTGCCCGCCTCGAGATTCGCACCGCGACCTCGTCGAACGAACGGCTGCAGCACCTGTTCCACCCCTGGACGAGCTACCTCGTGGTGCCGCTCTTCGCCCTCGCGAACGCGGGGATCGAGCTCGACGGCGGGTTCCTCAGGCACGCGTTCACGTCGCCGCTCACGCTCGGTGTCCTGTTCGGCTACGTCGTGGGGAAGCCGGTGGGGATCTTCGGCGGGTCCTGGCTCGTGACGCGGGCGAGTGGCGGCCGCCTGCGCCCGCCCGTCGGCTGGGCCGCGATCGCGGGCGGGGGCACGATCGCCGGGATCGGATTCACCGTCGCGTTGCTGGTCGCCACCATTGCCTTCGAGGGCCGGCAGCTGGAGGAGGCGAAGGTCGGCATCCTCAGCGGGGCCCTGACCGCCGCGCTCCTGACGTGGCTCCTCTTCCGCGCCACCGCCCTGTTGCCGCGGCGCACGCGGATCCGCGCGCTGCTCGGCACCGCCGAGCCCCTGATCGACCTGTACATCGAGGTGGACCCCGAACGCGATCACATCCGCGGTTCAGTCGAGGCGCCGGTGACCGTGGTCGAGTACGGCGACTTCGAGTGCCCTTACTGCGGCATGGCGGAGCCCGTGGTGCGCGAGCTCCTGCAGGACTTCGCGGACGTCCGGTACGTCTGGCGCCACCTCCCGCTGAACGACGTTCACCCGCATGCCCAGCTGGTGGCCGAGGCGTCCGAAGCGGCGGCGAACCAGGGTTCGTTCTGGGAGATGCACGATCTCGTGTTCCGCCACCAGGACGCGCTGGAGGCGGACGACCTCGTCCGCTACGCCGTCGAGCTCGGTCTCGACGTCGAGCGATTCGAGAACGACCTCCGCGAGCACGCCGGCGCGTCGCGAGTCGCAGAAGACGTCGACAGCGCAGACCTCAGCGGCGTCTCCGGCACGCCGACGTTCTTCGTCAACGGGCGCCGGCACCAAGGCGCCTACGACATCGCGACCCTGTCGGCCGCCGTGCGCGTGGCCGGTGCCCAGGCGTTCGCCGCGGTTCCCGGCGACTGACGGTGTGAAAAGGCCCGGGACGGGCCTTTCTAGGTCATCGCCGGGTGGTGTCGACGTCGCTTGAGTCGACGTCGGGGTCGAGCTCGTCAGCGCGACGGGCCTGTTCCCGGGCCTCGTTCCGCTCCTGCTCCGCCTTCTCGGCCTCCTCCTCGGCCATGGCGGCCCGCGCCTCGGCGCGGTGCGCCTGGGCCTCGGCGGTCGAGCGAACCTGCTGCGCTTCCTCGCGCTTGCTCTCGACTCGACGTTCCTGACCTCGTCTCCATCCGACGACGGCGACTGCAAGGACGACGATTGCGACAATGACGATCACGATGATCAGCCATGTGTCCATGTAGGTCTCCTACCTGGACGCTGCGCGAAGTAAACGGCCGGCCGCTGGCCGCTACTCGTACTGGAGCGCCTGCAGGACGTTGAGCCGCGCGGCGCGACGGGCCGGGAAGATCGCCGCCAGCACGCCGACGATGATCGCCGCGATCGCGAACACCACCAGCTGCCCGACGGGCAGCGTGAAGTCGATGAAGTCCACCCTGGCGACGAGAAGCGCGCCGAGCGCGATTCCCAGCGCAATCCCGAGCACCCCTCCGATCAATGCGGTGATCACGCTCTCGTGGCGGATCATCCGGCGCACCTGCCGCCTCGTCATGCCGACGGCGCGGAGCATCCCGATCTCACGGGTCCGTTCGAAGACGGTCAGCACGAGCGTGTTCACGATCCCGAACAGGCTCACCACGACCGACAGCGCGAGCAGCACGTAGAGGATGTTGAGGATCGAGCTCAGGGCCGAGATCTGGTTGTCGACGAACTCCTGACGCGTCTGCACCTTCGCGTTCGGGAATGACTGCAGCTGGCGGTCGAGGGCAGCCTGGTTCGCGTCGGTCGCGCCGCCCTTCGTGATCACGAAGGAGTAGAGATTCCGCGGCTGCGCGTTGTACCGGTCCCACGTCCGGGCGGAGATGGTCACCGGGCCGAACGGCGACCCGCCCGTCGGCGGCTTGAAGATGCCCATGACGCGGAAGGCCGCCGTCTGGCCGCTCGCGAACGTCTCCTTCATCGTCGACCCGACGCGCAGGTGGTGGTCCTTCGCGAAGCCGTCGTCGACGAACGCGCCGTTCGAACCGAGCCTGGCAAGCACAGAGTCGGACCCCTCCTTCCAGTCGATCGAGAAGATGCGGCTCGTCGGCGGGTCGACCGCGGTGGCGTTGAAGACGCTGCCGAACGCCCGTGCCTGTCCGGCTCTCACGCTGCCGACCGCGTCCACGCCGGGCGCCTTCGCCGCGGCCTCGGCGACGCTCACCGGGATGGGGGAGAAGTTGTTCTGCGCGGTCACCGCATAGTCGGCGTTCTTCCAGAGGTCGTCGACCGCGCTCCTGAAGGTGGAGACGATCCCGGCCGCCAGGACCGAGACGAGCGTGACGAGCGCGAGGCCGATCATCAGTGCGGACGCCGTGGACGCAGTCCGCTGCGGGTTGCGTTGGGAGTTCCCGCGGGCCAGCGCGCCGGCGATCCCGCCCAGCCTGGCCGAGGGCCAGCCGAGCCACGTGGCGAGCGGCCGCACCAGCCGCTCGGCGAGCAGCGCCACGCCGAGGAAGATCATCAGCGCGCCGACGCCCATCCAGACGAGCAGCTCCGTCGTGCTCAGCCCTGGGCCGAAGAGCCCCCAGGTCAGGGCTCCGAAGCCCAGCAGCGTCAGCAGGATCGAGGCCGGGACGCGCACCCAGGCGAAGCGTGACGGCGGGAGCGTCGAACCCTCGCGGACTGCGGCGATCGGCGGAACCCTGGTGGCGCGGAACGCCGGACGCAGGCTCGCGACGAGCGTGACGATGATCCCGGACGCGAGCGCGAGCGCCACCGCCGTACCGGTCAGGATCAGGCCGCTGTTCGGCAGCGTGAAGCCGACGAGGTCGAAGAGCCAGAAGAGCGCCTTGGCGAGGCCGACTCCAACCGCGAGCCCGACCAGCGAGGCGAGCACGCCGACGACCAGAGCCTCGATCAAGATCGAGGTCAGGATCTGGCGGCGGGACGCCCCGATCGTCCGCGCCGTCGCGAACTCACGCGTCCGCTGGGCGATCGTGATCGAGAGCGAGTTCGCGATCACGAAGGCGCCGACGAAGAGCGCGAT
>DASTHD010000049.1:0-17452 GCA_035605555.1 Gaiellaceae bacterium
GGTCACCGCCACCACGTCCGCCGTCGCGAGCGCCGCCGCCGTCTCCCGTGCGAGGTGGCGCGTGCGGGAGTAGAGGTGCGGCTGGAAGAGCGCGAGCACCCGCCCTGCGGTCTGCTCGCGCAAGGTGCGGAGCGTCACGTCGATCTCGGCCGGGTGGTGCGCGTAGTCGTCGACGACGCGGACGTCGCCGGCAACACCGATCTCCTGCAACCGCCGGCCCGCCCCCCGGAAGTCTCGGAGCTGCGGCCACGCTTCGCCCGGCGCGATCCCGGCCACCTCGAGCGCGGCGAGCGCAGCCGCGGCGTTCCGCCGGTTGTGCTCTCCCGGAACGGCAAGCTCGCCGTCGTAGGGGTCGAGCTCGTCGCCGCGCACGACCGTCGGCACCTCCGCGAGCCAGCGCGCGAACAGCGCCTCGACCTCGGTGCGCGACACGAACTCGCTGTGGTGGTCGAGGTCGACGTTCGTGACGACGGCGATCTTGGGCCGGAGGTGCTCGATCGTCCGGTCCGACTCGTCGCCCTCCACGACGAGCCAGCCGGAGCCGGCCCGCGCGTTGCCGCCGAGCTGCGGCACCTCGGCGCCGATCAGATACGACGGGTCGCGACCGAGGCGGTCGAGGACGAAGGCGACCATCGCCGCGGTCGTCGTCTTGCCGTGGGCGCCGGAGACGACGATCGCGTCCTGGAGCGAGACGAGCTCCGCCAGGAACCGGGCCCGTGACTTCCCCTCGACCTGCCCGGCAAATGCCGTCGAGACGACCGTCTCCGCATGCGCCGGCGCCGCCGTCACCTGCTCTCCGATCTCGACCGGGATCCCAGCCTCGCGAACGTGCTCGAGGTACGGCGTCTCGTAGCGGTCCCACCCGGACACGTCGGCGCCCCAGGCATGTGCGAGGAGGGCGTACCCGGAGAGGCCGGCGCCGCCGATCCCGACGAAGAACAGCTTCCTACCCTCGAGCGGCCGCAAGGCCGATCAGCTCCTCCGCGATCTCGTCGGCCGCGTCCGGCCGGGCGAGGCGCTGCATCGCCTCGCTCATCTGTTTCAGCCGATCCGCGTCGGCGAGCAGCGAGCGGAGCAGCTCTGGCACCCGCTCGAGCTCGGCCTCCGGGACGAGCACCGCGCCGCCCGCCTGCTCGAAGTAGCGTGCGTTCGTCGTCTGGTGGTCCGCGGTGGCGAACGGGTAAGGCACGAGCACGGCCGGAAGCCCCGCGGCGGCGAGCTCCCAGACCGAGCCACCGGCGCGAGCGAGCACGAGGTCGGCGGCGGCCAGGGCCGCGCCGAAGTCCGGGACGAACGGCAGCAGCCGGTAGTCCGACCGCGAGACCCGGCCCGCCAACGACTCGAAGTCGCGCTCACCGCTCAGGTGGAGAACCTGCGGGCCCTCGGCGCCGAAGCTCTCGACGGCGAGCTCGTTGAGGCTCCGCGCGCCCTGGCTTCCGCCGAACACGAGCAGCACCGGCCCGTGCTCGAAGAAGAACTGACTCCGCGCCTCCTCCTTCGTGACCTTCACCCTGGAGACGGCGGGAAGCGGGCGGCCGGTCACGCGATAGCGGCCGCCCGTGCGTCCCTCGATCGGAAAGGAGAGGAACACGCGGCGAGCGAACGGCGCCGCCAGCCGGTTCGCGAGCCCGAGGTGCGCGTCGGCCTCCATCAGCGCCGTCGGAATCCGTTGCCCTGCAGCCGCGAGCACCATCGGTCCCGCAACGTAGCCGCCGCCGCCGAGTACGACCTCCGGCCGCCGCCGCCGCAGGATCGACCGGCACGCACGAACCGCGCCGACCGCGCGGAAGGCGGCGCGCACCTGCGCCGGGCCCGGCTTTCGCGGCAGACCCGAGACCTCGAAGGCGTCGAACTCGAAGCCCGCCTCGGGGACGAGCTTCGCCTCAAACCGCCCTGGAGACCCGGCGAACGTCACGGCGGCGCCGCGACCGCGAAGCGCCTCCGCCACTGCGAGCGCCGGGAGCACGTGGCCGGCGGTTCCGCCGGTTGCGATCAGACACGTCGGACCTTGCCGTTGCTCGACCATCGTCGCCGGCGATGTTAAGGAGGATCCCCACCGCGGCGAGCCCGACGACCAGGCTCGAGCCGCCGTAGGAGACGAAGGGCAGCGTGATCCCGGTGAGCGGCGCGGCACCCATCACCGCCGCGATGTTGATCAGCGCCTGGCCGCAGACGAGGGTCGTGATCCCGGCCGCCAGGCGCTTGCCGAACGGGTCCTTGCACGTCAGGGCGACCCTGAACCCCGCATAAGCGAAGGCGGCATAGGCGGCGATCAGCGCCGTGGCGCCCACGAGCCCGAGCTCCTCGCCGATGATCGCGAAGATCATGTCCGTGTGCGCCTCGGGCAGGTAGTTCGCCTTGAGGACGCTCTGACCGAGCCCCTCACCGAAGATCCCGCCGGAGCCGAGGCCGATCATCGCCTGGACGGTCTGGTACCCCGCGCCCTGGGCGTCGCTCCATGGGTTGAGAAAGCTCAGCAGCCGCGCGCGGCGATAGGGCTCGAACCACGCCGCCGCGAGGACGAGGAAGACGGCGATCCCGCCGGCGGATGCGAGCAGGCGACTCGGGGCGCCGGACACGACGAGGACGCCGCCGAGCATCACGGTGATCGTGATCGCGGTGCCGAGGTCGGGCTCGGCCAGGAGCAACGCGCAGATGACGGCGGTCAGGATCCCGAGCGGCTTGATCAGCTCGCCGAGCGTCTGCGGCGCCGGGCGGCGGGCGAGGTAGGCACACGCGAAGACGAGCAACGCGAGCTTTGCGAACTCGGAGGGCTGGAACACCGCCGGCCCGACCGTGATCCAGCGCCTGGCGCCGTTCACGGTCGTGCCGATCGCGAGCACGGCGAGAAGGAGGCCGATGCTCGTCAGCACCAGCATCGGCGCGAGGTGGCGCAGCGTGCGGTAGTTCGTCCGCCGCGCCACGAGCAGCAGCACAACGCCGACGAGGGCGTAGAGGCCCTGCTTGCGCAGGTAGAAGGACGAGTCACCGTTCGCGAGCGCCGCCGAGGCCGAGGTGGCGCTGTAGACCATCACGAGCCCGAAGGCGACGAGCGCGAGGGTGACGAGCAGCAGCAGCTGCTGCTCGAACTGCCCCTTCTTCACCGGAGCTCCTCGACGAGCCGCCGGAACTCGTCCCCGCGCTCCTCGTAGTCCTCGAACTGGTCGTAGCTCGCTGCGGCCGGCGAGAGGAGCACGACGTCGCCGGGGTGCGCGGCCGCGGCAGCCGTCCGAACCGCCGTCGCGAGGTCGCCGCTGCGCTCGTAGGGCACGTCCAGCGCCGAGGCCAGCTCCTCCGCCGCCGCGCCGATCAGGTAGGCGCGAGCGCCCCGAGTGCGCAGGTCGGTCGCCAGCTCGTCGTAGCGCTCGTTCTTCCCGAGGCCGCCCAGGATCACGTGCAGCGGCGCGTCGTACGACGCGATCGCGCGGCGGGCGGCTGCGGTGTTCGTCGCCTTCGAGTCGTTGACGAACCGCACCCCGCGGAGCTCGGCGATCTCCTCGAGGCGATGCGGGACGCCCGGAAAGGTCCGGAGCGCCTCCGCGATCTGCTCGTCGGTAACGCCTGCGGCGCGTGCGGCCGCGGTCGCCGCCGCGGCGTTCTCGCGGTTGTGCGCCCCGGGGATCCGCGGCTC
The DNA here is from genome assembly GCA_035605555.1 of Gaiellaceae bacterium. GTDB lineage: Bacteria > Actinomycetota > Thermoleophilia > Gaiellales > Gaiellaceae > JACDAN01. The sequence continues at coordinate 3,632 of DASTHD010000049.1, forward strand.
GGCCGGAAGCTCGTCGGTGCCGGAGAACTCCACACGGCGCGCCTCACCCACGCTCGAGAACCCCTCCGGCACCACGGCGAAGTCGTCCGGCCCCTGGTTCTCGAAGATCCGCAGCTTCGCCTCGCGGTACGCCTCGAAGGTGCCGTGACGGTCGAGGTGGTCAGGCTCGAGGTTGAGCAGGAGCGCGATCCGCGGGCGGAGCTCGTGGATGTCCTCGAGCTGGAAGCTCGAGAGCTCGCAGACGATCCAGCTATCCTCGTCGACCTCGCCGACGAGCTCGGTCAGGGCGCGGCCGACGTTGCCCGCGACGGGCGCGCCGAGCATGGCGCCGAGGAGCTCCGAGGTCGTCGTCTTCCCGTTCGTGCCGGTGACGCCGAGGATGGGGTTGGAAAGGAGCCGAGCGCCGAGCTCGACCTCGCTCCAGACGGGCACGCCGCGGGCTCGCGCAGCGGCGACGAGGGGTGCCTTGGACGGCACCCCCGGGCTCTTGACCAGGACGTCGATTCCCTCCAGCAGTGAGGCCTCCTCGGATCCGGGGTGAACTTCGACACCGGCGGCTTCGAGCCTCCCCGTCTCGACCTCCACGGATCGATCGACGGCGACGACGCGATCCCCTCGGCGTACGAGTGCCAGCGCCGCCGCCTGTCCCGACCGGGCGAGGCCGAGGACGAGCGCGTTCACTGGTTGAAGAGGTCCGGCCGGAACCCGCGCAGGTACTGGTAGTAGAGCGCGAAGCCTCCGGCACACAGGATCGCGGCCAGGATCCAGAAGCGCACCATGATCTTCGTTTCCGACCACGCTTTCATCTCGAAGTGGTGGTGAATTGGCGCCATCAGGAAGATGCGGCGCCCCCGGTAGCGGAACGAGATCACCTGGATCATCACCGACAGCGCCTCGATCACATAGATCCCGCCGACGAGGACCAGCAGCAGCTCGCTCTGGCTCATGATCGCGAAGCCGCCGACCGCGCCGCCGATCGCCATCGAGCCGGTGTCGCCCAGGAAGACCTCGGCCGGGAACGCGTTGTACCAGAGGAATCCGATCGCCCCGCCGATCAGCGACGCGCCCAAGATCGCCTGGTCAAGCGCCGCGAGATCCTGCTCGGTGGCGACCTGGCTCGAGCGGATGTACGTGAAGACATTCATCGCCGTGAAGGTGAGCAGGGCGATGATCCCGACGCCGATCGCGAGCCCGTCGATCCCGTCGGTCAGGTTGGCGCCGTTGGCGGTTCCGGCGATGATCAGGAACAGAAAGAGGAAGAAGCCGAACGTGAGCGGGATCCGCCAGTCGAAGACTGGCACGTAGACGGAGTGGTCGAAGCCGACGTCGTTGACAGCGAAGCCGACGCCGACGGTGATCCCGGCGAGCAGCAGCAGCTTCCAGCGTCCCGAGAGGCCGAGAGACCGCCGGTGGTGAACCTTGATGTAGTCGTCCGCGAAGCCGATCGCGGCGCAGGCGAGCGTAACGGCGAAGACGGTGAGTCCCTGCGTCGTGTAGTGGCTGAGCGCCAGGAACGGGATCGTCATCGAGAAGACGATCAGGATCCCGCCGGCGGTCGGCGTTCCCTGCTTCACGGCGTGCCCGGCCGGGCCCTCCTCGCGGATCATCTGGCCGAACTCGTTTCGTCGCAGGAACTCGATGAACTTCGGGCCCGCGAAGATCGAGATGAGCATGGCGAGGAGGCCCGCCGCGAGGACTCGTTCCATTAGCTGTTCAGGTTCTGCGCGACGCGTTCGAGGCCTACCGAGCGCGAGCCCTTGACGAGCACCACGTCGCCCGGCTGAAGGAACTCCCGGAGGAGCTTCGCCGCCGCCTCGGCGTCAGGCACCCAGTGGGTCGGGTCGTAGTCGCGGGCGAGGTCGCCCACGCCGACGACGGCGTCGAGGTCGCTGGTCAGGGCGCCGATCTCACGGTGGTAGCGGGGGCCGTCCGCGCCCAGCTCGGCCATGCCGCCGAGGACGGCGATCCGACGCCCGCCGTTTCGCGCAGACAGGTCACGGAGCGCGGCCGCCATCGAGGCGGGGTTCGCGTTCCAGCAGTCGTTGATCAGGACGCCCCCGCCCTCGAGCGGCAGCTCTTCCCCGCGGAGCCGCGACAGCTCGATCCGGGCCGCGCCCTCGCCGATCCGCTCCAGCGGCAGCCCCAGCGCCCAGTACGCTGCGGCGGCGCTCAGGGTGTTCTCGGCTTGGTGGGCTACGCGGAACGGCGTCTCGACGGTGACGCGACTCCCGCCAAGGTCGAGCTCGACGCGTCCCTCCTCGAACGAGACGAGGCGTGCGTCCTCGCCGACACGGACGACGTCGAGGTCGGCGCGAACGTACGGAGCGAGCTCCTTCGCGGTCGCAGGGATGACGGCCTTGGCGCCTCGGGGCAGCGCCTCGAGCAGCTCGGCCTTCGCACGCGCGACGCCCTCCACCGACTCGACGAACTCGAGGTGCACCGGGCCGATCGTCGTGATCACGCCGAGCGTCGGCCGCGCGATCTCGCACAGTGCCGCGATCTGCCCGAAGCCGCGCATCGCCAGCTCGGCGATCAACACCTCGGTGTCCGGCTCGAGGCGCGCGAGCGTCAGCGGGACGCCGAGCTCAGCGTTGAAGCTGGCCTCGGCGGCGACGGTTCGGCGGTGCGGGCGGACGAGCGCGGCGAGGATGTCCTTCGTCGAGGTCTTGCCGGTCGAGCCCGTGATCCCGACGACCTCGGCGGTGCTTCGGTCGCGGATCGCGCGCCCGAGCGCGGCCAGCGCGGCGAAGTCGTCGTCCGGGACGAGCGTCGCCGCCGCACCACGTTCTCGCGCTTGGCCGAGGAAGTTCACGCCGCCCCTGACCGCGACGAAGAGGTCGCCCGGCTCGATCCGGCGGGAGTCGATCTTCATGCCGGTCACCTCGGCTGCGTCACCTTCCACCCGGCCGAGCGGGCGCACCTCGACGAGCGGGATGGGGATCATGCCGGTGCCCGGACCTTGCGCAGCGCCTCCCGCGCGACCTCCCGGTCGTCGAACGGGAGCTTCTCGCGGCCGACGTCCTGGTACTGCTCGGCACCGCGGCCGGCGATCACCACCACGTCGCCGTCGCGGGCCAGGCGGATCGCCTTCGCGATCGCCTCGCGTCGATTCACTTCGACCTCCGCGTCGCCGACCACCCCACCCATGATCTCCTCGATGATCGCGAGCGGCTCCTCGGTCCGGGGGTTGTCCGAGGTGACGATGGTGAGGTCGGACAGCTCCGAGGCGACGCGCCCCATGATCGGGCGCTTGCCGCGATCGCGGTCACCGCCGGCGCCGACGACGCAGACCAGGCGTTTCGAGGTGAGCTTCCGGGCGGTGCGAAGGACCGCCTCGAGCGCTCCGGGCTTGTGCGCGTAGTCGACGATGACCGTGAACTGCTGGCCTTCGTCCACGGTCTCGAACCGTCCGGGAACCCCGGACAGCGCGGTGACGCCGGCGACGACCGCCTCGTCCGGCACGCCGAGCAGGCGACAGACGGCAGCGGCGGCGAGCACGTTCTCGACGTTGAAGCTCCCCGCAAGCCGCGAATGCTCCAGTGCCGGGTGTGCGACGAGGTCGGCCCCGGGGGAGAGCCCGTACGTGAGGAGCGGCGCCCGGTCGAGGCGCCGAAGCTCGTCCGCGAGGCGCAGGCCCCACGGGTCTCCGATGTTGACCGCCGCCGCCGGCGCCGGGTCGTGCTCGACGAACAGCCGACGCTTGGCTTCGAAGTAGGTCTCCATCGAGTCGTGGAAGTCGAGATGGTCCTGGGACAGGTTCGTGAACGCGAGCGCCTTGAAGCGAACCCGGTCGAGCCGTCCGAGCTCCGAGCCGTGCGACGTCGCTTCCATCGCGCAGCTTCGGTCGCCGGCGTCGAGCATGGCGCGGAAGGTTCGCTGGAGGTCGATCGCCTCGGGCGTGGTGCGTACTGCGGGCCTCGACTCCCCTCCGACACGCGACTCGATCGTCCCGATCAGGCCGGGTTTCATCCCCGCCACCTCGAAGATCGACCAGAGCAGGAAGGTTGTCGTCGTCTTGCCGGCGGTCCCGGTGACCCCCGCGAGGACGAGGTCGTCGGTCGGCCGTCCGAAGAACTCGTCGGCGGCCGGTGCCATCGCCGTACGCGACGAGCGGACCACGAGCTGCGGCACTCGGAGGTCGAGCGGCCGCTCGACGACGAGCGCGACCGCGCCGCGCTCCACGGCGTCGTCCGCGAAGTCGTGCCCGTCGGCCCGCTCCCCGGGGACGCAGAAGAACAGGGCCCCGGGCGTGACCGATCGCGTGTCGTACGCAAGGTCGGTGACGTCGAGAGGGGCGCCTCCGCGGACCTCCTGGGGCCCGAGCGCGGTGACCAGCCGCTCGAGATCCATTGGCTACGGAACGCTAGCGGCCGGAGGGCCTTGCGTCCGGCGGTATCTCCAGGTACTGGAGCGCGAAGCGCGCGATCTCCTGGAACGCCGGCGCCGCGACGACGCCGCCCCAGATCGCACCGTGCGGCTCGTCCACCGTCACGAGCACGACGAGGCGCGGAGCGCTCGCCGGCACGACGCCGACGAACGACGCCACGTAACGCTCCTTCGAGTAGCCGCCGCGCGGGTCGGGCTTTGCGGCGGTGCCGGTCTTACCGGCCACCTGGTAGCCGTCGATCTCGGCCTCGATCCCCGTCCCCTCGATCACGACGTCGCGCAGCATCGACATCAGCTGGTCGGCGACGTGCGGCGACATCACCCGCCGCCGGCTCGGCCCCTTCCCGAACGACCGGTCGGCGACGAGTCGGGGGCGCAGCCACACGCCGCGGTTCGCGATCGCGCCGTAGGCCGAGGCCATCTGGATCGGCGTGACCGCGATTCCGTGGCCGATCGGCAGCGTGCCGATCGTCGAGCCCGACCAGTAGAACGGCAGGATCCCGGCGGTCTCACCGGGGAAGTCGATCCCGGTCTTCTTGCCGAAGCCGAAGCGCGCGACCCACCGCTCCAGGCGCTCCCGGCCGAGCAGCTCGGCCAGCGTGATCGTCCCGACGTTCGACGAACGCGAGAGGATCTCCGCGACCGTCATCCGCTCGGTGCCCTCCCGGTGGGCCTCGTGGATCACGCGGTCGGCGACGTGGATCGACGGCGCGAGGGTGAACGGCGTCGAAGGGGTCACGAGCCCCTCCGAGAGCGTGCCGGCGACGGTGACCACCTTCAGCGTCGACCCGGGCTCGTAGTTGTCCGTCACCGCGCGGTTGCGCTTGACGTCGTCGCTCGTCTGCGGGAACCGGTTCGCGTCGAAGCCGGGTTGGGCGGCCATCGCCAGCACCTGCCCGGTCCGCGGATCGAGCACGACCGCCGTGGCGGCCTTCGCCCCCCACGCGCGCACCGTCCGCTGCAGCACCGACTCTGCGTTCGCCTGCAACGAGTTGTCGATCGTGAGCCTGACGTTCTGCCCCTCCTGAGCCGGCACGGACGAGACCACGTTGATGGTCCGCCCGGCCGGGTCCCGGATGATCGACTGGCGCCCGTTCCGGCCCGCGAGGGGCTTGTCGAGGGCGAGCTCGAGGCCGGAAAGCCCGTGGTTGTCGATACCGGCAAACCCGAGCACCTGTGCGGCGACCGACCCCTGCGGGTAGACGCGCCGCTCCTCGGGGTAGAACCCGATCCCGGTGAGGTCGAGCTTCTTGAGCGCGGCTGCGCGGCTCGGCTCGGCCTTCCGGACGAGGTAGACGAAGCCCTTGCTGCGGTCGGCGAGGGCCCGGTAGAGCTTGTTCGGATCGACGTGGAGGGCGCGTCCGGCCGCAATCGCCGTCGCCCGCGGGTCGGCGACGTGCTTGGGATTCGCGTAGACGGTGATCGCCTGCTTGCCGATCGCGAGCTCGACACCGTTCCGGTCGAGGATCGAACCACGGGCGGCCGGCACCTCGACCGTTGCGTGGTGCTGCCCCTGCGCCAGCCGGTCGAGCGGCCGAGCCTGCACCGCCTGCAGCCAGACGGCGCGACCGAGCGTCGCCATGAAGGCGAAGACGAAGAACACGAGAAGGAACCGGATGCGCCGGTTCGAGAGCCGCGCCGACCCCCTCATCTAGCGGCCCAGCTGGAGGTACGTCGTCGTCGCGGGATCGGCGGGCTGAAGCCCCAGCTGCCGGCGCGCAAGGCTCGAGGTTCGCGCGGACGCGGCCCTCGAGGCCAGCGTCGACGCGAGGTCCGCGCTCTCTGCGCGCAGCTCCGACCGCTCCTGGGAGAGCTGGTCGGCCTGGAGGTTCAGGCGGAGTACGGCGACGTTCAGGGCGACGACCCCGGCGAGCAGCACGCCCATGAGCACGATCCAGACGGCACCGCCTGCGACCCGCCGCTGCGCGGCCGCCTGCTTCCGCGGGCGGGGCCGGGTCTGGGCCCTGGGCTTCGCGCGCGGCTTCGTGCGCGGCGCTCTGGCGACGGCGGTTGCCATCAGGTCTTCTGGGCCACGCGGAGCCGGGCCGAGCCGGCGCGCGGGTTCGCGGCGACCTCCTCGGCATTGGGACGGATCGGGCGGCGGTTGAGCGCACGCAGCGCGGGCTCCTGCCCGCAGACGCAGACGGGAAAGTCGGGCGGGCACGTGCAGCCGTGCTCCTCCCGGCGGAGAAACCGCTTCACGATCCGGTCCTCGAGGGAGTGGAAGCTGATTACGGCGAGGCGGCCGCCGGGCCGCAGCACCTCGAGCGCCGCCGGGAGCGCACGCTCCAGCGAGTGCAGCTCGTCGTTCACGGCGATGCGCAGCGCCTGGAACACCCGCCTGGCGGGATGTCCTTCGCCGAAGCGCGCCGGGGCCGGGATCGACGCCTTGATCGTCTCCACGAGGTCACCGGTCCGCTCGAACGGCTGCTCCTTCCGGCGTCGAACGATGGCCCGGGCGATCTGTTTCGCGTAGCGCTCCTCGCCGTAGCCGCGGAAGATGTCCGTCAGCTCGCGCTCGCTCGCCGTGTTGACGAGGTCCCGGGCAGAGTGCTCGGCAGAGGGATCCATGCGCATGTCGAGCGGCGCGTCCGCCGCGTACGAGAAACCACGCTCGGGTCGGTCGAGCTGCATGCTCGAGACGCCGAGGTCGAGCAGGATTGCGTCGGCCCGAAGTCCGTTGTCGGCCATCCGCTCCACGACGTCGGCGTAGTCGCCGCGCAGGAACCGCGTCGACACCCCGGCGTGCCGTTGGAACGACTCGAAGTACGGCCGGACGCCCGGGTCGCGGTCGATCGCGATGAACTTGCCCTCACCGCGGAGGTCGGCGGCGAGTTGCGCCGCGTGCCCGCCCGCGCCGAAGGTGGCGTCGATGACGGTGTAGCCCGGCTGGATTTCCAGCAGGTTCCGGACCTCGTCGGCGAGGACGGGGACGTGATCAGTCGCGTTTGGCTGCAAGACGCTGGGCAACATGCTCCGCGCTCCCTTCCACCTCGTTGAGCTCCCGCCGCCAGGCCTCGCGATCCCAGATCTCGAGGTGGTCGTAGACGCCGGCGACGACGACGTCCCGCGAGAGCCCGGCGTAGCGCAGGAGAGCCGCGGGGATCATGATCCTTCCCTGCTTGTCCAGCTCGGCCTCGGCCGCGCCGGAGAAGAAGTGACGCTGGAGCTTCCGGCTGTCAGGCTCGAGCGGATCGAGCGCCGCCACCCGGGTCTGGAACCGGTCCCGCCAATCGTCGGAGGCGTAGGCGAAGAGACAGCCGTCCATGCCCCTCGTGACGACGACACCGCCGGCCATCGCCTCCCGGAACTTGGCCGGGAGCGTGAGCCGGTTCTTTTCGTCGATGGTGTGTTCGTATTCGCCGAGAAGCATCGCTGGGACATCAATCGCCTCCCACTTCGCTCCACTTTAGACCACTATCCCCCACTCGGTCAAGACCCAGGTAAGAAGTGCCGCCCGTCCGGCACCAACCTCGTGACACCTACAGGAGGGGAACACATGCCGTACGGACGAGCCACTTCGCGCTCCTCGCGCTCGATCTCTGTCGTCGTCGCCGCCCTGATCGTGCTCCTCGGCGGGATTGCTGCCCTCGCCGTCTCGGGCCGATTCGACACGGCACAGGCGAGCACCAACCCACATCACCACGGTCACGGACAATCGAAGCCCCTGTCGGAAGAGGCGGTCGCCCTGCACAGCGACATGCGCAAGCTCTGGGAGGACCACATCACGTGGACGCGCCTCGCGATCATCAGCCTTCTGAACGACACGCCCGACACGCAGGCGACCGTCGGGCGGCTCCTCCAGAACCAGACCGACCTCGGGAACGCGGTGAAGCCGTTCTACGGCGACGCGGCCGGCAACCAGCTCACCGCGCTGCTGCGCGAGCACATCCTGATCGCCGCCGAGGTGATCGCCGCGGCGAAGGCCGGTGATCAGACCAAGCTCGCCGACGCCCAGGCGCGCTGGGAGGCGAACGCCGACGAGATCGCAGCGTTTCTCAACAGCGCCAATCCGCGGTTCTGGACGCTTCCTGTGATGAAGGCCGAGATGCGCATGCACCTGAAGCTGACGACCGATGAGGTCGTCGCCCGTCTCCAGGGCGACTGGGCCGCCGACGTCGCTGCGTACGACGCGGTCCACGACCACATCCTCCACATGTCCGACCTGCTCTCGAGCGGCCTGATCAAGCAGTTCCCGCACCGCTTCCGCTGATCGATCCGTCTCTGCCGCCGTCGGAGGATCTCGGCGTGGAGTCCGCGTCGAGGTCCCCGGCGGCGAGCTCGTGGGCGGCGGGGCGAGCGTTCAGCGCAAGGTCAGCTGACCGCCGAAGGGCGCCCGGCCGGTCATGGCGGACGCCCCGCAGCGCGACGCAAAGGCGAGCGCGTCCTTCGGGTTGCGTCCCTCGCCGAGGGCGAACGCGAGGCCCGCGGCGAAGCTGTCCCCCGCGCCGTAGGCGTCGACGACCGGCCCCGGCGGCGGCTCGGCCTCCCAGTGGCCCTCGTAGTCACTGGAGACGAACCGACCGCCCTTGCGCCCGGCGGTCGAGACCACCAGGCGCGGCGGCGGGTCGAGCTCCCCCCGGTTGTAGCGCTCGCCTGCATCGGTCGCGCTGCGGACGAGGGCGTCGAGCTGAACATGGGCCTCCACGAGCGTCGGCAGCTCTCGCGCCGTCGCTACGAGGACTCGAGCCCGACGCGCCTCACGCAGCGCGCCCGGATCGCCGCCGGTGAAGTAGACCGCGTCGACCTCTTCCAGCACGTCCCACGGCAGATCGTCCTCGGCCCGCGTCACGAGCTTCCGGCCGATTACCGTGATCGTCCGCTCGCCGTCTTTGTCGATGTAGGTGAACCCCCGCCGCTGCGGCTCGTCGAGGAAGGTGCACTCGACCCGGAGGCCCTGGGCCCGGAGCTCGTCTGCAGCACGGTGACCGAGCGACTCCTGGCCGAACGCCGTGAAGAACGTCGTGTCGCCGGAGAGCTTGTAGAGCTGCACGGCGGCGACCGCACCGCCGCCGGCCGCGGCCGTCCACGTCTCCTCGGTGTGGACTATCTCGCCCCTGGTCGGGATGTGATCGACCCGCGCGAACTCCACGACCTCGCAATGTCCGACGACAGCCGTCTTCACGTCATCTCACAGTCTCCGCGACCTCTACGTTGGAGAGGATGATGGAAGCCGTGAGTGTCCCGCCGTTCGAGCGGTTCTACGAGGAGCACCGCAGCGCGGTCTTCGGCCATCTCGTCCGGCTCGTCGGCCGGCAGCGGGCGGAGGACGCGTTCCAGGAGACGTTCCTCCGTGCGCTCCGCGGGTACCCGAGCCTGCGCCACGGACGGCACCTGAAGGCGTGGGTCTTCACGATCGCAACGCGCGTCGCGGTGGACGAGAGCCGCAAGCGGCCGCCGGTGCCGACCGCCGAGGTCGCCGAGCTCGCACACGAGGACGGCCGCCCCGCCTGGGCCGAGCTGGAGCACCTCGCGGACGAGCTCCCGGAGAAGGAGCGCGCAGCGGTGGTCCTGCGCTACGGCTACGACCTGCCCTACGACCAGATCGCCGACGCACTCGACTCCAGCGAGGACGCCGCCCGCCAGGCGGCCTCCTCGGGCGTCCGGCGACTCCGAAGGAGGCTCGCATGAGCTTGTTCCCGCCTGAGCTCGACCTGCGCTTTCGCGACGCGGCCGTCGCCGAGGGTCTCCTCGACGTCACCTACGACATCGCCGACACACCGGTCGGCCCGCTGCTCGTCGCCGTGACCGAGCGGGGCCTGTGCCGGATCTCGTACGACCCCGAGCCCGACCGCGAGCTCGACGGCCTCGCCCGAGACTACGGAACGCGCGTGCTTCGCGCCGCGGCGCCGATCGACCCGGTCAAGCGCGAGCTCGACGAGTATTTCGAGGGACGGCGGCAGAGGTTCGACCTCCCCGTCGACCTCCGCGGCCGCACCGACTTTTCCCTCGCGGTGCTGAAGCAGCTCGCGGAGGTGCCCTTCGGCGAGGTCACGACGTACGGCTCGCTCGCCGCCCGCAGCGGTCGCCCGCGCGCCGCCCGCGCCGTCGGGACGATCATGAACCGAAACCCGATTCCGATCGTCCTCCCCTGCCACCGCGTCGTCGGCTCGACGGGAAGCCTCGTCGGCTACGGCGGCGGCCTGGAGCGCAAGCGGCAGCTGCTCGACCTGGAGCACGCACCCGTCTGAGTGACCGACGCCGAGGGATCCCGGGGCGTCAGGCGTAGCCACGGGCGGCGGCGTACTCCTCGGCCACCCGCTTCGGCACGCAGAACGCCCACGCGTCTTCGACCAGCTCCCGCATCTCCGCCTGGTCGATCGCGGCGAGGCGGACGTGCACCCAGTTGTACCGCAGGTCCGTCTGGCCCGGCAGCGCGAACTTCTCAGGCTCGGACTCGACGAGCGCATCGCGCCACTCCTTCGGGAAGGCGAACCCCATCGTCGAGCCGTCCTTCGCCAGAGATAGGTAGACGATCCGACCGATCCGGAACTTCACGCGGCCGCGGACGATCGCCTCGTAGCTCCTGGGAAGCGTCGAGGCGAACGCACGCACCTCGTCGACGCTGACCATGTCGTCAGTCTACGAGCGAGTACCCCACCCCCCACACGTTGCGGACGAAGTCACCGCCTGCGGCCGCGAGCTTCCGCCGGAGGCGCGAGGCGTGCGAGTCGAGGGTGCGTGTGCGGCCGAGCGACCGGAACCCCCAGACCTCGCGCAGCAGCTCCTCCTTCGTGAACACGCGCGCCGGCTCCCCGGCGAGCTTCACGAGCAGCTCGTACTCTTTCGCGGCGAGCGGGACGGGCGCGTCGCCGACGGTGACCCGGCGAGCCGCCCGATCGATCGTCAGCGACCCGATCGCGAGGCGCTCCCGCACCGGAGGCGAGACCCGGCGCAGCACGGCGCGGATCCGGGCGAGGAGCTCCTCGTAGTGGAACGGTCTCGCGAGGTAGTCGTCGCAGCCGCCGTCGAAGGCGCGGACCCGGTCGACTGCGTCGGAGTCCGGTCGGCCGAGCACGATCACTGGCACGTCGGTCGCGCGGCGGCAGACGGCGGCGGCAAGCGTGTCGGCGGCGAGGACGAGGTCCGGCCGGGCGAGCTCGAGCAGCTCGAGCGCCTCGCCGTCCAGCGCCTCCACGACCTCGAAGCCGTCTTGCCGCAGGTGGCGTTCGAGAAAGCCCCGGGTCGCGGGCTCGGGCTCGGCGAGGAGCAGGGCGTTGGACATGCCGGCGACGCTACCAACGCCCTTCCGGCGCGACCAGGTGTCCTTTCGCGCAGATTTGCGCCGAGAAATCCGCAGCGGCCTAGGCCGCCGGACTAGGCGACGAGCTCGAGGCCTGCTTCGATGTACGCGCTGATCAGCGCCTCGACCACGACCGGGTCGAACTGGGTCCCGGCGCACCGGCGGAGCTCGCTGATCGCGTCCTCGGAGGTCATGGCGCGGCGGTACGGCCGCTCCTCCGTCATCGCGAAGAAAGCGTCGCACGCGGCGATGATCCGCGAGAGCAGCGGGATAGCCTCGTCGCTCAGCCCGTCGGGGTAGCCGAGCCCGTCGAGCCGCTCGTGCGTCGAGCGAACGAGGCGCCCTATCCGCTCGAGCGACGGCGCGGCGCAGAGGATTCGCTCGCCGACGAGCGTGTGCCGGTGGACGAAAGTCCACTCCTCGTCCGTCAGCGCCCCGGGCTTCCGGAGGATCGCGTCCGGGATCGCGAGCTTCCCGACGTCGTGAAGCTCGGCCGCGAGGCCCAGGTCGTGAAGCTCGTGAGTGGGGAGTTCGAGCTTGGCCCCGACAGCGCGCGCGAGCTGCGCGACCCCGGTCAGGTGCCCTCGGAGCTCGGCGTCCCGCTCGCTCAGCACGCTCAGCAGAACGTCCTTCGACTGGCGGACTGCCGACGCGCGGCGCGAGTCCTTGTTGCCGTACATGCGCGTGTCGGCGATCCGCAGCGCCTCGGAGAGGTCGCTCGTCTCTCCGGGGACGACGATCGCGCCGTAGGCGCAGGTGATCTTGAATCCTTCGCCCTCGTCCTCGAGCGCCTTCGTCGCCGTGGCGACGATGGAGGCGCGCTGCGACGGGTCGCCGTTGGCGAGGAGGCAGAACTCGTCGCCGCCCATGCGGTACGAGTGGCCGAGCTCCGCGCAGGCTGCGTCGAGCTTCTGCGCCAGCCGGCGCAGCAGCGCGTCCCCGGCGGGGTGGCCGAAAGCGTCGTTGTACGACTTGAACCCGTCGAGGTCGAAGAGGATCAGCAGCGTCGGCACCCGTGCCGCCAGCCGCTCGTCCAGGTCGAGGAGAAGCTTGCGCCGGTTCGCCAGCCCGGTGAGTGCGTCGGTCTCGGCGTCACGGCGGCTCTGCTTCAGCAGCTTGGTGTTCTCGCGGAACGTGAGCGCCATTCGTCCGATCACGGCCCCGATCGCCGCCGTCGAGAAGAGCAGCGCCGCATGGTTCAGGCGGTGGAAGTGGTCGTAGACGAGCAGGCCGAGGCCGAGCAGGCCGAAGCCCACCGGCACGGCGAGGACACGGAAGCCTTCGAGCCGCCGGTGCACCATCGTGCGTGGCGTTTGCCAGGCGCCGAAGGCGAAGAGCAGCAGGCCGGCCGGCCAGCCCGCGTCGAGGATCGTGCTCTGCTCGTAGGTGCCGACGGCGGTCTGGTACAGGTAGGCCGTGTCCGTGACGGCGAAGATGGCGCAGCCGAGCAGCATGCAGCCCCACACGCGGTCGATCTGCCAGCCGGTCAGCCCCAGGGTCGACAGGACGATCACGAGCAGCCCGAGGTCGCCCAGCGGATAGGAGAGGTTCGTCACGATCGTCCAGAAGTCGCCGCCGGTCGTGTCGACGATCGTGTTGAAGAGCAGCGCCGCCCCGACGGCCGCGACGGTCAGTCCGGCGATCGTCCCGTCGAGCCAGAAGCTCCGGTTCGCCTCGAGCGTGCGATTCCGTAGGAGCAGGCCCAGGCCGAGATAGATCAGCGGATAGAGGCCGAGGTAGCCGAGGTCGGCGAAAGAGGGGTACGGGGGCGAGTCGAGCTCGGCGAGCCAGAACGAGAAGTAGATGTCACCGATGGCGAATGACAGGATCCCGAGGCCGACGGCGATCCAGGCAGCGCGGTTGTGCGGGTTGACGATCGGACGCGCCAGGCAGAAGAGCGCGGCGCCGATCTCGAGCGCCGTGTAGAGCGGGACGTCGATTGCCGCGCCGATACCGTGCTTGGTCAGGCCGAACAGGCAGATCGAGGCGTAGACGCCCAGCAGGGTCGCCAGCAGGAACCCGAACAGCCGAGGGCTGAGGATGTGAGGAAGACGCCGCATCGCAGTGAGGCCCCCGCCACAGGAGCCCTGTCCCCAATATCAGCGCAACTGCGCCGTTTTCGTCTCCCCCTTCCGAGTGACTAGCGGCCCGTTTGGACCAGCCGAAGCCCTTGGCATGCGCATCGCGCTCGC
>DASTHD010000052.1:0-3111 GCA_035605555.1 Gaiellaceae bacterium
ACGCTCCGGCAGGCGGTCAGCGCGTTTCGCGACGACGAGCTCGTGCTCCAGTGGGGAGCCATGGCCGCGACTGCGGCCGCCGCGCTCTGGGACATGGAGAGCTTCCACGCGGTCATCACCCGACAGCTGCAGCTCGCTCGCGAGGCTGGGGCGCTTGCGCTGCTGGCGACCGCGCTGCAGGGCGCGGGGATCGTCCTCACGTGGAGGGGTGACTTCGCCGGGGCGGGGTCCGTGGTCGCCGAGGCCGATGCCGTGACCGGCGCGACCGGCGTCCACATCGCACCGTACGGCGCGATGCTGCTCGCCGCCTACCAGGGCCCCGAAGACGAAGCGTTCCCCCTCCTGAAGACGACGATCGACGACGCCACCGCGAGTGGCGAAGGGCTCGGCGTCCAGTACGCGCGCTGGGCGACCGCCGTCCTCTGCAACGGCCTCGGCCACTACGAGGAGGCCCTGGCCGCAGCGCGTCAGGCGAGCGACGCCGTACCAGAGCTCTTCGTCTCTCATTGGGCGCTGGCGGAGCTGGTGGAGGCCGGCGTCCGAAGCGGCAACGCCGGCCTCGCAGCCGAGGCGGCCGAGCGACTCGTCGAGGCCACGAGCCCGAGCGATGCCGATTGGGGCCTCGGCATCGCCGCGCGATCACGGGCGCTGGTGAGCGACGGCGGCGCGACAGAGCCGCTGTACGAAGAAGCGGTCGCTCGACTCGGACGCACGCCGGTCCGCCCCGAGCTCGCCCGCGCACATCTGCTCTACGGCGAGTGGTTGCGCCGCGAAGGCCGGCGCGTGGACGCACGCGAGCAGCTCCGCAGTGCCTACGAGATGTTGAGCGACTTTGGCGCCGACGCGTTCGCCGAGCGCGCACGCCGCGAGCTTGCCGCGACCGGCATGAAGGTCCGCAAACGCACCGACGAGACACGGGACCAATTGACCGCGCAGGAGCAGCAGATCGCCCGACTAGCCGCCACCGGCCATACGAACCCGGAGATCGGCGCCCAGCTGTTCCTCAGCCCGCGCACGGTGGAGTGGCACCTGCGGAAGGTGTTCCTCAAGCTCGACATCCACTCGCGCAGGGAGCTCCGCGAGGCACTTCCGGGCGGAGCCCATGCGGCGTAGCCTTGGGGTCTAGTCCGATGGTCGTCTCCGGTACCTACCCGACGCGAAGCGATGCAGAGCTCGCCCAGACGGCGCTGACAGCCGCGGGAATCGACTCCGTGATCGAATCCGACGACGCGGGCGGCGCGTACCCGTTCGACCTCTCGGGCGGTGCGCGCCTCCTCGTCGACGAGGATGACGCCGAGGACGCGGCGGCGATCCTCGGCGACCAACCGTCGTAACCAGTGGCTTCCACGGGCGCGACGAATGCGCGCCCGAGCGAAAGTGACCGCATCGTCACGAGAGGAGACCTCGATGGCTAGCGAAGCAGCGGCCGGCGCGCCAAGCGCCGGGGCGGAGACGAAGCGCAGGGAACGGAAGATGGACGGGAACTTCTCGATCGGCCGCTACGGAGGCGTCGAGGTTCGGCTCAACTGGAGCCTGATCGCGGTGTTCGTCCTGATCGTCTGGTCGCTGGCGTCCGGCGTGCTCCCGTCGCAGAACCCGGGCCTCTCAGACGGCACCTACCTCGTGACGGGCATTGTCGGCGCCCTTTTGTTCCTGGTGTCGATCCTGCTCCACGAGCTCGGACACTCGTGGGTGGCCCGGCACGAGGGGATCGAGGTCGACTCGATCACTCTCTGGCTGTTCGGCGGCGTCTCGGAGTTCAAGGACCGATTCGCGAGCCCGGGTGCCGAGTTCCGCGTTGCCCTGGCGGGGCCGCTCGTCTCGATCGGCCTCGGCATCCTGTTCGTGTTGATCGCGCTCGCCGGTTTCCCGAGCGCCGTGGACGGAGCCGCAGCCTGGCTCGGGTACATCAACCTGATCCTTGCCGCCTTCAACCTTCTCCCCGCGTCGCCGCTGGACGGGGGTCGCGTGTTGCACGCGGTGCTCTGGCGGGCCAAGGGGGACTACCACTGGGCGACCCGCATCGCGTCCGAGATCGGACAGGGCTTCGGCTACCTCTTCATCGCGCTCGGCCTGGCGATGTTCATCTTCCAGGGCTCGTTCAGCGGCGCCTGGCTCGCGTTCATCGGCTGGTTCCTTCTACAGGGCGCGAAAGCGGAAGCTCGTTACGCCGCGACGGAGCAGGCGCTCGCCGGTTTGCACGTTCGCGACCTGATGGCGCGCCGCCCCCTCACCGTCGACGCCGACGCGACGATCGGGCGCTTCATGGACGACGTCGCCGGGTCGCAACGGTTCACCACCTATCCCGTCGTCGATGGAGGCGCCCCGATCGGCCTCCTCGCCTTCGCCTCGGTCGCCGCTGTACCGCGCTCGGAGTGGGACGCGCGGCGGGTGCGGGACACGATGATCCCGCTCGACGAGGTCCCAGTGCTCAACCAGGACGACTCGGCGGTGGACGCCCTGGCGGAGTTGTCCGGGACGACGGCGAACCGAGGCCTCGTGATCGAAAACGGCCGCCTCGCGGGCCTGCTCTCGATCACCGACCTGGCTCGATCGCTCGAAGTCGGCCGGAGGCCGCCCAGTGCGATGGGCGATCAGGCCACCACGACTAGCTGAGGAGGCCCGGGTGTCCGCAGCCGGCGAACCGATCAGCTTCGACGGCAACATCAAGCCGCTGTTCCGGGACAGGGACCGCCGGTCGATGCTCTCGAACTTCGACCTCTGGTCGTACGACGACGTTTCGCGAATGAGTGACCCGATTCTGGCGCGCCTCCGAAACGGCTCGATGCCGTGCGACGGCGCCTGGCCCGAGGAGCAGGTCGAGCTGTTCGAGGACTGGATCGAGGCAGGCAAACCCGCCTAGCTATCCGGGACCGTCTGCTCGAGGAAGCCGACGCCGTCGACCTTGCCGTCGGGATGATGGACGTGGAGCCGCCGCGGCGAGCCGCCAACCTCGTCGTCGGCTGTGCAAGGGCATAATCCCGCCCTCGACGCGAGTCGTTCCGCCGGTCACGGCGGTGGAGGTGATGGCATGCGAGGCTTGACGCGAGGCGCAGCGACGCTGTTAGGGGTCGTCGTTGCCGGTTTCCTGATCTGGTGGGGCGCGAGCGC
>DASTHD010000061.1:0-18520 GCA_035605555.1 Gaiellaceae bacterium
TGCTTGACGCCGTGCTCCGCCAGGACCTCCGCCAGCACCCCACGGAGCTCCTGCTCGGGGAATGCCACGGGGCAGTCGAAGTCCTCGCGATAGCGGGTCATCGTCGTCACGTCGAATCGTGAGGCCAGCAGCTTCTGCGTCAACTGCCTGGCGCGATCGGGGCGGAAATTCACGAAGAAGACACAATCGTCCGGCTCGATCCGCGGCGTGCCCACGAGGACGATCGGCTCGATGAACTCGTCCGTGACGCCCTCGTCATAGCTCCGTTGCACTTCCGACACCGGGTCTGACCCGGTGTGCGCCTCGCCGTTCTCGACCAGCGCCGCAAACGCCCGCTCGGTCCGGTCCCAGCGCGCGTCGCGGTCCATCGCGTAGTAACGCCCGACGATCGTTGCGATCCGGTCCTGCGGCAACTCCGCGAGGTCGTGCACGGCCGAGTCCGGCGAGACGTCGCGTCCGTCCGTGAACGCGTGGATCCAGGTGCGATCCGCCATCCCCTCTCGCTCCGCCAGCTCGAGCAGCGCGCGGAAGTGGTCGATGTGCGAGTGGACGCCGCCGTACGAGACGAGCCCGATCAGATGAACCTTCGTGCCACGCTCCTTCGCCCGCCGGAAGACCCCGAGGATCGCGTCGTTCTCGAAGAGATCGCCCGACTCGATCGCGCGGTTGATCCGGACGAGGTCCTGGAGCGGCACCCGCCCCGAGCCGATCGTGAGATGGCCGACCTCGGAGTTCCCCATCTGGCCCTCGGGGAGGCCGACGGCCTCCCCGGATGCCTTCAGCGTCGTGTGCGGATAGCGCGCCCAGAGGTCGTCGAACACCGGCGTCCGAGCCTGCTCCACCGCGTTCCCAGGGCTGGGCGGCGCGCAGCCCCACCCGTCGAGGATCACGAGCGCGACTAGAGGGAAACGCCGGCTCGGCAAATCGCGACGAAGGAGTCGACCTCGAGCGAGGCGCCGCCGACGAGCGCGCCGTCGACGTCCGGTTGCGCGAGGAGCTCGGCGGCGTTCTCCGGCTTCACGGAGCCGCCGTAGAGCACCGGCACGTCGAGGATCGCCTTGATGAACGCGTGCGCCTCCTGCGCGAGCTCCGGCGTCGCCGTCTTGCCGGTTCCGATCGCCCAAACGGGCTCGTACGCGATCACGAGGTCGTCGTGCGATTCGAGGGCGACGAGCTGGCTCCGGAGGACGTCCTCGGTCTCACCGCGCTCGCGCTCCTCGTCGCTCTCGCCGATGCAGGCGATCACCCAGAGGCCCGCCTCGAGCGCTGCCGCAGTGCGGCGGCCGACGCTCTCGTCGGTCTCGCCGGAGTACTGCCGCCGTTCGGAGTGCCCGACGATCGCCCCGTAGACCCCGAGGTCGACGAGCATCGGAGCGGAGATCTCTCCGGTGTACGGGCCCTCCGGCTCCCAGTGGACGTTCTGCGCCGCAACCGCGATCTCGGTATCTGCGAGCGCCTGAACCGCGGGCGCGAGACCGGTGAACGGCGGGCAGACCGCGACGTCCACGCCCTCGACGTCTTCCAGTGCCGCCCGGAGCTCGTGGCAGAAGCCCGCGGTTTCCGTGGCGGTCTTGTACATCTTCCAGTTGCCGGCGATCAGCACTTAGGTCTCCGGGATTGCCGCCACACCGGGAAGTTCCTTCCCTTCGAGGAGCTCGAGCGAGGCGCCCCCGCCGGTCGAGACCCACGAGACGCGATCGGCGAGCTCCGCCTCGTGGAGCGCCCGCACGGAGTCGGCGCCGCCGACGACCGTGAAGCCGTCGACCCCGGCCACGGCTTCCGCGACAGCTTGCGTCCCCGCCGCGAACCGCGGCCACTCGAACACGCCCATCGGGCCGTTCCAGAACACGGTTTTCGCTGCCCGGAGCCTCCGGCCGAAGTCCTCCCGCGTCTGAGGCCCGATGTCGAGGCCGAGCCAGCCGCCGGGCAGCTGGTCGTACGGCGCCACCTGGGTCTCGGCGTCCGCCTCGAAGGCGGAGGCGGCGACGACGTCCTTGGGCAGCACCACTTCGAACTCCAGCGGATTCTCCTCGCGTAGCTCCTCCGCCATCTTCCCGCCGATCAGCACCTCATCCGCCTTCCCGCCGAGATTCTGGAGCACACCGAGCTTGTCCTCGACCTTGGCGCCCCCGGAGACGAGCACGAAGGGCCGGTCGACCTCACCGAGCAGGCGGCCGAGCATCTCCAGCTCTCGCTCCAGGAGCAGGCCCGCGTAGGCGGGGAGCAGCTCGGCAACGCCCACTGTCGACGCGTGCGCTCGGTGGGCGGAGCCGAACGCGTCCATGACGAAGAGATCGCGGCCATCGGCGAGCTCACGCGCAAATTCCGGGTCGTTCTTCGTCTCCCGCGCGTCGAAGCGCGTGTTCTCGAGCACGGCGACCCGTTCGCCCGGCACCAGCTCGTGTAGCCGCGCCTCGACCGGCGCCATGGCGTAGGCCGGATCCGGCCCCTTCGGCCGGCCGAGGTGCGAGCAGACGGCGACCTCCGCCGCCTCCCGCTCGAGCAGCAGCTCGAGCGTCGGCAGCGCCGCGCGGATGCGCGTGTCGTCGGCGACCTGCCCTCCTTCGAGCGGCACGTTCAGGTCGGCCCGCACGAGCACGCGCTTACCCGCGACGTCCGCGTCGCGGACCGACCGAGGCTTTCGCACCTACGCGCTGACCGGCTCGGCGACCGACGCCGCCACCTTCTCGACGAGATCGGCGAGGCGGCAGCTGTAGCCCCACTCGTTGTCGTACCAGCCGATCACCTTCACCATCCGGCCGTTCGCCATCGTCGACAGCCCGTCGACGATCAGCGAGTGCGGATTCCCGACGATGTCGGCGGAGACGATCTCGTCGTCGGTGTACTGGATGATCCCGTCCCACTGGTCGGAGCCGGCGGCGCGACGGAAGGCCGCGTTCACGTCCTCGGCCGACGCATCGCGCGAGAGGATGCAGACGAGGTCCGTCACGCTTCCGTCGGGCACGGGCACACGGAGCGCCATGCCGTCGAGCTTCCCCTTCAGCTCGGGGATCACGAGCGAGGTCGCCTTGGCCGCCCCCGTGGTCGACGGAATGATGCTCTGCGGCGCCGCCCGCATCCGGCGTAGGTCGGGCTTCCCCTTCCGCGTCAGGGCGATCTGGTCCTGGAGCTGCTGCTCGGTCGTGTAGGCGTGCACCGTCGTCATGAAGCCCGACTCGATCCCGAACTCGTCGAGGAGGATCCTGGCCATCGGCGCGACGGAGTTCGTCGTGCACGAGGCATTCGAGATCACGTGATGCTGGTCGGGGTCGTAGTCCCCGTCGTTCACGCCGAGGACGACCGTGAAATCCGGGTCCGTGGCCGGCGCCGAGATGATCACCTTCGCCGCGCCCGCTTCGAGATGCTGGGCCGCGCCGTCTCTGTCGGTGAAGAGGCCGGTCGATTCCACGACCACGTCGACGTCGAGGTCACCCCACGGTAGGGCGGTCGGGTCGCGCTCTGAGCTCACCCGGACCGACTTTCCGTCCACCGTCAGCTCGCCCTCGCCGTGCCCGATCTCCCGGTCGAGGACGCCGTGCGTGGAGTCGTACTTGAGCATGTGCGCGAGGACGTCCGGCGAGGCGAGGTCGTTCAAGGCGACGACCTCGAAGTCGGGCTCCCGCTTCAGGTACGCGCGGAAGAAGTTCCGCCCGATCCGTCCGAATCCGTTGACCGCAACGCGTTTCGCCATGGCCTCCCTCCGATTGCTGTCTTGAACTCTAGTCCGGCTCCCCCGGAAGGGGGGTTCAGCGCCGAGACGTCGAACCGAGGCATACAGAGCCGCCGTGAAATTCCTCTCCAGCTTCCTCGCCACCCTTTCCGCCGCCCTGGTGCTGGCCGGCGGAGCATCCGCGGACGTCAAGCTCGGCGTCGCCGACGATCTCGGCCTGAACGCCAACCTGTCGACCTGGTTCTTCGACAGCCTCGGCGAGCTCGGGATGCGGCAGAACCGCGTGGCCGTGCCGTTCGACGTCAGCTCGCCGACGACGATCCAGAACCAGGCGGCGCTCGACGCCTACGTCCCGCTCGCGACCCTGCGGGGGATGGACGTCGTCTTCTCGGTCGCGCCGACGAAGGCCAGGACGGTTGCGGACAACCCGAACGCCGTCCGGCTGTACGCCGACTACGTCGCGCTCCTCGCGCGCACCTACCCGACGGTGAAGGCCTTCATCATCGGCAACGAGCCGAACCAGCCGCTGTTCTGGCAGCCGCAGTTCGACCGCGCGGGACGGAACGCCTCGGCCCGCTCCTACCTCTCCCTCCTCGCGGCCGCATACGACTCGCTGAAGGCGATCGATCCCTCGATCCGCGTGGTCGGGGTCGGCCTCTCCCCCCGCGGAAACGACCAGCCGCGTGCAACCGACAACGTCTCGACGTCCCCGGTCCGCTTCCTGAACGCACTCGGCAAGGCGTACCGCGCGAGCCGCCGCAAGAAGCCGGTGATGGACGAGCTCGCCTTCCACCCCTATCCCGACCACGACACCGACCCACTGCTGAAGGGCTACCGGTGGCCGAACGCCGGCGTCCCGAACCTCAACCGGATCAAGCAAGCCTTCTGGGACGCCTTCCACGGCACGGCGCAGCCAACCTTCGGCGAGGGCCGCACCCGCGGCAGAATCACCTTCCGGCTCGACGAGCTGGGCTGGCAGGTCGGCGTGGTAACAGCCACCTCGAGCCCGTACTTCGGCCGCGAGACGATCCGGCCGACCACCGAGGCGGCGCAGGCGAGGATCTACGGCGACGCCGTCCGCTACCTCGCGTGCGACGCGTCGGTGAGCTCGATCCTCTTCTTCCTGCTCCGTGACGAGCCCGACCTCGAGCGGTGGCAGGCGGGCCTCGTGCGCGCCGACGGCACCCGGCGAGCCTCCTTCGAGGCGGTCAAGGCGGCGATCGCCCAGACGAACGGCAACTGCTCCGGCCGGACGCGCTCCTGGCGGCACTCGAACAGGGTCGACGGCGCCAAGGTCCGGTTCCCGAAGAGCCGGGTCGTGCCGGCGCGGCGGTTGACGCTCGCCCTCGTCGCGAACGCGAACGAAGACGCCCTCGTCGAGGCGACGCTGCTGCGAGGGAAGCGCAAGGTGCTGACCCGACGCTCAACGGCCAAGGCCTATCGCTCGCGGATCGTGCGCTTCTCGACCCGCTTCCGCCCGGGCCGCTACACCTTCCGCGTCAAGCTCCGCGCGGCGATGAATTCCCGCCGTTCTTCGACGTTCTCCGCACCGTTACGGGTCACCCGGTAGCCCACCTGACCCCTTTCCGTCATACTCACTTGACGGCGGGTCTGCGCTCGTCCGGCGCTGAATTCAGACCCCGTTCGGCGCCACGGTCCGGAGCGCGGTTCAACTGGAGGGGGAGGTCGTCCTCGGAGCTTCCCCTCCGGCCCGCCGCCCAGATTGGCAGGGGTCCCGGCCGCACCACAGTCGTCCTGCCCGTCTAGGGATCCGCGAGCCTGATCAGCTTCTGGAGCCTGCGGTGCACGGTCGCTTTCGTGGCCGGCGGCCGGCATTTCAGGCCCAGCTCCCGCAGCGAGAGCGACGGATGCGCAAGCCGCAGCTCGGCGAGCTCCTGCAGTTGCTGCGGCAGCCGCGCAAGCGCGCCGCGCCGCTGAAGCCGCCGGAGCGCGCGCAGCTGTGCGCTCGCGGCGCGGCTCGAGCGGACGAGGTTTGCGTGGTCGGCGTTCGCGAGCCGGTTCGCGCGCGCCTTCGCCGCCCCAACCACCGCCCGCTCCGCGAAGGTCAGCACCGCCCCGGCGGCGCCGGCCGCGGCGAGCAGCTCGCCGATCGCCTCCGCTCCCTTGGCGTAGGCAGCCGCGTGGTCGGCCCGCTCGCGGACCGAGAGCGGAATGCCCTCCACGGAGGCGATCTCGGCGATGAACTCGGCCCCGGCCCTGCTTCCGGTTCGGACTTCGGCGTGGTGTGAGGAAACGCTTCCACCGCCGAGCAGCGCGCCGCGAAGGTAGGCGCCGCGGCAGCACGAGCGTCCGACCACGCGCCTCGGCGGCCGCTCGAGCGGGCTCAACCTCGCACTGACGACGCCGGCCTCGTGCAGCACCTGCATCGCGCGCGCCTCCCCGGGAACGTGGAGCTGGTAGCGGCTCTCGCCGCTGAACGACCGCCGCTTGTAGCTGCGGATCTCGCACGGGACGCCGAAGCCGCGCAGCAGACTGAACGCCCGGCGGGCGACGGCCGAGCTGGCGAGATCGAGGTGGAGCGAGACCTCACCCCGCCCGCGGAGGTGGATCCGACCGGCGGTGTGGAAGAGCGCGGAGAGCTCGGCGAGGCGATCGCACTCGCGCCGCGGGGCGATCCCTGCGAGCTCACTGCGAACCTCCTCCGAGAGCGGCATGTCTGTCGAATCTACAATCCCCCCGATGAGTCGCCCCGGCCTCGCCAGACCCCCGGCGCCGCGGAACGAGCCGATCCGCGATTACGCACCCGGTTCGCCGGAGCGCAGATCGCTCCAGCGGCGCCTCGACCAGCTGAAGGGCGACCGCATCGAGATCGGCTCGGTGATCGGCGGCGAGGAGTTGCGCAACGGCGAGACCTTCGAGGCCGTGATGCCGCACGACAAGGATCACGTGCTGGCCGACGTCCACAAGGGCGGCGCGGCAGAGGTGGACCGCGCGATCGAGGCGGCCGGGGAGGCGTGGGAGGACTGGCACCGCTGGCCGTGGGAGGAGCGCGCCGCGGTCTTCCTCCGCGCCGCCGAGCTCCTCTCGGGGCCGTGGCGCGACACGCTCAACGCGGCGACGATGCTGAACCAGTCCAAGACGGCGCACCAGGCCGAGATCGACGCCGCCGTCGAGCTGACCGACTTCTTCCGCTTCAACGTCCAGTTCATGCTCCGCATCTACGACGAGCAGCCGATCTCTGCACCCGGCACCTGGAACCGGATGGAGTACCGGCCCCTCGAGGGCTTCGTCTTCGCCGTCACGCCGTTCAACTTCACAGCGATCGCCGGCAACCTGCCGAGCTCGGCGGCTCTGATGGGGAACACGGTGGTCTGGAAGCCGGCCTCGACAGCCGCCTACTCCGCGTACTGGCTGATGCGGCTGTTCGAGGAGGCAGGCCTGCCGCCCGGCGTGATCAACCTCGTCTACGGCGACGGCTCGACCATCGGCAACGCCGCGCTCGGCAGCGAGCACCTCGCCGGCGTCCACTTCACGGGCTCCACCCCGGTGTTCCAGTCGATGTGGAACACGATCGGGAGCTCGATCGCCAACTACCGGAACTACCCCCGGATCGTCGGCGAGACGGGCGGCAAGGACTTCATCGTCGCCCATCCCTCCGCCGACGTCGAGGCGCTCGCGACCGCCATCTTGCGGGGTTCCTTCGAGTACCAGGGCCAGAAGTGCTCCGCCGCCTCCCGCGTCTACGCTCCGTCGAACCTGTGGCCGGAGCTCCGCGAGCGGCTCGTCAAGGAGGTCTCGACGATCCGCATGGGCGACGTCTCGGACTTCTCGAACTACATGGGCGCCGTAATCGACGCAAAGGCGTTCGCCGGGCACCGCGAGGCGATCGAAAACGCCGCGAAGAACAAGGCCGAGGTCGTGGTCGGCGGCGGCACGGACGACAGTCAGGGCTACTTCATCGAGCCGACGGTGCTGGAGACGAGCGACCCCCGGTCGGAGCTCATGCGGGAGGAGCTCTTCGGCCCGATCGTGACGACCTACGTCTATCCGGAGAAGAAGTGGGACGAGACGCTCGAGCTGGTCGACGACACGGCCCCGTACGGCCTCACCGGCGCCGTCTTCTCGGAGGACCGTTCGGCGATCGAGGACGCGAACGAGAAGCTGCGCTACGCGGCCGGCAACTTCTACGTCAACGACAAGCCGACCGGCGCCGTCGTGGCGCAGCAGCCGTTCGGCGGGTCGCGTGCGTCGGGGACGAACGACAAGGCCGGCTCGATGTGGAACCTGATCCGCTGGGTCAGCCCGCGGACGATCAAGGAGACCTTCGTCCCGCCCAGGGACTACCGCTACCCGTTCATGGCCCCGGACACCGACGGCGCCGGGCCGCCCGACACTCGTTAACGGCAGAACAACAACAGGTGCGAGGCGCGGCCGTCTGAACAGGCACATGGGCCGCCGTGTCACCCTGGTCGCCGCGGCGGCCCTTGCTGTGCTCGCAGGGACGGCAGGCGCGGCTGTCGTGCACGGAACACCGCACAGCGACCTCCTGCGAGGCGGCCCGCGGGCCGACCGGATCGACGCCCGCGGCGGGAACGACCGCGTCAAGGTCGACGGCGGCGGTCGCGACACCGTCCGCTGCGGTCGCGGCCGCGACCTCGTCACCGCGGACCCCGCCGATCGCATCGCCCGCGACTGCGAGCTCGTGGCCCGGGTCGTCGCGCGCGACCCCTTTCGCTCGCCGGCGCAGCACTCGACGATCGCCGAGCCCGACAGCCTTTCCTTCGGGAACACGGTCGTCGCCGCCTTCCAGGTCGGCCGGTTCCGCGACGGCGGCGCTGTCGCGATCGGCTGGGGGACCAGCCGCGACCGCGGGAGGACGTGGCGCTCCGGCCGGCTCCCCTCGCTGACCGTCGCCTCCAGCCCAGCCGGCCCGTGGCTCCGGGCGAGCGACCCCGCAGTCGCCTACGACTCGCTCCATCGCGTCTGGCTGATCGCGTCGCTCGCGATCAACGACGGCCAGGCGGCGGCCGTCGTCGTCAGCCGCTCGGCCGACGGGATCGCTTGGAGCGCGCCTGTGGCCGTGAACCAGGCGCCGTGGGGGCCGGACCTCCCGTTCGACAAGGAGTGGATCGTCTGCGACAACGGGACGGCCAGCCCGTTCCGCGGCAGCTGCTACGCCACGTACAGCGACCTTCGCTCGCTGCGACTCGAGTTCCAGGCCTCGCGCGACGGCGGACTGACCTGGGGACCGCAGGTCTCGGCGCCGGGGAACGCCGGGCGGCCGTCGATCGTCGGGCGGTGGGCGCCGGCACCGCAGCCCGTCGTCCAGCCTGACGGCGACCTGATCGTCCCCTTCTACGACGAGAACCGCGTTGCGGCGCTTCGCTCGGCTGACGGCGGCGCGACGTTCTCCGCTCCGGTCACCGTGGCGTCGGCGAACTTCCGCCCCACCCCCGGTCTTCGGGCACCGCCGCTCCCGAGCGCCGAGGTCGATCGCAACGGCGTCGTCTACGTCGTCTGGCCGGACTGCGGCGCGCGGCCGGGGTGCAGCCGTGACGACCTCATGCTGTCGAGCTCAGCCGACGGCGTGACGTGGGTCGGGCCGAGACGCGTTCCTGCTACCAACGCAGTCGCCGACTACGTCATCCCGGGCATCGCCGTTGATCCCACGCGTTCGGGGGCACTCGCCCTGACGTACTACCGCGCCGGCCGAAGCGGGCAGCTGGACGTGGAGGTCGTCTCGTCCAGGAACGGCGGCCGCTCATGGAGCGCCCCACGGCGGCTGAGCCCCCAGTCGCTCCGACTGGACTGGGTCGCGCAGGCGGCCGGCGCGATGGTCGGGGACTACATCTCGACCTCGTTCGCGGGCGGGCGGGCGGTACCGGTGTTCGTGCTCGCATCCCCGGCGGGCGGGCGCCTCGACCAACCGCTCTTCGCGGCCTCGATCCCAATCGGCTAGTCCGGTGGGATGTTGTGGTTCGCCCGGAAGAGGTTCTCCGGGTCGTACCGCCGCTTGACCTCGGCGAGTCGCTTCCAGGTCGGGGCCGGGTAGGCGTCGTGGACTCGCGCCTCTCCCTCGTCGCCGAGGAAGTTGACGTAGGCGGCCGTGTCCCCGTCCCTCAGCGCGGAGGCAAGGCCGTCCGCCCAGCTCTCGTGAGTCTGCGCCTCCTCCGGGTCCTCGAAGATCGCAGCCACGTTCACCATCAGGCGTCGCTGACGGTGGGCGTAAGCGGTGGCGTCGACGGGGACGCGCGCCGCCGCACCTCCGAGCACCCTGATCTGCGTGGCCGCCATCGGCGCGGTGGCGGCCTCGACCCGCTCGACAATCGCCTCGGCGGCACGGAGGTCGAGCCCGTCGGCGTACAGGTTCCGGGCAGCAAACGCAACCGGGTGCGGTGCGCCCTCGGTCAGCGCGAAGATCTCCTGGTACTGCATCGGCTTGACCATGTCGGCGAGCGGGGCGGCCAGGGCGCGGAGCGGGGCGATCGCTCGTTCGCCCTCCTCGGGCGGCCCGGCGTAGAGCACCGTCGCCATCAGCACCAGCCGACCGTGAGACTCGGCCGGCAAGAACGGCATCGGCGGCGCGCGAAAGATGTTCGCGATCGACGAGAGCTCCTCGGGCGCCGCCTCGGCCTCGCCGACGAACGACGCGATCACCTCCGGCGTCGCCGGGAGGACGAGCATCCCGCCGACGGCCGCATGCACGTCGTGAAGCCGAAACTGGAACCGGGTGACGACCCCGAAGTTGCCGCCGCCGCCGCGGAGCGCCCAGAACAGGTCGGGATGCTGCTCGGCGTCAGCGCGCACGACCTTGCCGTCGGCGGTCACGACCTCGGCGGCGAGGAGGTTGTCGATCGCGAGCCCGTGCTTGCGGACGAGAAAGCCGACGCCGCCTCCGAGCGTCAGCCCGCCGATCCCGACCGAGCCCGTGTCGCCGAATCCCGTGGCGAGCCCATCTGCGCCCACACCGGCGCTGTAGGCGCCGGTCGTCAGCCCGCCACCGGCCCAGGCGCTGCGTCCCTCGCCGTCGACCGTGAGCTCGTCGACGTCGCGGAGGTCGAGCACGATCCCTTCGGACGTGCTGTGGCCCGCGACACTATGGGCCCCGGCGCGAACGGCGAGCTCGAGCCCCGATTCTCGAGCAGCGGAGACGATCGTGGCGACGTCGTCCGCGTCCGCGGGGCGCGCGATCAGCGCCGGCCGCCGGTCGAAGCTCCCGTAGAAGACGGCGCGAGCGTCGTCGTACTCGTCGTCGCCGGACTGGATCACCCGGCCCTTGATCGCCTCGTGCGTCAACGACGTCATCGCGAAGTTCTACCGATTTGGGTCGAGCCCTGAGAGGCGATCGCTCAGGGAGCGTAGGCGCCGGCGCGCGTCCGGATCATTTGCCTGCGGATGCGGCTCGGCCCGCCGGCGTCCGTTGAAGTAAGCGCCGGTCACACCCTCGAGCTGTGGATCGGCAACGAGCTGCAGCGTCGCCTCCACGCCCTGAGCGACGGAGCTGATTGGCCGGGTGCCGCCCTCGAGCACCATCTTGGTCGGCATGTAGGTCGCGGGGTGGAGCGCCGTCGCGGTCACCGCGCCGTCGGACAGCTCCTCGGCGAGATCGAAAGTGAACATCACCTGGGCGAGCTTGCTCTGGCAGTAGGCCTGCACGCCGCTGTAGTGGCGTTCGAGCATGACGTCGTCGAAGTCGATCGGCGCCTGCCCGGCAGAGCTGACGTTGACGATTCGCGCCGGGGCCGAGCGTTCCAGCAGCGGGAGCAGGAGCCGGGTGAGGAGGTAGCCGGCGAGGTAGTTGACGGCGAAGCGGAGCTCGAGGCCGTCTCGACTCTCCTGCCGGGGACCGGCCGCCCCGATCCCTGCGTTGTTCACCAGCGCGTCGAGGCGAGGATGGTCACCCATCACCGCCGCGGCGAGCGCACGCACCTCGTCGAGCGACGCCAGGTCGGCGCGGAGCCAGTGGAGCTTGTCGTTCCCGGTTCGGCTTCGGATCCCGTCGATCGTCTCGCGGCCACGACGGTCGTCGCGTCCGTGGACGAGAACCGTCGCGCCGTCGGTCGCGAGCTCGAGGGCGAGCGCGCGGCCGTGCCCGTCCGTCGCGCCGGTGATCAGGATCGTCTGTTCGGAGAGCTTCATGCCGCCCCCTCTCGTCCGACTGAGCGTAGTTCGGACCCGTTCACGGGTCGCTCAGGAACCGGCGGAGCGACTCCGACAGGGGCTCGATCCGCTCGGGGACGAGGCTGTAGAGCACGTAGTAGCCCTCGCGGCGCGTCTTCAGCAACCCCGCCTCGGTCAGCTGCCGCAGGTGCTTCGAGAGCCCGGCCTCCGAGATCCCGACGAGTGGCGCGAGCTCCTGTGTCGACCGCGGCCGCTCGGCGATCAGCTTCAGCGCCTTCAACCGCGTGTGGTCGCCGAGCGACCGCAGCAGCTGGACGAGCTCACTCGAGGGCAGCGGCGGCCGAGCGTCTTCCGACAAGAACGGCGCCGGATAGATCACGTTCAACGGCCAGGGCTCGTCGCAGTTGACCTGAACGTGCGGCCAGACGTAGACGCTGGGCACGAGGAGCAGCCGTCGGTCCGCGGTCACCTCGACCCGATGGTCGTGCGGGAGGTCGATGCCGAACTCCTCGGCCTGCTCGTCGACGCGCAGCTGCCGCGAGACACTCCGCGCGAACCCGTAGAAGCCGTCAGAGGCGATACGGCGACCCGCATCGGTCACGGTGTCTGCGAGCAGAGGCTCGAGCCGCTCCCACTCCTCGGCGAAGGCCGCGTCCCAGTAGGCCGAGACGAGATCCGCGAACCGTCGCGCGAGCCTGAGCGGGTCGTCGTGGACGAGGGCGGTCAGAGTCGGGTCTGCGCCGTACCGACCGGCCATCACGGCGATGTGCTTCCGGACCTCCGGACGCTCGAGGTGCGTTGTGTCGCGCCGTCCTTCGTGATCCCAGAGCGGGCGCGAGAACTCGAGCGCGATCGTCTCCGCGTCGAGCGCACAGAAGGCGCCGAGCTCGTCCTCGAAGCTCCGCAGCTCCTGGTCCGGGCTCGGCGCCAGCAGGTCGGGCACCTGGACCCGGTATGCGAACGAGAAGTCCGAGATCTCCCGCTTCAGCACCGCGGGCAGCTTGCGCATCCGCCGGACCCAGGGGTGCTGCAGCGGGTGGTGCTTCGGCTCGACGAGCACATGGAGGCTGAGCACGGCCTCGAGGAGTGGCGAGTACGCGTGCGAGACGCGCTCGACGGCGCCGGACGGCAGCTGGAAGCGGATCGCGATCGAATTCTCTCTTTGGTTAGGAAGTTGACCGGATCATCTCGCGGTCGTAATCCTCGGGCAAGTCATGCGTTTCCGCCTCGCCTTCGCGATCATCAGCCTCACCGTCGTTGCCGCCCTTGCGCTCTTCGCGAGCAGCGCCGGCGGCGCCGAGGGGCAGCTCCTGATCGCGACAGTCGGGACGAACGACGGCTTCGACATCGGCCTGGCCTTCCCCGACGGGAAGAAGGTGACCGAGATCCCGACGGGCACGTACACGGTGAGGGTGCGCGACCGCTCGACGCAGCACAACTTCCACCTCGCCTCGAACCAGGACGGTTCGGTCGACTTCCGCACCCAGCTCGAGTTCGTCGGTGAGCAGGACTTCACCGTGACGTTCAGAGACCGCACGCGGTATGCGTACGCCTGCGAGCCGCACTGGCAGGTGATGAACGGCTCCTTCGTCGTCATCTCGGCCACTTCGCCGACGCCGCCGCCGAAGCCGGCGGTGCGGTCGCTCCGCGCGACCGTCGGTCCCAGCGGGAAGGCGACGCTGAGCTCGACCTCGGTCAAGGCCGGCAGGTTCAGGATCGTCGTCCGCGACCGGTCGGCACGCCACAACTTCCGCCTCGCCGGCCGCAGGGTGAACAAGACGACCGGCGCGGACTTCACCGGCTCCGTCACGTGGCGCCTCAAGCTCGCGAGGGGCACGTATCGCTTCGGGAGCGACGCGAAGCGCCTCCCGGGCAGGCTGCGCGTCCGTTAGGCCCGGCCGGCCTTGTGGAGCTGCGCGTAGATCTGTCGCGCCGTCCTCGCGGGCATCCCGGGGACCCCCTCGAGCTCGTCCTCGCTCGCCGCCAGGAAGCGCTCCGCGGACCCGAAGTGCTGCAGCAGCGCGCGGCGTCGCGCCGGCCCCACCCCGGGCAGGTCGTCGAAGATCGACTCCTTCGCCTTGGCGTCCCGGCGCTGGCGGTGGAATCCGAGCGCGAAGCGATGTGCCTCGTCCCGAACACGTTGGAGCAACTGCAAAGCCGGTGAGTGGCGGTCGAGGCGGATCGGGTCCGGCCGGTCCGGCACGAAGACCTCCTCGTCGCGCTTGGCCAGCGAGATCACCGCGACCCGCGGCAGGTCATATGCCTGCATCGCCTGGATCGCCGCCGACAGCTGCCCCTTGCCGCCATCGATGACGACGAGGTTCGGCGCCGTTGCGAATCCCTCGTCGTACTCCTCGCTCGTCACCGTCGCCAGACGCGAGAAGCGCCGCGAGACCGCCTCCGCCAGAGCCGCGTAGTCGTCCTGCCCGTCCTGCCGGCGGATCCCGAACTTCCGGTAGTGCGCCTTCTTTGGCACGCCGTCCTGGAACACCACCATCGCCGAGACCGGCGATTCCTCTTGGATGTTCGAGACGTCGAAGCACTCGATCCGGAGCGGCAGGCTCTCGAGGTTCAACGCCTCGCGCAGCTCCTCGAGCGCCTCGACCCGCCGGAGCCGCGACGTCTCCGCCTTCGCAGTATCGGCCTCGAGGGCGACCCTCGCGTTCTGGTCGGCGAGCTCCTGGAGCCGCCGCTTCTCCCCCCGCTCGGCCGTCCGCACCTCGACCCGCGATCCCCGCCGCTCCGAGAGGAACTCGGCGAGAGCGTCCGTGTCGCCGGCGTCGCGCGGAACGATGATCTGCGGCGGCACGCTCGGCGAGGAGCCGTAGTACTCCAGCGCGAACGCCTCCAGCACGCCCGCGACGTCGTGGCCCTCGACGTTCTCGAGGTGGAACCCGTAGCGGTCGACCATCCGCCCGTCGCGGAGCGGGAAGACCTGCACGGCCGCCTTGCCGCCGTCGATCGCGACCCCGACCACGTCGACCGTGCCGACCGCCCGCTGGTCGGCGGCCTGCCGTTCGGCGAGGTGGCGGACGGAGAAGAGCCGGTTGCGGTAGCGCGCCGCCTCCTCGAAGCTCTCGTTCGCCGCCGCCTCCTTCATGCGGCGCTCGAGCTCGCGGATGATCGGCTGCGTCTCCCCGGAGAGGAACTCGATCACGCCGTCGATCACCGCCCGGTAGTCGTCCTTCGAGATGTAGTTGACGCAGGGCGCGTAGCACCGGTCGATGTGGAAGTCGAGGCAGGGGATCCCCGAGTGGCGGCCCGGCTTCGGCCCCTCACACGGCCGGAAACGGAAGACGCGGTTGAGGACGTCGAGCGTCTCGCGCACCTTCTTCGCGTTCGCGTACGGGCCGAAGTAGACGACGCCGCGGCGATGCCGTTCCCGCGTGAACATGACGCGCGGATACTCGTCCTCGACCGTCACCGCGATGTACGGAAACGACTTGTCGTCCCGGAGCCTGACGTTGTAGGGCGGGCGATGGCGCTTGACGAGGTTCTGCTCGAGGTGAAGCGCCTCCACCTCATTGCCCGTGACGATCACCTCGAGGTCGGCGATCCGGCCGACCATGCCGGCGATCCCGCTTCTCGTGTCGCCGCTCTGCTGGAAGTAGCTGCGGACGCGCGGACGGAGCGACTTCGCCTTGCCGACGTACAAGATCTTCCCGGCCGAGTCGCGGAAGAGGTAGACGCCGGACTTCGCCGGGAGCCGTTTCAGCTTCGGTTCGAGCGGGTTGGGCACGTCCGAAGGAGGGTAGCCTCGCCCCTGACGGTGCGGAATTGGGGTCTCCTCGTGGTGCTCGCAGCGGTGCTCGCCGGCTGCGGCGTCCCCGGCCAGAGCGACCACCACGGGGTCGAGCTCGGGGCCTGGGAGTACTTCGTGCGCGACGCCGATCCCGCGGTCGCGAGCACGAAGATGGCCGACGCGACGGCCGCCGGCTTCGGCGCGGTGATCACGAACGCCTTCTGGGAGCCGGGCCGAACCGCGCCGACGGCGTTGGAGGTCACGGAGCTGCAG
Organism: Gaiellaceae bacterium; assembly: GCA_035605555.1. GTDB lineage: Bacteria > Actinomycetota > Thermoleophilia > Gaiellales > Gaiellaceae > JACDAN01. The sequence continues at coordinate 15,768 of DASTHD010000061.1, forward strand.
AACGCAGCCAACGCCGCGCGCGACGCGAAGATCCGGCCGCTCCTGATCGTGCAGAGCCCAGGGAGCAAGACGACGCCGAACACCGCCGAGCTGAGGCGGCAGTTCGCGCAGTACACGGCGGCGGTCGTCCGCCGGGTGCCCGCGTACCAGACCGTGATCGTGGGGAACGAGCCGAACCTCAATCGCTTCTGGCTGCCGCAGTACGGCCCGGACGGCGAGGACGTCGCCGCCCGCGACTACCTCGCCTTGCTCGCGGAGACCTACGACGCCCTCAAGGCGGTCTCCGTCGACATTCGCGTGGTCGGAGGAGCCACCGCCCCACGTGGCGGTGACGACGCCGACTCGAGCCGGCCGACGCACTCCCCCACGCAGTTCATCCGCGACCTCGGGCGCTACTACCGCGAGAGCGGCCGGGACCAGCCCGTGATGGACGCGTACGCACACCATCCGTACCTGGAGCGGTCTGAGGCGCCGCCGGACTTCGCCCACCCGAACACGACGACGATCTCCATCGCCGACTACGACAAGCTCGTCAACCTGCTCAAGGAGGCGTTCGACGGGACGGCGCAGGAGGGCGAAAAGCTGCCGATCCTCTACACCGAGTTCGGCGTCCAGTCGATCATTCCGGAGGACAAGCTCTCGGCCTACACGAACCTCAAATCGCCGGTCGGGAAGGACGCGGTGCCCGAGGAGAAGCAGGCCGAGTACTACCGTCAGACGTACGAGCTCGCCTGTGACCAGGACACCGTCGTCGGGCTCTATCTCTTCCACATCTGGGACGAGCCGGACCTGCTGGGCTGGCAGTCGGGCGTCTACTACGCCGACCACACGCCGAAGTCGTCGCGCGACGCCGTGGCCGATCTACGATCCTGCTAGGTGCCAGTGAGCGGCCAGTACGTCGTCTACACGTTCTTCCGCGTCGACCCGGCGTGGCGGCGGCTGCCGGTCGAGGAGCGACTCGCCGGCAAGGAAGCCTTCGCCGACGTCGTCGACGAGTGGGCCGGGCGGATGACGGTCCGCACGTATTCGACGACCGGCGTGCGACCGGATACGGACTTCTTCCTCTGGAAGATCACGGAGCGATACGAGGATCTCGGGGAGCTCGGCGCAGAGCTGAACGCCACGCCGATCGCGGCTTACCTCGAGACGCCGTACTCGTATCTGGCGACGACGAAGGCCTCGCAGTACACGGCCGCGCGGCGGCCGCGGAAGATCGTCCCGAAGGACTCGCCGTACCTCGTGGTCTACCCGTTCGTGAAGATCCGACCTTGGTACGCGCTGCCCGAGGACGAGCGACAGCGCGCGATGGACGAGCACATCCGCATCGGCGCCGAGTTCGCGACGATCCACAACCACACGACGTACTCGTTCGGGATCGACGACCAAGAGTTCATGACCGCGTTCGAGTGCGACGAGCCGGCGGACTTCATGCACCTGATGCTGACCCTCCGCGAGAGCGAAGCGAGCCGGTACACGGAGCGCGACACGCCGATCTTCGTCGGGCAGTGGCTGCCGATCCGGCGCGCGCTCGACGCGCTCGACGGCGCCGGCGTCACGGCGGAGGCGTAGCTCCTAGCGGTACGTGTGCTGATCGCGCCAACTGCGGAACATCGCGAAGGCACTGAGCACGATCGTGAGGATGAAGGCGAGGGCGCTGCGGCCCGAGGCGCCTTGGAGGATGTAGGCGCCAAAGGAGACGATGATCAGGATCGCGCCGCCGTAGAACGCCACCTGCGACCGGGTTGGCCAGGTCGAGATCTCTCCGCGACGCTCGCGCCAGAGCAGGTAGATGAAAAAGGCGATCGCCAGGAAGAAGGCGATCCTCGTCAGCGCGACGAGCGAAAGAAGCGTCGTCTGCTGGTTGAGCAGGATCACGACGAGCACGATCCCGACGATGATCAGGAACCCTCTCAGCGTCGGGTTCATATCGGCGAAGAGGCGTCTCATCCCGAGGTCAAATACGCCCTGGTGGCGAGCGCCCCTGCCACGAGCGTCGCGCCCGTGAACCAGGCGAGCCGGCGGCGCGGCTCGTCGGGTGCGTACAGCCACGGCGCCAGCACGACGAGCAGGGCGAGCGTCCCGTACACGTAGTGGAGGTCGTCCGGCGCGCGCCTGCCGTCGGAGACGAGCAGGAGACCGAGCCCGACCTGGGCGACCAGCAGCGTCTGCACCAGGGCGAGGACATGCCCGAGCGCGATTCCCGCGTCCTGCCGGCGAAAGTACGCGACGGCGCCCCACAGGGTCGCCGCAGCAGCGGCGGTGAGGACGCACAGCCCGACGATCTGGTGCGCGGTCAGCACGGCCCGACAGGATAGGCTCGGGGCGATGGTGGAAGAAGGCAAGGAGGCGCCCGACTTCGAGCTGACGAGCGACGAGGGCGAGCGCGTCAGGCTCTCCCAATTCCGCGGCCGTCCAGTCGTCCTCTACTTCTATCCCAGGGACGACTCGCTGCTTCCTTTCGACAGTATGCCCGCATGACCGACACGACGAGTCGTCAGGCGATGGCCGTCCCGGAGGCTGAGCTCAAGAAGACGGACGCGGGGCTCATTCCCCAGGGCGAGGGTTGGTTCGTGCTCAACGCGCGCGACGCATCGTGGATCCGAAGCGAGGATCGCGGGCAGGACACGGACTTCGAAGGGCGGCAGGAGTGGACCGACCTCGGGTTCCGCATCCAGATTCTCTCGCCCGGTCAGCGCGGCCTGTACCACGGCGAGCGGGGCCAGGAGGACTTCCTCGTCGTCTCCGGCGAGTGT